>DASPWX010000023.1:0-23436 GCA_035637615.1 Bathyarchaeia archaeon | reverse complement strand
GGGCTCGATAGCGCACTTCGGACGCTCTACCAGCAGGGCATCCGCGCGGAGCAGCTCGACACCGCGAAGGCCGACGCCGTGAAGGCGTTACCCGCCGGATGGACCGACCGGCAGAAGCGCGCAGGCGCGGAAATCCTCAAGCAGAACCTGAACGTGAACGTGAAAGTCGATGACTTCGCCACGAATATCGCGCGGCAGGACGCGCGAAGCGGCGTCACGCCGGTCCAGGTCCAGGTGATCGCCGGCGAGGTGGTCGTCCGCGACGGCGAGGTCGTAAGCGGGCTCGAGGTCGAGAAGCTGCGGGCGCTCGGGCTCGCCAATGAAGGCAACGACTGGCGTGGCGCGATCGGGCTCGTGCTGTGGGCGGGTCTCATCGCCGGTGTTCTTGCGCTCTTCCTCGAACGCTACGCGACGGAGGCCTGGCTCGAGGACCGCAAGATGATCCTCGTCATCCTGTCGCTCCTCGCGATCACCGCAGCGGGCCGCGCGCTCATTCCGGGGCACACCATCGCCGTCTACTTCGCGCCGTTTGCGGCCATCGCGATGATGCTCACCGTCCTCGTCGGCGGGCGGACCGCGCTCGCGACGCAGATCGCGGGCGCGCTCCACATCGGAATGATGTCGAGCCAGGTAGAGCTGGTTGCCTACGTCCTCGTGCCGGCGCTTCTCGGCATGGCCGCTGTCCGGCGGGCGACCACGGCGCGCGAATTCGCGGCCGGCGCGGTCGCGGTCGCGGCCGGCGCAGTGGGCGTGATCCTGTCGTTCGTGCTGGTAAACCGCGCGGCCGACGCGCTCGGGATCGCGCAGCTCTTCGCGGGCGCGCTCGTGAGTGGTCTCGGCTCGGGACTCCTCGCGTTCGCCGGAATGGCGATCCTCGGTCATGTCTTCGGCATCTCGACGGTGTTCGAGATGCGCGAGCTCGGCGACCCGAACCATCCGCTCCTGCGGCAGCTCTTGCTGCGAACGCCCGGCACCTATCACCACTCGCTGCTCGTCGGAAACCTCGCCGAGCGCGCGGCGGAAGTGATCGGAGCCGATCCGCTCGTCGCTCGAGTCGGCGCGTACTACCACGACATCGGCAAGATGCGGAACCCGACGGCGTTCATCGAGAACCAGACCGGCCAGAATCCGCACGACGAGCTCGATCCGCTCGTGTCCGCGGGCATCGTCGCCGCTCACGTCAAGGATGGCCTCGCTCTCGCCGACCGCTACCGGCTTCCCGCGCGGATCCGCGAGATGATCCCGGGACACCACGGGACGAGCGTCGTGAAGTACTTCTTCCAGATCGCGCAGCAGCGCGGCCAAGCGCCCGACGAGCGCTCGTTCCGCTACCCCGGTCCCCGTCCTCACAGCAAGGAGGCCGGCATCGTGATGCTCGCCGACGGCACCGAAGCGTCGGTTCGCTCGCTCTCCGAGAAGAATCCCGAGACGATCCGCGCGATGGTCGACCGCATCATCGACGAGCGCGTCGCCGACGGACAGCTCGACGAGTGCGACCTCACCTTCCGCGATGTCGAGCGCATCAAGAACGCGTTCTGCGAGCTCCTCCTCGGCGTGTATCACGAGCGCATCCCGTACCCCGAGGACCGCATCACCCGCATCAAGCCCGCCGCGAGCGGCTAGGTCCCATGCGCATCGCCATCGCCGGCGAGGCGCCTTGCGAGCTCGCTCCGATCCGCCGGGCGATCCGCCGCGCGGTCCGACCCTATCGGCTGCCGCGCGACGCCGAGGTGCAGGTTGCATTCATCTCCGACGAGGACATGCGGGCCCTGAACAAGCGGTTCCGCCGGATCGACCGGACGACCGATGTCCTCTCGTTCGGAGAGGCGATTCGGCCCCGCGACCGGGGCGTGGGCGCGATCGCTCACCTCGAGAAGCGGCGCGCGGCGAACGGCGGGCGCTTCGACCTGGGCGAGATCCTGATCAGCTCCAAGCAGGCGGAAAGGCAAGCGCGGCGGCGAAAAAGACCGGTCGTGGAAGAGGTCGCTTTCCTGGCGGCCCACGGCGTGCTCCACCTCCTGGGGTATGAGGACGAGACACCGGCTGGCTACCGCGAGATGCTCCGCCTGGGGCACGATGCGACCGGTTAAGAGTCTGCCAAACGGTGAAACAAGCGCATCGGCCGACCGTTACCCCTGCTGGGTGCGCCGAGCCGGTCTCGCTCTCGCCGTCAGCCTCGTCCTGGCCCTGGGCATGCCCGCCTCGGCGCAGGCGAGCACCTCGGACCTCGTCAAGCAGCTCGACGGTCTGGTCAGCTCCTTCCCGGGCGGCGCGGGCATCTGGATCGCCGATCCGACCCTCGCCACGCCGCTCTTCACTCACGACGGCGAAGAGCAGGTCATCGCGGCGTCGCTCTACAAGCTGGGCGTCCTCGCGGAGGCGGAGCGCAGGGTCGACACGGGCGAGCTTCACTACGCGGACAGGATCACGATCGAGCCGGACGACATCACGGCCGATGGGTCGTTCGAGTACGCCGGGACGGAGCTGACGCTGGATGAGGCGCTCGAGGCGATGATCACCGTCTCCGACAACGGCGCGGCACTCGCCCTCTGGCACATCCTCGGCGGCGCCAATATCGACGCGACGCTCGAGAAGGCCGGGATCAAAGACTTTCACGTCGCGCTCGATGAGACTGAAGACAACTATGCGACGCCGCACGCCGTCGGCACGTTCTTCACGCTGCTCGCGAAGCGTCAGCTGATCTCGCCCGCGGCATCGGATCGGATGCTCGCACGGCTCGAGCGCCAGCAAATCAACGACCGCCTTCCGGCGCAGCTGCCCGGTGATGTGGTGATCGCTCACAAGACGGGCAACCTGAGCGGCGTGACCCATGACGCGGGGATCATCTACACGAAGACCGGCCCGCGCGTGGTCGTCGCGATGACGTGGGATGCGCTCGACGACGATGCGGCGAACTTCATTTCGTCGATCGGTTCGCTCGTGTACAGCTCGAATCTCGAACCGGCGGCGAACGCGCGCTACCAGGTCGCGAAAACGGCGATCGCGGTCGATGTCGGCACCGAAACGCGCGTAACCGTGCCGATCACGAACATCGGCACACGGCCGTGGACCTCCGCCGGCGCGGGAGCGATCGGCCTCATGTGGGAGCTGCGCAACCCACAGGGGGCGCTCCTCACCAGCGCGCCCAAGCCGCAGCCGCTGCCACCGCTGCGGCCGAACCAGACCGAAAACATCGGCATCCCGATCGCCGTGCCGCAACAGCCGGGGACGTACACCGTCACGATCGGGCTGACCGACTCGAGCGGCACTGCTCTCGCACCCGCGGGTGCGGCGACCGCCTCCTTCAGTCTTCGCGCTCACCAGCCGTATCTCATCACCGCGCAGATCGGCATGCCGCACACACTCCACCGCGGCGAAGCCTCACTCGTGATCGTGAACTACGGCGCGCTCGCCGGCGCAACCGATCGTCCGCTTGCAATCGGCTGGCGCGTCGTCGACACGCGGAATAGCCGCACCGTCGAGCAAGGATCGAGCCCGGTCGGGATCTTCAAGGTCGGAGCGGCTGGGACGCTGTTCGCGGCGTTCGTGGCCCCGAACGCGCTCGGCACCTACAAGCTCACGTACGAGCTCCGCGATGGGACCGTGTCGGTCAGCGAACCGGTCACGACGACCGTGGAGATCGTCGGACCGCGGACCTATCCCGATGAAGGACTCCCGGCGCCGTCCGAGGAGCTTGGCGCGCTACCGACCGCGTCACCGCGCTTCCAGTTCCCGACGATCACGATCCCCAAGCCTTCGTTCGACATCCCGTTCCTGCACGGCAGGTCGCCGAAGCCATCACCGGGACCCTAACGCGCTATCGCGGGAGAGCGATCGCCATCCGGCGCAGTCGATCGAGCCAGCTGTTGCGACGCGGCTCCGGCTCGGGTCGAGGCGTTCCGATGAACTCCTCATCGACGATCGACTTGCAGAGATCGATGCACTGGTCGCAGATGGAGACGCGATTCGGGCCCGCGATCAGCTTCCTGACCTGGTCCTGCGGCTTCCCGCAGAAGGAGCAGCGGTAGTCGGCCACAGCGCTCACCTCCAGCGGACGAGTATGTTCTCCCGCTGGAACGCGAGACGCGCGAGCCAGAAGACGGCGAGATCGAGCACGATCAGGACGATCGTCATTTCGAGGAACGCGCCGTTGTCGAGCACGACGCGGCCCGTCACTTGGGCGATGCCGAGGCCGACGACGGGCACGACCACGAGGCCGCCGATCTGCTGCGCGACGCGCACGTCGTTCACGCGTGTCGAAATGAGGATGCCGAGGTTCACCGAAAGCAGCGTGAGGAGCGGCACGAGCACGACGATCGCGAGGATCCAGCGCGGCGCGGTCACCGCGTTCGCGGCGGCGTGCGAGCCGATCGAGATCACCGTCGCGAGGTAGATCCCGTACGCGCTCCACGTGACGATGACGCTCGGCACAGTCGAGGCGAGGCTCTTCGCGAAGAGTAGGTCGCCGACGCCCACCGGCGTGGCGAGAAGCGGCTCGAGCGTGCGTGACGCTTTCTCACCGATGACCGAGTAGATCGCCATCGTGAGCGGCACGACCGTGGGAATGAGCATGAAGAGGATGAGGAAGTACGTCGCGATGAATCCCTGGACGGCTTCCTTGGGATCGAGACCGGCGACGGCGGGCGCCGCGGCGTAGAGCGCTTGGACGTCGCGATCGCTTGGCGGATTGACGGCGGCGGCAGCGACCGCGGCGATGCCGGCGACGAGGATCACGACCGGCGGCAGCAGCGTCATGCCGACGAGCAGCTTGTTCCCGAGCGCCTCCCGCCATTCGCGCACGCAGACCGCGCGCACGAGCGTCGGTCGCGCCGGGCTCACCGCGAGGACGGCGGTCACTCGATCGGCTCCACGATCCGGAGGTACACCTCTTCGAGGTGCGCCTTGCGCTCGGTCACGAATGCGATCTCGGCGCCGCCGTCCACCAGAGCTCTCACGAGCAGCGGATTCGTGCGGAGCGGGTCCGCCGACGCGACGACGATCGATCCGTTCTCGAGGTGCGCTTCGCGGACGCCGGGTACCGCCTGCACGCGGACGAGATCCTCGGCCCGCGGCTTCGGCAGGAGGCGGATCTCGGTGGCGCGCCCGTACAGCTCGGCGCGCAGGTCGTCCGGTTGAGCGATGCGGAGCACGCGGTGGCGAAAGAAGGCGATGCGGTCGCAGAGACGGTCGGCCTCGTCCAGGTTGTGCGTGCACAGGAAGACCGTCCGCCCCTCACCGCGCAGCGCGACGATGAACTCGCGAACCGTCTTCGCGGCGTCGGGGTCGAGACCGGTCGTCGGTTCGTCCAGGAAAAGGACGCGTGGCTCATGCAGTGCCGCCCGTGCGATGGCCATCTTCTGCTTCATGCCGCGCGAGAACGTCACCACCGGCTCGGTCCGCCGATCCCACAGGCCCATGAGTCGCAGGTAGCGTTCGGTCTGCGACTTGGCGACCGAAGTCGGCAGTCCGTAGAGCGTCGCGTAGAAGACGAGGTTGTCCCATGCCGACTGGCGCTCGTAGAGGCCGGGCTGCTCCGTGAGGATGCCGACGGCCGCCCGGATCTTCGGGTCGTCCCTGCCGAGCCGGAATCCAGCGATCTCGGCGGTCCCTGAGGTCGGCGCGATCAGGGCGCAGAGGAGCCGTAGCGTCGTCGTTTTGCCGGCGCCGTTCGGTCCGAGGAAGCCGAAGACCTCCCCCTCGTGCACGTCGAGATCGATGCCATCCACCGCGGTGAGGGCGCCGAACCGCTTGGTCAATTTGTCCGTGCGGACGACGCTTCTCATCTGATTCGGAGTCTATTTCTAGAATTCACCGATGACCGCGTCTGACGCGGAGCGAAAGCTCCGGGAACTGTCATTCCTGCACGAGGTCGCGCAGCTCGCATCGTCGGCGCGCGACTGGGACGAGATGCTTCGCATCGTTATCGGCCGAACGACCGACGCGATGGGCGCCGAAGTGTCATCTCTGTATCTCCTCGAGCGCAGCGATGGAGTCCTGCGTCTGGTCGCCACGAACGGTCTCAACCGCGGGGGCATCGGGCGCGCCACGCTGCGCGTGGGCGAGGGGATCGTCGGCTGGGTCGCGAACGCGCGCATCCCGCTGGCGGCTCGCGATGTGCGGACCGACCCGCGCTGGAAATGGGTCCCCGAGGTCGACGAGAAGCGGTTCACCTCGATGCTCTCCGTCCCGGTGGTCGCGCGCGACGAGGTCATCGGCGTCATGAACGTGCAGACGGTCGAGCAGCGCGACTTCGGCCGCGAGGAGATCGATTTCCTGCAGACGATCGCGAATCAGGTCGCTGGGATCATCGAGAAGGGGCGGCTCCAGCGCGAGTCGGACCGGAAATTGCGCGAGGTCTCGGCTCTCTTCGAGGTCTCGAACGTCCTCACCTCGACCCTGGACCTCGACGAGGTTCTGTCGCTCGTCGTCGACCGTCTCGTCCGCGTCTATCCGGGCGCGTCGGGAGCGATCCTGCTGCGCGAGGAAGGCGACGCGGTCCGCGAGCGCGCGCGTAGCGGCGAGCTCGGAAAGACCGCGGGCGCCGCGGCGCAGCGCGCGCTCGCCGAGCGCCGACCGATCGTGGCGTTCGACCACATCGCGGTCCCGCTCATCGCGAACGACCGCCTTCTCGGTGCCGTGGTGCTGCAGGTCCCCGACTACAAGGAGTTCCTCGAGGAGGAGGTGCGGTTCGTCGGCGCGCTCGCGAACCAGGCCGCGCTCGCGATCGACAAGGCGTCGCTCTACGCGCTCGAGCGCAAGACCACCGAGAGCCTCCGCGAGCTCGAGCGGGCGCGCTCGGATTTCGTCGCCGTCGTCACGCACGACCTCCGTACGCCCCTATCCGTGATCCGCGGCCACCTCGAGATGCTCGCCGAGAAGAACGGCTCGTCGAAGCTCCCCATCTCCGAGGCGACCTCGCAGGTGGAGCGCCTCGACCAGCTCGTCGATCGGATCCTCGCCGGAGTGCGCAGCGATCGCCCCGAGCTCTCGCTCAGGCGAACGCGCTTCGATCTGCGAGCGACCGTCACCGCCGCGTTGAAGGAGGTCGCGCCGATGGCGCGCCGTCACAAGCTCAGCGGTCCACGCGCTGGTCAGCCGGTCTTTGTGCGCGGCGATCGCCGGCGGACGGCAGAGGTCGTCGCGGGGCTCGTGCACAACGCGACGAAGTACGCGCCGCAGGGCACGCGCATCGCGGTGAAGATCGAGCGTGCCGACGACCGCGCGATCGTGCGCGTCCAGGACCAGGGTCGCGGCGTTCCCCCGAACGAGCGGACGCGCATCTTCGAGCCGTACGCGCGCGGTGCGGGGAACGACGAGGTGCCGGGCTCGGGGATCGGACTCTTCGCATCACGCCGTGTGGTGGAAGGACAGGGCGGCGACATCTGGGTCGAGGACCGGCCCGACGGCGGCGGCGGCGCGGTCTTCGCCTTCACGGTCCCGCTCGCGCGCGCGACCGCCGACGCGGCATCGCGTTGAGCACCGTCCTCGTGGTGGACGACGAGCGCGCGCTCGTCGGAATGGTCGCGTCGCTGCTCGGCGAGGAGGGCTACGAGATCGTCACCGCGTACGACGGCGAGACCGCGCTTCGGCGGCACGCCGAAGAATCGCCGGACCTCGTGATCCTCGATCGCAAGCTCCCGAAGATCTCCGGGGACGAGGTGTGCAAGCGCATCCGCGCATCCTCGACAACGCCGATCCTGATGCTGACCGGCGAGCGCGGTGCGGAGGAGCGGGCGAAGCTCCTCGACCTCGGTGCGGATGACTACCTCGAAAAGCCCTTCAGCGGGCGCGAGCTGCGTTCACGCGTTCGTGCCCTGCTGCGTCGCGCGACGTCCACCGCCTCGAAACAGACCGCGGCCTCCGTCGGTCGCCTGCGCGTCGATCCGAAGACGCACGTCGCGAGCGTCGATGACCAGGCGCTCGATCTCACACCGACCGAGTTCCGCTTGCTCACCGCACTCATCACGCGCCCAGGCGAAGTGCTCGAACGACGGACGCTCCTGCGCGCGGGCTGGCCGGAGGAGCGCGACCCCGACCCCGAGTGGTTGAAGGCGCATCTCGCGCGCCTTCGCTCCAAGCTCGATGCGGCGGGCGCTCCCACACTTGCGAACGTCCGTGGAGTCGGGTACCGGCTCGGATAATGCGATTACGAGTTCTTGTCGTGTAGGCAGTCGGGCGATCCGGCGCCGGTAACGTAACGGGCCGGTCCAAGGCACCTCCGCTGCATTGGCCGGCATCCATGCACGAAGAATCTCGCCGTCTCGTTCTCGTGATAGAGGATGACAAGCCGATCGGCCAGATCGTCACCGAAGCCATAAACGACGAAGCGGGGTATCGCGCGGTGCATATCGATAATCCGTCGCGAGCCCTCGCCTTGCTCGAACAACTCGTCCCTGACCTGCTCGTTATGGATGTGCAGCTCCCCGGGATGACCGGGCTCGAGCTCTACGAGTCGTTGCGGAGCGCCGCGCGAACTCGCGGTGTCCCGGTGCTTTTCGAAACCGCGAATGGCCCCGCCCACGCCGAGGAATTCCGGCGTTTGGGAGTCGCCTGGTACGTGAGTAAGCCCTTCGATATCTGGGAGCTGGTCGCTTACGTGAAGCAGCTCGCTCCTCCGCGGCCATTCTCAGCGCGCGCGACCAACTAACGAAACCCAGGAGGTTTCGGGCGCAGATCATCAGGGAGCGATTTGCAGGACCCTCGCTCGACTTGGCACGACGGGTATCGCGGGCTTCCACAGACGAACAACCATCGCGGCGAGGCCGATCGCGACGAACGGCTGAGCGGGCAGCGAGTACCGCCCTTCCGCCCAGAGCGGGTATGAGACGGCCCAGGTCGCGAGGATGACCAGGAGCGGCAGAGCCGTGAGCGGATCGCCCCGGCGGAGCATGAAGACCGCGCCGAGGAATCCGAGCAGGAACCACGTCAGGCCGCCGACGCGCCACAGCGCAGCGGTCGTCGAGGTGACGTGCTCGGCGCGAAGCGGTACGTCGCCGGTCCAGAGCACCGCGGACCGCAGTACGCCTCGCGCGGCGAAGCCCCACGGGTCGCGCGCGATGAGGGTGAGCGCTCGCGCGCGGAGCTCATCGTCGAGCGCGATCCATCCGCGCGACTGCTCGGCGCGATCGCTGATGGCGGTGAATCGAGCGAGCGCCGCCCGCCCGGCCTCCTCCTGCTCCCGCTCAACCGGATCGAGCGTTCCTCTGACTTCGAAGTACCCCATCCAGAGCTGCGTTCCGCTGCTCCCGACGACGGGCCGCCCGAAGGCGGATTCCGTGTAGGCGACGTACGGCGCGACACCGAGCGCGAACGCGATCACGAGGAGCGCGAGCGGCGCGGCGGTGCGACGCAGGCCGTACCGAACCGCGACTGCGAGCATCGTCAGCGGAAGCGCGACGACGAAGAGCGGCCGGGTCAGCACGGAGACTGCGAAGAGAAGCCCGGCGAAAAGACCGCCGGATTTCCGAGATGGGATGAGCACCGCCGCGGCTGCGACCGACGCGACCATCAGCACCGTGCCGAGGACGTCGGAGAGGGCGTGCGCACCGAAGAACGCGAATGACGGGTTGAGTGCGACGAGACCACCGGCGATCACGCCGCCGCGCCTTCCGATGAGCGTCGTGGTGAACTTCGCTACGACCACGACGAGGAGCGCGACGAGGATCGCCTGAACGAACGTGATGCCCCACATCGAGCAGCCGCGCACGCAGAGCGGTGCGATGAAGAGCGGATAGCCGGGAAGGCGGAGCGGCTCCGGCACGAACCCCTCGGTACCGGTGGCGCGCGTGTACTCGCCGGTCGCGACGATTCCGCGAGCGAGCGCCAGGTACTCCTGCTGGTCGTCGCGGATCGGGTCCCATTCCGGCGCGAGGTACGCGCCGTACGCGAGGGTGAGCAGGAAGCCCACACCCGCGAACGCGAGGATCACGACGTCGGCACGAAGCCGGTCGACCAGAATCGCGAGCACGCGTCTCACGGCGCGAGCGTCGGAAACTCCGCGATCGCACCCCGGCGAAGGCGGACGCCTTTGAAGTCGGCGGTCGAGAGCGCCGCGAGCCCATAGCAGATCACGGCGGCCGCGCCGAGGCCCGTGAAGCCGACGGCCAGCGCGAGTCCGGTCGCCAGGATCGCGCCGACGACCGAGGCCGTTCCGTTGACCGCCCAGACCCATGTCACGAGGCTTGGACTCTTCGCACCCACCTGCGAGACGACGTTCGGAAAGACCGACCCGAGCGGCAGCCCCACGAGGCTCGCGACAATGAGCGCGACCGCGACGCGCACGAGGAGCGGCGCCGCGAGCGTCGCGTCGGTGACGACGGGCAGCAGCGCGAGCGTGAGGAGCAACCCCACCGCGCTGAGGAGAGCCGGGATCCGCGGACCTCCGCGGATCCGCGATGAGGCCGCGCTTCCACATGCGGCCCCACCGAGCAGCGCCGCGATCCCGACCGCGAGCGCCAGGCTCGGCTGTCCGAGGTAGAGCGTGAGGCGCTGGAGGAGCACAAGCTCGGTTGCGATGAAGCCGAGGCCGATGGCGATCGACGTCAGCGTGCCGGGCGGTACGGCCCGCCCGCCGGCTCGACGCGCGCCGGCATAGAGCGGCAGCACGCCGACGCCGATGCCGAGCGCGAGCGCGAGGACGAGCGCCGACAGCAGGATGCCGTAGCCATAGGGAAGATCGGCGCGACCGCTGAGCACGGCGCTCAGCGGGACCGTGTCGAAGAAGAAGGGCCGATCGTCGGTGGCCGGCGTCTCTTCGGCCGATGACGTGAACGGCGCGCCGGGGTGGAGCGGGTCGTACGCGAGCTCGAAGCCGTGCCGCGTCGCGAAGTCGCGAAGCCGCTGGACATCGGCGGCCGCGTACGCGCGGTCTCCGATCAAAAGGAGGCCGAAGTTGCCATACCGGATGACCGCGATGTGCGTCTCGGGGTCGCTCTTTCCAAGGGCGGTGAGCCCGGCGACGGCGATCCTGAACGTCCGCACGATCTCGACCGGCGGATCGCGGTACCAGCGTCCGACGGAGAGTGTCCCACCGGGAGCCAGATGACCCAGGTAGTCGGCCATGGCCTCCTCGGTGTAGAGGTAGCTCTCGGTCAGGGCGTACGCGCCGCTCGAGAGCGCCGCGAAGCTATCGACGACCGTCATGACCACGAGGTCGTAGCGGTCGGTCGAGCGGCGAACGAAGCTGCGCGCCTCGTCCTCGACCAGATGAACGCGTGAGTCCGCGTAGACCTGACCGCTGTAGCCGGCGTAGCGGCCGCGCATCAGGTCGACAACGGCGCGATTCACCTCGACCGCAGTGACGGACTGGGCGCCGTGGCGGAGCGCCGTCATCACGTCGATGCCTCCGCCCGGTCCGATGACGAGCACGCTCGACCGTGCGGCGAGCTCGTACGGCGAGCCGAGGACGCTCGCATCGAGTACGGCGAGATCGTTCGGGGAGCTCGTCTCGATGATCGGCGTCAGTGCACCCATGTCGAGCTCCATCGCGAGGGCCGGCGGACGGGACGCCATCGGATAGCTCGGATCGATGAGGAACGCGTAGTGCACGGAATCGCCGCGCGAGCCGAAGCGCATCACGTCGACGCGCGCGAGCGGATCCCAGCGCGCCGTGTCGCGGGTCATGCCCTCGGCGAGGTCCGCGCCTGTCGACTTGAGCGGCCCCGGCCGCGGCGGCGCGAGGAACTCGCCCCACACGCCGAGCAGCGCGACGAGGCTCACCGCCGCGACGATCGTGAACGCTCGGCGCAGAAGAGTCCGCGATGCCCGCGGAGTGAAGAGCGCCGCCGCGACGAGACAGAGCGCTCCTGCCAGACCGTACAGCGCCTGGTCACCCAGGGTCCCGATCGCGAGGTATCCGAGCAAGCCGCCCGTCGCGGCGCCCACGAGATCGAACGCGTAGATCGTTCCGCTCGCGGCAGGAGACTCGCGCAGGGAGCGGACGATGATCCAGCTCGCGAGCAGCACCGGAGGAACACCGAGGACGTACGCGGCGGCGCTCGTTGGGAACATCCCCACGACGAGCGGATCGATCTGCGTTTCGATCGCGAGCGCGGCGAGAAGACTGACCGCGGCCGCGATCGCGAGCCCACTCGTGCCGACACGCCGCCGATCTCGATCGAGGGTCGCCGCCGCGGTCGCGCCCATCGCGACGCCCATGAGCGCGCCGCTCACCACGAGGAACGTCAGGTGATAGCCGAGGGTCGCGCTGAAGAGGCGGGTCTGCGCGAATTGAAAGAGCAGCCCCGCGGCGGAAACCAAAAAGACTCCGCAGAGCTGGGCCCGTCGTGGCATCGGGGAACCCTACCGATGGCCGCCTTGAGCAGGCTGTCGGTACGGGAGCAATACCCGAGCGTCTTGCCCAGGGCTCACCAAATCAGGCGAGCGCTCTCGCCTGCGACACCGTGACACAAGCGGCCGCGTCGGCCATGCTCGGGGCGCGGCAGCGGGAGCGGGACGTGTCGTCTCGTATCTCAGCAAAAAGCTAGGAGGTACTCATGGAGCAGACCAAAGAATTTTCGTTGACGCTCGACGACCGGCCGGGGACCCTCGCGAAGGCGACCGACGCCATCGCGAAGGCCGGCATCAACATCGAGGGCTACTGTGCGGTGCCCTCGGGCAACAACGGAAAAGGCACCTTCCGCGTCGTTACCAAGGACCCAGCAGGCACGCGCAAGGCGCTCGAAGCAGCCGGATTCAAGGTGCAAGATGAGCGCGACGCCGCAGTCATCGATGTGGAGGATCGTCCGGGCGTCGTCGCCCAGATCTTCCGCAAGCTCGCCGAGAACGAGCTCAACGTCGGACCGACGTACTCGATCACACAAAACCGGATCGTGATCGGCGCCGACGACTTCACGAAGCTGCGCGAGACACTCCAGGAGCTCACACCCGCAAGACGCAGGTAAGGGGACACACACTCCGCTCCTGCTGCCGCTACAGAGACCTAGCGCGCCAGAAAGAACCGCCAGCTTCCGAGCGCGATGCTCGCCGCGGTTGCGAGGATCGCGACGGCGAACGATGCCGCGATGAGCGCCCAATCCCGCCCGACGACCGGTCGCGGTCGCGCCAGCGTCCGGCATCCGGCATCCGCGAAACCGCGGCCGTCCATCGCGAGGGCAAGACGCGTCCCGCGGCGGATCGACGCAACGAGCAGGGACTGCGTCATCGCGAAGAAGGCCGTCACGCGGTTGATCGGCCCGCGGGCATCGTCGAGTCCGCGCGCGCGACGCGCGAGCGCGATCGTGTCCCACTCGTCCGCGAAAAGCGGCACGAGCCGAAACGCGGCCAGGGCGCCGACCGTGAAGCGGGCCGGCGCGTGGAGATGCTCCGTCAGCGCGTCGGCGAGCTCGGTCGGGTCGATGCTCGCGACCGCGACGATGCCGGCCAGCGCGACGCCGATGAGGCGGATGCCGATGCCGATTCCACCGGTCACGTTGCCACTCACGAGCGCGTTGAAGAAGCCGATCCCGATGGCGGCCACGAAGACCGGGAATGCACGGCGCAGCAACGCGCGCGGCGGAATGCCGATGAGCGGGACAGCGACGATCTCGGCGACCGTGACGAGTGCCGGCGTCACCGGGTCCAGCGTGAGGAAGAGCGTGAACATGAGGACGAGCGCCGCGGCGATCTTCGCAAGCGGATGGACACGGGCCAGCGGCGCGCGCGGGTCGGGCGTGAGCGGCTCGAGAAGTCTCACGCCGCGCCTCCTCGAGTAAGACGAAGGCGCTCGTCCGCGAACGCCTCGACGAACAGGACATCGTGACTGGCGAACGCGATCGCGCCTCCGCCATCGCGGTACTCGGCGAGCAGCCTGAGGAGCTCAGCGAAGGTACGGCGGTCCTGCCCGAACGTCGGCTCGTCGAGCACGAGCGCGCCGGGCGTCGTGGCGAGGGCAGTGCCGACCGATAGCCGCCGCTTCTCGCCGCCGGAGAGGGTGAACGGGTTTGCGGCCGCGAGCTTCGAAAGGTCGAGCCGCTCCAGAAGCTCGCGCACGCGCCGCTCGGTCTGGTCTGCTCGAAGACCGATCGCCCGCGGGCCGACGCGAAGCTCGTCGTCGACGCGAGAGGCCACGAGCTGATGCTCCGGGTCCTGGAAGACCGTGCCGATCCGGCGCACGAGCGCGCGCGGAGCAAGGCGCCACGGCTCCTCGCCGAACGCCCGCACCTCGCCCCGCCGCGGCCGGAGGAGTCCCGCGAGAAGCATCGCGAGCGTCGACTTCCCGCTCCCGTTCGGCCCCGTGATCGCCAGGGCGCTCCCCCGCCGAACGGCGACCGAGACTCCGTCCAGCGCCGGCCTGTCGCCGCGCGGATATAGATAGGAGAGATCGCGAGCGACGATCGCCTCGCCGTTCGCCGCGGCTCGGCGAGGAGGTGCGGCCGGTGCCGCGCCAGGCACCCAGACGCCGAGCCGCTTCAGGTGCTCGCCTTCGCGTGCGAAAACGGTGTGAGCAGGTCCATCGGCGACGACACCGCCGCCGGCCTCGATCGCGATCACCCGGTCGACGAGCGGCAGCACGTCGGCGACGCGGTGCTCGACGATGACCATCGTTACATCGCCCCGCTCGGCGATGCCCGCGATCACTTCGCGAACGGCACGCGCGCCTTCGGGGTCAAGGTTCGCGGTGGGCTCGTCGAGGAGCAGCACGCGCGGTCGGAGCGCGAGGATCCCGGCGATCGCGAGGCGCTGCTTCTCGCCGCCCGAAAGCGCGGCGGTCGCGCGGTCCTCGCTGTACGCGAAGCCGACGTCCGCCAGCGCGCGGTGGACGCGCGGCCAGATCTCGGCGGTCGGGACGCACCGGTTCTCGAGGCCGAAGGCGACGTCGTCGCCGGACCGCGCCATGACCAGCTGGGTCTCGGGGTCCTGCAGGACCAGGCCGGCGTCGCCGCGGACGCGCAGCTCGCCCTCCTCGTCCGCCGCACCGGTGCGGTCGAGCAGGCCGGCCAGAGCCTGGAGGAGCGTGCTCTTCCCGGCGCCCGACGCTCCCACTAAAAGAACGCGCTCGCCTTCCGCGACGCGGAGATCCAGTCCCCGCAGCGCCCACGCCTTGCGGCCGGGGTGCCGCCACCCCCAGCCGCGCGCCAGGATGGCCGGTTCGCTCAGATGCGCTGCTGCGCGCGGCCGGCTGGGAACTGCGCGAGCACTCCGGTCTGCACCAGAGACCGCATGAGGAGCCACGAGCCGATCCCGGCGATGACGATCGCGCTCACGACCATGAAGACGAGGATCACGAGCTGCGGACCGAGCCCGATGTCGGCGTAATACAAGGGTGTGTCGTGGACCCACGCTGCGATCGCGGTCCCGACCGCCGCGATCAGCGCGACCGCGAGGGTCCAACGGCGATAGCCCACAACGAGGAACACGATCTCGGCACCGAGGCCCTGCAGCGCTCCAGACACGACCGCGTCGAGGCCCCACTGCGATCCGAGGATCGCGGACACGCTCGCGGCGACGAGCTCGGTGAACAGCGCCGCGCCCGGTTTGCGGATGATGAGCCCTGCGAGCACCGCGGGAATGAGCCAGACCCCGTAGAGGATGTTCTGTGCCGGAGGAATCGCGATGAATGCGGGCGTCGCGGCTGCCCACAGCTGATTCCACGCCCAGAAGACAACGCCGAAAGCAATCGCGATGGCAGCGGCCACCACGATGTCGACCGTTCGCCAAGACCAATCGGCCCTTTTCACGCTAGCTACCTCCCAATGCTGTTTCGAAAACGAGCAACGTTCCTTTGACGACCGAGACCTTCGCGGGCAGCGACGCGACCTCGTTGCTGAGACCGCGCGCTCGGCCGAAGCGGAGCGTCTCGCCGGTGAGCGGGTAGCGCAGCCCCTCCGTGGTGACTCCTTCGGCGTCGCCGTTCACCGGAAGGAGCGTCACGAGCGCGCCGACCGGTCCGGCGAGCGCGAGCGATCCCTTTCCGCGAGCCGCGCGGATCCGGAGCGCACCACGGCGCGCTTCGATGCGGACACCGTCGTAGCCCGGATCCGCGAGGAGCAGAAGGTTCGCCGTCTCGTGATCGAGGCGGTCTCCCCCGAGCGCCCCGAGGAGGACGACCTCGTTCGCACCTGCGGCGATCGCCTGAGCGACCGCGAGCTCGAGGTCGGACTCGTCCTTCGCCGCCGGAAATTTCGCGACCGGGATCCCCTGACGAGCAAACCGTTCCACACCGGCGTCGCCGAGGGAGTCCATGTCGCCGACGATGAGGTGGGGAAGGAGCTTCCAGCGCTCGAGCGCGAACGCGCCGCCGTCGGCGGCCACGACATAGTCCTTCGTGCCGATGACCGCGCGGTCGGACGGCAGCACGTCACCGTGCGCCACGACGACGGCCCTCATGGCCGGAAAAACAAAAGCGGCGCCTGAGCGCCGCTCGCAGGGGATTCCACGCGTTTCGACTCCCTACGCTGACATTACTCAGATCAGGTTCTGGGGTCTGCGGCTATCCGCACTCTCAGCGCCCCTTTCGTCGGGCGCTCCCCCGTCGTATTCAGTTGTGTGCCTTTGATTCTATGCCGAAGTGACCAGACACGAAGAGGACCAAGCCCGTCGCCGGGCCTGGTCCTCGATCGACCGTTATGAGTAGGGGATGGCTACGCCGCCTTGCGGTCCTCCGACTTGTGGGTCACGACGATGACATTCCCGCGCGACGGCGCGACCAGCCATGCGACGACCAGGACCGCGAACGATACGAATGCGAGGATCTCCATCTCCGCCTCCTTAAATCTGGTACGCGGCTTCGCGGTGCTGCGACGCGTCGAGGCCGAGGACTTCCTCGCTCTCGGGGACGCGCAGGCCGACGAAGACGTCGATGAGCTTGAGGATCACGAATGTCATGACCGCCGAGTAGAGGATTGAAGCACCCACGGCGACCGCTTGGATGCCGAGCTGTCCCGGGTTGCCCGCGAGGAGTCCGTCCTTCGCCGCGCCGTTCACGGCGACCGTCGCGAAGATGCCGGTGGCGATCGCGCCCCACGCACCGCCGACGCCGTGGACGCCGAAGACGTCGAGCGCATCGTCAACCTTGAGCCGCTTGGTGAGCTGGATCGCGGTGTAGCAGAAGACCCCGGCGCCGAGGCCGATGAGGATTGACGCCGAGACATCGACGTATCCGGATGCGGGCGTGATCGCGACGAGACCGGCGACCGCGCCGGCCGCGGCACCGAGCACGCTCGGCGCGCCCTTGTGCAGCCACGAGACGGTCATCCAGGTGAGCGCCGCCATCGCCGCGGCGGTGTTCGTCACGACGAACGCGTTCGCGGCGAGACCGCCCGCGTTGATGGCGCTTCCGGCATTGAAGCCGAACCAGCCGAACCAGAGAAGTGACGCGCCGAGAACGGTCATCGTGGCATCGTGCGGCTCGAGCGCGTCGCGGCCGTAGCCCACGCGGCGTCCGAGAACGAGCGCCGCGACGAGGGCGGACACGCCGCTCGTGATGTGCACGACGGTGCCACCCGCGAAGTCGAGCGCGCCAAGCTGTCCGAGCCAACCGCCGCCCCATACCCAGTGCGCGACCGGGTCGTAGACGAACGTCGCCCAGAGCAGAGTGAAGACCACGAATGCCTTGAAGCGCTTGCGCTCGGCGAACGCGCCGGTGATGAGTGCCGGCGTGATCACCGCGAACATCATCTGGAACACCATGAACGCCTCATGCGGAACCGTGGGCGCGTAGGGCCCGGGATCCTGACCGACGCCCTTGAGCGCGAGCCAGTCGAGACCACCGATGATCCCGCCGTGGTCGGGTCCGAACGCGAGCGTGTAGCCCCAGAGGACCCACTGCACGCTGATGAGGCAGAGGATGAAGAAGCTGTGCATGATCGTCGCGAGGACGTTCTTCCGCCGGACGAGCCCGCCGTAGAAGAACCCGAGCGCCGGGGTCATGAGCATGACAAGCGCCGCGGACGCGAGAAGCCACGCGGTGTCGCCGGCGGAAATATTGTTCGGCATTCGTACCTCCCGCCGCAGAGCCTGAGCGACCGACATGCCTCGGTCAGCGACGGGAGGGCGCCGCGAGGGTTGCGGTTGGGTCGTGGTGACAGATAGAAAGGGTGCGGACGTGAGCGCCCTCTGGCCCGCGCCGGTAACAGTGGCCCAGCTGACCGAGACGGTTCGCACGGACCGGGCCGAGTGGGAGGCGGTGCTCGCGCGCGTCCCGCGGGAACGCCTGACCGAATCCGGCCTCCCCGGCGCCTGGGCGGTGAAGGACGTTCTGGCGCACATGACCTGGGCCATGCGCGAGGGGATCGGTGTGATGCGCGCGAGGAGGCTCGTCGGCTCGGACCTTTGGAAGCTCGACGACGATGGCCGAAACGCGATCGTCGTCGAACAAAGCCGCGCTCGCTCACTCGATACGGTCCTCGCCGACTACGAGACTACGAGCGCCGATTACATGAAAGAGCTCGCTGGCCTCAGCGATGACGAGCTCAACGACCCGGCGCGCTGGCCCGAGATGCCACCGGACTGGCGACCGTGGCGGATCATCTACGACCCCAAGCACTACGCGCATCACGCGGCCGACCTACGCGAGTGGTTGGAGGGAAGCGCAGCCTCTCAGAGATAGGTCACGCGCTGGCTTGCGGGGCTTCCTGCGGCGCGCGGCCCTCGGCCACGTCGGTCAGTCGCGGCATGAAGTAATCCCAACCTTCGCTGTGGCTCGCGATCGCGGCCTGCGGCAATCCGCGGTGGACCAGACGGAGGCGGGTCCCCGATCCCATCGGCTGCAGGTCGATCTCGACCGTGCTCGATCCGGGCGGGACCATCTCGTTGCCTTCCCAGCCCCAGGTGAACACCACGCGCCGGTCGCGGATGACCTCGACGTACTTCCCCGCGGCGATGTCCTTCGTGCTCGGGAACTCGACCCGGAATTTGCCGCCCGGCCGAGGCTCGAGCTCCGCGAGCCTGCCCTTCCACCGGACGTACTGCACCGGATCGGTCAGGAGGCGAAAGACCGTCTCCGGCGGGGCGTCGATCGTGATTACGCGCTCAATGACTTTCGTGTCGAGGGCCATGCCTCCGGGACCTCCTCTGCTGCTCTTCGTGCTCGGCGGCGGCCTTCAGCGTACGGAGGCTCTCCGACCAGAACTCCTCGAGTGAGGCCCAGAGCTGGGCGATGGTCTCCGGCCGCGACCGGTACAAGCGCCTGGTTCCCTCCCGCCGCTCGGTGACGAGCCCCGCCTCTTTGAGGACGCGCAGATGCTGAGAGATCGCCGGCCGCGTGACGTCGAAGCGGCTGGCGATGTCGCCGACCGAGAGCTCTTTGCTGGAGACGAGCCGAAGGATCTCGCGTCGTCGTGGCTCGCCGAGCGCCGCAAACGCGTCCATTTTTTTAGCGTAAGCAGGTACTTACGAACTTGCAAGGCGGCCTCGCTACCGATTCACGACCCAATCACGACCGTCCGGGCCGTTCACCGCGGACACCGCTGGCGAGAGCCTTCTCCTAGAAAACTACCCGTGGGGAGTTGAGCAAATGACGCTCACCGTTGAGCGGCCCGCGACCGCCGCACCGGCCGTTCCGAAGACGTCGCCAAAGGACGTCCTGAGGCTCGCCAAAGAGCAGCAGGTCAAGATCGTCGATCTGCGCTTCGTCGATCTCCCCGGGACCTGGCAGCACTTCTCCATTCCCGTCGAGGAGCTCTCGGAAGCCCTCTTCTCCGACGGGATCGGCTTCGACGGTTCGTCTATCCGCGGCTTCCAGCACATCCACGAGAGCGACATGCTCCTCATGCCGGACCCGACCAGCGTCTTCATCGATCCCGTGCTCGAGGTGAAGACCCTCGACCTGGTCTGCGATGTGATCGACCCGCTGACCCGACAGCCGTACTCGCGCGATCCCCGTTACGTGGCCAAGAAGGCGGAGGAGTTCCTCCCGTCGACGGGCATCGCCGACACCTCGTTCTGGGGCCCGGAGATCGAGTTCTACATCTTCAACTCGCTCCGTTTCGATCAGGCGCAGAACTTCGGCTACTACTACATCGACTCGGAGGAAGGCATCTGGAATTCGGGCCAGAACGGGACGCCGAACCTCGCCCACCGTCCGCGGTACAAGGAGGGCTACTTCCCGGTCCCGCCGGCCGACAAGCTCCAGGACATCCGCTCGAAGATGGTCCGCGCGCTCATCGAAACGGGCATCGCCGTGGAGGTCCACCACCACGAGGTGGGCACGGCCGGGCAGACCGAGATCGACATGCGTTTCTCGACCCTCGTCGAGATGGCCGACCGCGTGCTGAAGTACAAGTACGTCACCAAGAACGTCGCCGCCAAGAACGGCTACGTCGTGACGTTCATGCCGAAGCCGCTCTTCGGCGACAACGGGTCGGGGATGCACACGCACCAGAGCCTCTGGAAGAACGGGTCGAACCTGTTCTACGACCGCGACGGCTACGCGCTTCTCTCGACGATGGCCCGCCATTACATCGGCGGTCTCCTGAAGCACGCCCCCGCGATCCTCGCGTTCGCGGCCCCCACCACGAACAGCTACCGCCGCCTTGTTCCGGGCTACGAGGCTCCGATCAACCTGGTCTACTCGATGCGCAACCGCTCGGCGTGCATCCGGATCCCGACGTATTTCGACAAGCCCGAGGCGCGGCGTCTCGAGTTCCGCGCGCCCGACCCGAGCTGCAACCCGTACCTCTCGTTCTCCGCCTGCCTCATGGCCGGCCTCGACGGCGTGATCAATCAGATCGAGCCGCCGACACCGATGGACGTGGACCTGTACGAGCTCGAGGCCGAGGCCAGGAAGCGCATCAAGCAGACGCCGGGCTCCCTCGAGGAGGTGCTCGACGCGCTCGACGCCGACCGCGACTTCCTCATGCGCGGCGACGTGTTCACGGAGGACTTGATCGAGGCCTGGCTCTTGCTGAAGCGCCAGAGCGCGAAGGAAGTCGCGTTACGACCGCACCCGTACGAGTTCTACCTGTACTCAGACGTGTAGCTGGAGGTAACCCGGATATGGCCGCGATCGCCGAAGATCTCGCACGAGTCCAGGCGAGGCACTGGGCGGCGCGACCGCTCCCCGAGCCTCCGCGCTCGCACCGGTTCTCGAAGAGCGCACCAGTCCCTATCGATCGGCTGGGAAAGCTTCTCGAAGACTGGATGCATGACCTGACGGTGGGAAACACGCTCGACGGCGAATAGCGAGCTCGACGCGCTCGTTGGCCGACTGGCCGGCGACCCGCATAACGTCCGCGTTGCCCTACAGAAGCGTTTCGCGACGAGCGATGTCCGCGTCCTCGCGCTGAGCCACACTCCTGTGACCTGGATCGGGATGCAGCCGGCCCAGCGCGCTCTGTACCGATGGATCGGCCGGGCTCTGGTGAACGGCACGGAGCGGGACTGGTCGCTGATCCTGAAAGGGTGGCTCCGCGAACCGAAGACCGATCTGCCGACGGCTTGGAACCACTGGAAGCGTGAGTTCCTTGCGTACAGCTCGGGCATTCTTGACGAGCTGCCGGGGATCGTCGCGCCACGGCTGCTCGGCGCCGTCGATCAGGGGGAGGTCGCCTACCTCTGGCTGGAGGACGTTCCCGAAGCGGAAGCTCGATGGGAAACCGACCGGTACGTGCTCGCGGGGCGGCATCTTGGGCGATTCAACGGCGCCTACCTCTCGGATCGGCCCGCTCCCACAGACCCGTTCCTGACGCGGACGTATTTGCGGTCCTGGACGAACTGGATCCCGTGGCTGGATGCGGTGCGATCCGCTGAAGTGTGGTCCGATCCGATCGTTGCCGCGGCCGTCCCTTCGCCGCCGATCGAGCGGCTCAAGCGCCTTCATGCGAACGCTGCGAAGCTCTTCGATCGGCTCGAAGCGCTGCCCCAGACGCTCTCGCACCTCGATGCGTGGCGCGCGAATCTCATCGGGACTCGCTCGGCGGCGGGCGAAGATCGCACCGTCGCGATCGATTGGTCCTTCGTGGGAATGGCGCCGCCGGGTCAGGAGGTCGCGATCCTCGTCGGCGGAAGCCACATCTGGCTCGACGCCGAACCAGACGAGCTCGTCACGATGAGCGCACGAGCGTTCGCGGCATATGTCGATGGGTTGCGCGATGCCGGATGGCGCGGCGACGAGCGAGTTGTGCGTTTCGCGTACGCCGCCTCGGCTGCCCTCTATATGGTGCCGCCGCTTCCTTTCTGGTTCGCGCGCATCGCCGATCCCGCACGACGCGGATGGCTCGAACGCAAGTGTCGTCGCGACGCACGCGAGGTCGTCCGCGGTTGGGCCCTGCTCCTCGATCACCTGCTCGGACTCGCCGACGAGGCGTACGCGCTCGCTGGTCTCTCGTTGCCGTGAGGTGTACGGTTCCGGCGTCGCTGTTGTCCAGCGGCGGCGGGGCGAGGGGAAGGGGCCGTGGGGAAGGGAACGCACGGACATCATTCCGACGTACTTCGGATCATCGCATTCGCGACCGTTATTGCTGTCGTCGCGAGTGCCGAACTCCTCCGCGCCGTTTCCGCCTCTGCGTCAACGATCGACACCCACGCGGAAATCGTGGCTGGCAACCTTGGACTCGAGGCGGAGCGTCAGACGATGCTCCGGGGCGAAGACACAGGACCTTTCACCGCCGCGGACGAAACTGAGGGCGACCGCTCGCGTGTGTTGGCTCCGTCTCCTCTCGATGCGAACTTCGTCGCGCTTGGCGGTTCGGTCCATCCTTCGGACGGTGCGCTGGCCGTCGGCCCGTCCCATGTTTTGGAGATCGTGAACGGGCTACCTGGAACGAACAACGTGGGGATTTACGACAAAACGGGCCGCGCCCTCACCGTTACGACCCTTCCGAATCTGATGGGGCTCGACTCAGGGACGCTGATGAGCGATCCGCGCGCTTTCTATGACTCGGTTTCCGCCCGCTGGTACGTGCTCTCTTTCGGGATCAACCCCGTCGAGTTCGTCGCCCGGTTCTATCTGGCCATCTCACTTTCTGCAGACCCGCTCGGTGGATTCTGCGAATTCAGCAAGGATGAAAGCGTCCAGAACGGCGTATCGGGCGTGGTCGCGCCGGATTTCCCCGGGATGGGGATGGACGACTATGCGATGTACGTAACAACTACCCGTTTTCGCTTTTCCGATGACCGCGCCGCCGACACCCAGGTCGAGATGTTCCCGCGGTCGGAACTCGGCTGCGGCCAGCCGGCGCTGCGTCCGTGGGTCTGGAGTCTGACCACAACTCTTCCAGATGGGAATGCTCTATGGGAGGTGCAACCGGCAAACGCGTTCGGGGCGCCCGGATCCGGGTACCTGGTGGGTACGAGCTGGACGGGCGGGTCCTACGCCGGTATCTGGACGATCAGTCACGCGGCATCGCCGCAGTTGGTTCGAAGCTCGATTCCCATCGGGCCTTATCTGCAGCAGGTTGCTTCGCCTCAGCCGGGCACCTCTTTTTCGCTCGACACCAGCGACACGCGCGTTCCTTCATCGCCGGTCTTTCGGAATGGCTCGCTATGGTTTGCCTTCAC
>DASPWX010000022.1:0-7116 GCA_035637615.1 Bathyarchaeia archaeon | reverse complement strand
GCGAAGCCGACCGCGCTCCTACCGGCGGCGGCTCTCGTCGCGTGGCTCGCCTGGTCGGATCGGGCGACGCTCGCCCGTTCTGGCTTCGGAGCCGCGGTCGCGGTCGTGGCCGCGGCAGTAACCGTGTACCTCGACTCGGTTCCGGACATGTGGCGCCACGTCGTGACGTGGAACGCGCTCCCGTGGTCGCCTGACCAAATGCTGTCGATCGCGATCATCGGCGTCCTTGTCCTCGGCGTCCCGCTCGGGCTCGCGATCTTCACGCGGGGCGTCAATGGGGCGCGTGCCGCCTACCTCGCCGGCGCGCTCGCGATCGTTGTCGCGGGCGGACGCGAGGGCGCGACCATCAACTACCTCCTCGATCTCACGGTGGCGACCGCGCTGTCGCTCGCGGCCGCCGCGCCGAGACTCCGGGCCGGCGCGCTCTTCCCGATCCTCGCGCTCGCGCAGCTCGTCCTCGCGACTGTCGTCATCGATCCGCTCCGGGTGGTTCCCGGGCGTGTGCCGTTGACCGGAGCGTGGGGCGATCCGTCGCGTGCGGCGATCATCGCGCCCGAGATCGCGAGCGGCGCGCCGCTCCTCGTCGAGGACTCCGGCCTTCTCGTCGCACACGGCGCGGTGCCGGTGATCGACGACCTCTTTCTCTGGTCGCGCCTGGTGGAGCGCGGGACGATCGACGCCGCGCCGATCGTCACGCAGGTCGCGAACGCACGCTTCCGTGCCGTGGTGAGCGAGGCCGATCTCGAACATCTCGATGCGGCGCCAGGCTTCGAGCGGCAACGCTGGACCGCGCTGTTGGCGCGGGCCGTCGTCGACCGCTATCGGCTCGATCGCCACGAAGGCCCGCTCTGGATCTACGTGCCGCGCTGACCACCTACACTGAGGTCATCTATGGACGCCCTTCAGATCAGTCAGATCGTCATCGCCGTCGCGGTCGCGACGTCGATCCTGCTGCAGGCACGCGGTACCGGGCTCTCGTCCACCTTCGGTGGTGAGTCGACCGCCTACCGCAGCCGCAGGGGTCTCGAGCGAACGCTCTTTCGGTTGACGATCGTCCTGATCGTCTTTTTTGTCCTCATATCGCTCTGGGGCGCTCGGCAGGCGACCACCGGCTAGGTGACCGGGCGCGACAAGATCATCGTTGTCGCCCTCATCGGGCTCATGGTCGTCGCGAGCGTCGCCGCGATCGCCGCTGACCAGAACCCGGCGGGCGGGGACCCGGCATACGGCGGCACCTATGTGGAGGGCGTCGCAGGTGTTCCGCAGTACCTGAATCCGGTCATCGCGGCGACGGATGTCGATCAGGATGTCGCACGCCTCGCGTTCAGCGGCCTGACTCGATACGACCAGTCCGGCGCGATCGTTCCCGACCTGGCCTCCGCCTTCCATACCGAGAGCGACGGTCGCATTTGGACGTTCGACATCCGCGAGGACGCCACATGGCAGGACGGGCAACCGGTCACCGCGGACGATGTCGTCTTTACGGTGAAGCTCCTTCAGGACCGCGGCTACGTCGGTCCGTACAGCGATGCCTTTCGCGGGGTGACCGTGGACAAGATCTCGACGCGGACCGTGCGCTTCACCCTGCCCGATGTGTACGGGCCGTTCGCCGACAGCACGACCGTGCCGCTCCTCCCGTCGCATCTTCTCGGCAACGTGCCCTACGCCGAGCTTTCCCGACAGCCTTTCAACGCGAACCCGATCGGGACCGGTCCTTTCCGGGTGACCGAGGTCGACGGGCGGCAAATCGTTCTTCTTCGCAACGACGACTTCTATCGCACCCGCCCGGCCCGCGGCCGTCCGTATCTCGACAAGGTCATCCTTCGCTTCTACCCCGACCAGACCGAGGCCTTGCTCGCCCTGTCCCGCGGTGAGGTCGACGGAGTCGGCGGTCTCTCCAGCCAGGATGGCGAGCGCGCGCGATCGCTCAAGAGCGCCGTCCTCTACAGCCTCCCGACGGACACCTTCGTCTCGCTCTTCCTGAACGTCCGTCCGGAGAAGGTCGTCTTCCGCGATCGCGCGGTCCGCCAGGCGATCGCGTCCGCCATCGATCGCGGGCGGGTGCTGCAGCTCGCGGCCGACGGGCGCGGGACCGTCGCCGACGAGTTCGTTCCCTCGAGCTCGTGGGCGTACGTGAAGGACGTGACGCGCTACACGTATTCGACCGACGACGCGATCGCGTTGCTAGACGCGGCCGATTGGAAGGACCACGACGGCGACGGCATCCGCGACAAGGGCGGGCAGAAGCTTGCCTTCGCGATTTCGACGTCGGACGAGCCCGCGCGCGCCGCGGCCGCGACGCAGATCCAGCACGATCTGAACGCGGTGGGCATGAGCGTCACCGTCAACTCGATGCCGTTCGGCCAGCTCGTCGACGGCGTCGCGCGCCAGCGGACGTTCGACGCGCTCCTCGTTGAGATCGCCGTGTCGGGCGACCCCGATCCCTACACGTTCTTCCATTCGACCGAGGTGAACGACCCCGGCCACAACTTCTCGGGGTTCTCTACGCTACCCATCGATCGCAATCTCGAGGCCGCGCGCCGAACGTTCGACGAAGCGGCGCGGCGCGAGCTCTACGCGCCGGTCTTTCAAGCGATCGCGAAAGAGGTCCCCGTCGTCTTCCTGTACTTCAGCGACTACCTTTACGCGCAGAGCACGCAGGTGCAGGGACAGCGCATCGCACCGCTGACCGACCCGCGCGAGCGTTTTTGGAACGTCGAAGACTGGTACGTGCGAACACAAACGAAGCGGTGATGCGTCTGTCGTCAATTTTGACGACAGCATTGGCGCAATTTCATGACTTCACACGACTCTCGGCTTGTGTCTAGATGCACGTGTGGGAAAAAACTGGGCGAAAGGGCTCACGGCCGCGACCGATCCTCGAGTCGCGAGAGCAGCCGCGGCGCACCGAGGGAAGGTATATCAGCGGAGGACGCCATTCGAAGAATGCCGGTGGCCGATCGCAAGCCGCACGACCCTCCCTCTGGTCTGGTCAGACGAGATGGCCTACATCGTCGGACTCGCTGCTACCGACGGCTGCCTAGTCACTGGTCGTCGAAAGATCAACTTCAAGTCTGAAGACCGACAACTCGTGGAGACCTATCTCTCCGTCCTCGGTCGGACGAATCGGATCAAGCATCAACGCACCCGGACAAACGGCATCGTGTACTTCACCGAATTCAGCGACGCACGGTTGTATGAGTGGTTTCGTTCAGTTGGTCTCATGCCCCGCAAGAGCTTGACCCTGGGTCCGATCGGTGTGCCCGATGCCTATCTTGTCCCGTTGGCTCGGGGGCTCATGGACGGAGACGGTTCGGTTCTGAACTTCGTGCATCGGCCGACGGTGAAGACCTATCCGAACTATCGGTACGAGCGGATTTGGGTTTGTTTCCACTCCGCCAGCAGATCTCACATCGATTGGCTACGCGCGCGACTCAGTACCCTCGCGGGAGGTGGCGGATACGTCGAAGTGTTGAAACGTGATGGGCGACACGATTTCTTCAAGCTCAAGTACGGAAAGGCCGCGAGCGTTGCCCTTCTGAAGGCGTTCTACGCGGATACAAGCGCGCCATGTCTCGAGCGGAAACGCCAGATCTGGACGGATTACTCGTCTCGAAACTCTGTGCGGAAGGAGGGACTTGAACCCTCAAGACCTTACGGCCATACGCCCCTGAAGCGTACGCGTCTGCCAAATTCCGCCACTTCCGCGTGAGTAATCAATTCTAGCGCGAGCGAGTGTTCCCACGACTGCATACCATCGCCACGATGCGTCGCACTGCCGATGTCGTCATCGTTGGTGGCGGGATCATCGGCGCCTCCATCGCGTACCACCTCACAAAGAAAGGTGTGCGCGACATCCTCGTCCTCGAACGCGCCCGGCTCGGCTCCGGATCCACGGGAAAGAACGCGGGCGGCATTCGGCTGCAGTTCTCAAGCGAGATCAACGTCAAGCTCTCGCAACGCTCGCTTCCGCACATCGAGCGATTCGCGGACGAGATCGGGACCGATCCGCATTTCCATCAGGTCGGCTACCTCTTCCTCATCAGCGAGGACCGCGATGTCGACGCGTTCGAGCGCTCTCTCGCCATGTGGTCGCGCCTCGGCGTGCCCGCACGGAAGGTGACCGCGGCCGACGCCAAGGCGCTCTTCAAACACGCACGCACCGACGATGTGCGTTTCGGTACGTTCTGCGCGAAGGACGGTTACGCCGATCCGTCCAGCATGCTGAACGGCTACGTGGCGCGCGCCCGCGAAGCGGGCGTCACCTTCATGGAGAACGCCGGCGTCACGGCAATGTCCTGCACCGACGGCCGGGTACGGGGTGTGCGCACGAAAGACGAGGAGATCGGAGCGCGCACCGTCGTGAATGCCGCCGGTCCGTGGGCCGCAGAGGTCGCGAAGCTGGCGGGGGTGGACCTTCCGATCCAGCCGCTCCGCCGGCACATCTTCGTGACCGAAGCGGTGCCGGGGCTCGACGAGGACTTCCCGCTGACCATCGAATTCGCGACCGGGCTGTACGCGCACCGTGAATCGGGAGGCGTCCTGCTGGGTATGGCGGATCCGAACGAGAAACCCGCATTCGACGACAGCGTCAACTGGGATTTCATGCCCGCTGTCGTCGAGCGGGCGCTCTCGCGATTCCCGATCCTCGAACGGACGTCCATCAAGACCGGATGGGCGGGACTGTACGAGGACACTCCCGACAAACATCCGATCCTCGGCATGGTCGAGGGCGTCGATGGCTTCATCAACGCGGCGGGGTTCTCCGGGCACGGTGTGATGCACGCGCCCGTCACCGGCGAGCTGATCTCCGAGCTGATCGTCGACGGCCGAACGTCGCTCGACATCAGCGCCCTCGCGTTGTCTCGCTTCCGTACCGGTCAGCTGGTCCGAGAGCACAACGTCATATGACGGCAGCGCTGTTGTTGCTCGTGCTGGATCTCGTGCTTGTCGCGGGCGCCGTGATCTTTCTCTTGCTCGTGATCATCCGTCGCGGCCGCATCGCCACGAACCTTGGACTCGCGCTACTCCTCATCGTCCTTGCCGCGGCGCTTTGGTACTCGTCGATCCGGAACGCGCCTCCGCTTCCCTAGGGACCTACGGCTTTCGTGGCGCGGGCGTGCGGTCCGGCAACAGCCACGGCAGAGCCTCAGCCATCGGCTCAACGAGGCTCGCGTACTGCGCGCGCGTGAGATGGTCTCTCGCGAAGAGGCCGAGGGCGGCCCCGAATGCCGCGTTCTCGGCCTTGTGTCCGAGCTGGCCATGGCGTGCCTTCCAGTTGACCAGAGCGCCCGCGGCCTCGGTAAGCCCGAAGAGCTTTCGACGGTATTCGTCCCAGCGAGCGCCGAGCTCCTGCTTCTCGATCTGCGCGAGCGCGGCGCGCTCGGCCTGGTGATACGCGTCGAGGCCGCGCGCCTCGTGCCGATCCCAACCCCACGCCGCACGCTCGATCCCGTTGACGTCGAACACTCGAAGATCGTCGGCGAGGCGATCGAGCTCGGCGCCGCTCGGGCCGCTGGTCTGTTTCGCGCTCATCGACGACACGCTAATCCTTTCACCGAAGGGGCGATGTGAGCGGTCTCTCGCGTGAGTACCATCGCGATTGGTGTTCACACGCGATGAGATCCGGCTGACGACGCTTTCCACCTGCGCAGGCTGAGGGGCCAAGCTGGGCCCCGGCCCGCTGGCGCAGGTGCTGCGTCCGATGCGCGCTCAAAAGACTCCCGCGGAGCTGCTCGTCGGTCTCGATGTGTCCGACGACGCGGCGGTCTACCTGGTCGCGCGCGATCTTGCCATCGTCGAGACGCTGGATTTCTTTCCGCCCATCGTCGACGACGCGTATGCCTCGGGCGCGATCGGCGCGGCGAACGCGATGTCCGACGTGTACGCGATGGGCGGCGAGGTTCTCTTCGCGCTCAACATCGCGGCATGGCCCGAGGACGCACCCCTCGCGCAGCTTGAACGCGTCTTCGAGGGCGCGGTCGACAAGGTCGCCGAGGCCGGCGGGACGATCGCGGGCGGCCACACGGTCATCGATCGCGAGCCCAAGTACGGCCTCGCGGTGACCGGTCGCGTCCATCCCGAACACATGCTCCTTAAGTCACGGCTTCGTGCCGGCGATGCGCTCTGGCTGACCAAGCCGATCGGGACAGGTGTCCTGACGACGGCTCACAAGAACGGCAGCCTTGACGCGGCCGATCTCGCGTCGGCCATCGCATCGATGGTCACGCTCAATCGCGCCGCGGCTCAAGCCGCGGTCGACGCCGAGCTGCACGCGGCCACGGACGTGACGGGATTCGGTCTCGCGGGGCACGCCCACGAGATGGCGGAGCGATCATCGGTAGGGATGCGGCTTCGGGCCAGTCTCGTGCCGCTTCTGCCCGGGGCGCGTCGACACGCCGAGACCGGGGTCACCTTCGGAGGACTCGAGAGAAACCGCTCGTACTTCGATGACGGGACGAAGGTTCGCTTCGCCGGGGTCGAGGCCGAGCTCCGCACGCTCATCCTGGATCCGCAGACGTCCGGCGGACTTCTCGTGGGTGTGCCCCCCGCCCACTCCGCGGCGTGGCAGCGCGCCTGCGCTGCAAGGGCCGTGCAGGCGACCCAGATCGGCGAGGTCGTAGCCGGCGACGTCGGCGTAAACGTCGTTTCGTGAGCTCCACGGCCGAGGCCGCCGAGGAGGCAGCACCGGCACCGAGCGCGCGTGCCGCCGAGCTGGCCGCGCTGCATCCGCAACGCGCGGCGCTCGAGCTCGCGTGGCCGGGCATCATCGAGAATCTCATCGCGGCGGCCGGCCAGGCCACGATCTTCGCGTTCGTCGGCCATCTTGGCGCCGCGTCCACGGCCGCCGTCGGCGCCGCGTTCCAGTTCCTGTTCCTCATGTTTCCGGTGTGGCGATCGCTCGCCATCGGGACGATGGCCCACGTCAGCCGGCGGATGGGGGAGGGACGCGCGCGCGTGGCGTCGGACGTCGCTCGGCAGTCGATTGTCCTCGGCGCGATGTTCGGCGTCGTTTTTGGGGTGGGCTTCATCGTGTTCGCGGCGCCGCTCCTACGCCTCCTCGGCGCCAGCGAGGAAGTCGTCACGGTTGCAACGCCGATCCTCGCCGTCATGGGT
>DASPWX010000021.1:0-3360 GCA_035637615.1 Bathyarchaeia archaeon | reverse complement strand
CGACGCGATGATGATCGACACGGCGAACAAGAACCACATGGCGATGCTGTTCACGGGGCGACGTCACTTCAAGCACTGATCGTCGCGCAAGCCAGCGGGGCGCAGGTGCAGCCCGGGATCTTCCTCACTCGGCCCCCCGTGGGATCCCAATGTCCGGCCGACTAGGGGCCGCTCGCTCGGAAGACCCCAGGCTGCCTTCACCGCGCGGCAGGGCGCGCCGAGTCGAGTGCTCGTTGCAGGACCGCCCGGTTTTCATCGAGATACGCCGCATCGCGCTTCATCCGCGCCGGGACGTCCCAATCGGCCAGCTTGATGGCGCCTTTGTCGCCGAGACGCGCCTGCTCCGCGATGAACTCGCCCACGAAGAGCGTGCGCTCCTTCAGCACCTCGAGGAGGGACGCGCGGCTCGACAACCCATACGCATCACAGAAACGACGGAGGCGAACCGCGCGCTCGTCGATCGAGAATGCCCCCGACTCTGAGAAGAGCGGGACCCACGAATACGCGGTGTTCGCGATGTCCCAGATGCGAGTTCCTGGACCAGCCATATCCCAGTCGATCATCACCGCGAGACGGCGCTCACGAAAGAGTGCGTTCCACGGCGCCCAGTCGTTATGACAGATGATCTCGTGGGCCGTCGGCGCGACCAGTCGCCATCGCGGGTGGGCCGGCGGTACAAATCCCTCGACGAGGTCGTGGTAGCGACGGAGCAGGCGCGCACCCTCGGCGAGGTGATCGTCGTCGCTCACCCAGTCCGGGGGCGGATCAGGCCAGCCCGGATGAGCATCGCCCTCGATGTACTCGAGTATTTCGCGGCCCTTTTCGTCCAACCCTCGGGCGCGCGGCGCTTCGAACCCAGCGTTCTCGAGGAAACGGAGCAGCGCGTGGACCGCCGGAGTCCATGGACCGGCGCGCCGCCTGACCGTGTCGCCGACGCGCGTCGCATCGTTCATGTTCCCGCCGACGAAAGGCTCTTCGAGCATCCCCGACGAGGCTAACGCCGGCTCACGGCGAGGTAGTCTCGGTCAGATGCTCGCCGTCGCGCCCGCGGATGTCGCGAAGCTGCCATCCACGCCTGGGGTCTATCTCTTCATCGACGCGCGCGGGCATCTGCTCTACGTCGGCCGCGCTTCGAATCTGCGCTCCCGTGTCAGAAGCTATTGGACCGCGGGCCTAGACCGGCCCGGACTCCGCGGGATGGTCCGCCGAGTCCGGCGTGTCCTCGCCGGTCCGTGCATATCGGAGCACGAGGCCGCGCTGCTCGAACGAACACTCCTCGAGCGCCTCGATCCGTCGTTCAACCGAACGACCGGTTTCGAGACTGTCGTCGGTGTTCGGTTGAGCTCGGCCCCACCGGGGATTGCGGCTGTCGTCGAGCTTGCCCCAAGGATCGATCGAGTCTTCGGCCCATACCTCGGATGGGCGCCGACATACGCGGCCGCGTCCGCGCTCATGCGGCTCTTTCCGGTGCACTTCTGCCGGCCTCCCGGAGAGCTGGACAGCGTCGAGCGGGACCTCGCTCGGATCCGCGGCGTCGGAGAGCACGATCTCGACGAGCTCTCGCAGCGGGCGGCGAATGTATTGGAGCGCGATCGGTCCGCCGTGATCGAGGCCGTCGACCGCGTGCGACGGGAGCGCGAGCATGCGTCCGAGCTGCGCCTCTACGAACGCGCCTCGGAGCTGCAGCGTCAGATCGACGGGATCCTGTGGATCACACAGCGACAGGACGTGATGCGACTCGGGCTGAGCGGTGATCGTTGGGCCGTCGATGAATCGCGGATCGACGAGGTCGTCGCGGCGATCGGCTGACTAGGCGAGCTCGATGTAGCGGAACGCCTCCGCCGCGGGCATGTTCCAGGTCGATCCGGTGCTCTTGGCCCACCAGCGCATGCGCTCGGCGAAACCTTTGCGACCGCCGATCTGGCTCTTGTGCGACCTGAGGGCGGCGATCTTTCCGTCGATCGACCCGGAGATGTCGAACCAGATGTTCGGATCGCGCGTCCCGAAGAGGAGCACGCGCGAGACGCGGTGGTGCTTCAGGCCACCGGTGAGCTGCTCGGGAAAGAAGAGGTGGTCGCGCGCGGCGATCACGCCGTCGAGCCCGCTCCATCCGGCGACGCGGTGGTCCGGATGCATCTGGTAATGACCCCACGGGTCGTTTGTGAACACGACGTCGGGCTTGTGCTCGCGAATGGCCAGGCAGACCTCCGCGCGCAGCTGCATCGTCCGCTCGAGCTCGCCGTCCTGGTGCCCGAGGAAGACGAACTCCTTCACGCCGATTGCCCCGCCGGCCGCGCGTTGCTCGCGCTGTCTCGTTTCGGCCATTTCCTCCGGCGTCACGTTCGGATCGTGCGTCCCCTTCTGGCCGCTTGTGATCACGCAGTACGTGACGTGCGTTCCTGCCGTCCGGATCCACGACGCGAGAGTGCCCGAGCAGCCGAAGTCCACGTCGTCGGGATGAGCGAAGATCGCCATAGCGCGCTTGGGCATGGCGAATGACGCCGCCAACTAGACGTTCACCTTCCGTTCGTCGAGCACGCGATCGTAGAGATCGACGATGCGGTCGCCGACGCGGCGCCAGGTGAAGTGCTCCGCGCGATCGCGCGCACCGTGCGCGAGGTGCATGCGGAGGCGCGCATCGGTCAGGACCTGCGCCATGGCGTCGGCGAGCGCCTGGTAGTCGCCGGCCGGCACGAGGAGTCCCGATCTACCGTTTTCGATCACCGTTTGCAGTCCGCCGACGCGGGTCCCGACGACCGGTGTGCCGCACGCCATCGATTCGAGCGCGACGAGTCCGAATGACTCGGTCAGCGACGGCACCGCGCAGAGGTCCGCCGCCGCGTAATACAGGGCGAGGTCCTCCTGTCCCCGAGAACCGACGAACGAGACATTCGACTCGAGCCGGTGCTCGTGAACGAGGCGCCGGAGCTCGAGGATCTTCTCGGTTTCGGGTGCGTCGTCGCCTGGATCGAGGGCGCCGCCGACGACGAGGAGGCAGACGTCGCTCCGCATGTCGGGATGGCGCTGAAACAGAAGACCGAGCGCGCGCAGGAGCACATCGATCCCCTTGATCTGCTCGATCCGCCCGACGAAGAGGATGAGCCGCTCGCATTGATCGCGCCCGAGCTTCTCGCGCGCATCGGCCTGCCGGACCGGATGGAACAGCGTCGGATCGACGCCGCAGGGGATGACGGCGACGCGCGTGGCGTCCGCACGGTAGAGACGGCGCAGCTCGCCGAGCTCGATCTCGCTGGCCGCGACAACGGCCGCCGACTTCTTGACCGCCTCGCGCTCGATCTCGATCCGAACGTCGCTTTCGCCGTCGATGTCCTCGTCGATGACCTCACGCTTCACGAGCCC
>DASPWX010000020.1:0-5445 GCA_035637615.1 Bathyarchaeia archaeon | reverse complement strand
CGAAGTGCGGTCGGACGACACTTTCGCCGACGGCCAGATGCGGTGGATCGAGGTCGCCCCAAAGGGCGCCGCGACCGCCATCGCGCTCACGCCGCCCATGGAGGGCGGCCCGACTTCGGTCGACAGCGGGATCATCATCTCAACTGACGACATCGAGGCCGACCACGCGGCACTGAAGGACGCCGGCGTCGACGTCGATCCGGAGATCGCGCGCATGGGCGCCCCGGTACCGCCGATGTTCAGGCTGCGCGACCCGAGCGGGAACGGTCTGACCATCGTCGAGCCCCTTCCGGCCTAGTCTCCAAGCGCGCCGGGGCCTGCTGCGAAGGCAGGCCTCGGCGCTGCCGGCGCGTAGTCAGCCGCGATTATCCGTCGTTCGCCGCAAATAGCTGCCACGTCCCGGGAATTCCCTTCAGCTCGTGCGAGCCGCGGGCGTCGAAAGCAATGCCTGAGCCGGCAACGAGGTCGCAGACGGTCTGGGAGACGAGAATTTCGTTGGCCGCGGCGTTAGCGGCCACACGGGCGCCGAAGTTGACGGCGAGGCCCGCGACTTTGTCTTCGTGGAGCTCGCATTCGCCGACGTGGATGCCGATCCGGGTTTCGAGGCCGAGGTCGTTCACGCTGCCGACGATCGCCTGTGCTGCGCGGATCGCCCGCGCCGGCCCGTCGAACGTCGCGAAGAAACCGTCGCCCGCGGTGTCTCGCTCCTTCCCTCGATAGCGACCGAGCTCTCGCCGGACGAGCGCGTGATGCTGAGCGAGGAGGTCGCGCCACGCCCGGTCGCCAAGCGCCGCCGCGCGTTCCGTCGAGCCGACGATGTCCGTGAACATGACCGTCGCGAGAACGCTGTCGGGGACTGCGGGCGCTTCCTCGCCTGCGACGAATCGCTCGATTTCGTCGACGACGTCCGGCGAGAGGAAGATGTCGAAATAGTCGTTTCCAGAGATCCGCATCGCCCGTGCACCCCGGATCCGCGAGGCGACCTCCAGAGACTTGCTCTCGAAGGGCTCGCGGTAGAGGACGAGTGTCGGTACTCGAACCGCCGGCAGCACTTCTCCCAGATCGGTCTCGGAGAACGCGCGGTTCAACGCGTAAGCCACTTCCGGGCTCGCGCCGACTCGAAGCGAGTTGGCAAACCAGCGCCGGTGGTCCTCGTTCGCAGCGAGCGTGGGGCACCCCGCCTCGAGGAGCGAGTCGGAGAACTCCCGTGTGCCCCAGCGCTCACGGAGCTCGCGCAGTTCCGCGAGCGTCTCTTCGTCGCTGCCTTCCGCCTGCCACTCCGGGTGGAAGAGAAAAAGCGAGCGCGCCCGCTCGGGGTAGCTGGCAGCGAAAAGACTCGCCATCCCGCATCCCTCTTGGGCTGCGAGAACGACAGTGCTGGACGACCCAACGGCATCCAACACAGCGCGCAGATCCTCCATGCGCGTCTCGAGACTCGCGAACTGGCCGCCATGATCGGAGATGCCGATTCCCCGCTTGTCGAAGAGGATCAGCCGAAACGAGCGCGCGAGACGTTCGTAGAAGTCACGCCAGCGCGGGTACTCCCAGTCGTAGACGAGGTTCGAGACGTAGTCGGACACGTAGACGAGGTCGACGTCAGCGTCCCCGACCACCTGGTAGGCGATCGCGACGCCACCGTTGCGCACGTACTGGATGTCTGCGGTCACGAGCGGATTTTGCGCAGAAGCCGCCTGCGAGCGTCGTTTAGGCAGGTCGTCCCGCTGTCAGCTCCTCGTTCTGCGCGACCCGTTTCGCCGCGGCGACAACCTCAGGGCGCGGCCCGTTCGGCACGCGAATCGAGACCACCGCTCCGTCGCCGAGTGTTGCTGAGCCGCCGTGCGCCTCGGCAACCGCCGCCACGATCGCGAGGCCCAGACCCGCCCCAGAAGTCGTTCGGCTCTCCTCGGTGTGACTAAAACGTTCAAAAGCGCGCTCAGCGAAGCGCTCGGGGAAGCCGACTCCCGCATCACGCAACTCGAAGACGACTGATTCCCCATCCGCGCGGGCGGAGATGGTGATCGTGCCGGCGCCGTGGCGCAAGGCGTTGTCGATCAAGTTCCCGAGCGCCTGCTCGATCCGGAGCCGGTCGATGTGCGCAACCACGTCTCCGCGCACGTCGATCGTCCGCCTGGCGTCGGCTGCGCGCCGCGCGAAGCGGGTCGCGACGCCGTCCATCAGTTCCCTGGCGTTCACCTCCTCCAGGCGGAGTGGCAGTCCGTGTTCGTCGGCGCGCGCGAGCAGGAGCAGGTCGGCTGCAAGCTGCGAAAGGCGGTCGGTCTCGCCCGCGACCGTGCGCAGTGCGCTCTCGAGCTCCGCACGGTCGCGCGGGCGCTCCAGCGCCAGCTCGACCTCCGCCTGCAGGTGCGCGAGCGGGGTGCGCAGCTCGTGACTCGCGTCGGCGACGAAGCTCCGCTCACGCTCGAGCGAAGTCTCGAGCCGCGCGAGCATCGCGTTCAAGGTCTCGCCGAGGCGCGAGACCTCGTCGCGCGACGGCACGACAGGAAGCCGCTCGTGCAGTCGCCTCGCCGAGATCTCCGCCGCCCGAGCGCGCATCCGCTCGACCGGCCGAAGAGCGGCTCCTGCGACGAGATACCCGAGCAACGACGCAAGTAGCAGCGCCGCCGGCCCACCCACGAGCAACTCGTTTCGCACGGTTATGAGAGCGTCGTCGCGAGTCTCGAGCGACGCGCCTACGACGACGATCAGCCGCTGACCCTGGGCATCGACCGGATTTGCAAAGAGACGGGCGCTCTCGCCGTTGAGACCGGTGCGTGGGACAAAAAGAGGCGACTGCGTTGCGCGCGCGAGCGCATCGCGCGTGAGGAGCGGCGCTCGCCGAAGCCCGGGAGTCTGATCGAATACGCGCCCTCGCTGATCGACGATCTGCGCGAACCCGCCGCCGCCGGTCGCTAGTACCTGCGACTCGCTCAGCCCTTGGTCGGCTTGCTTCACGAGCGCCGCGACGTCCGTCGCGCGGGCGCGCAGGCTCTGATTGAGCGTGCGGTCCAGCGAGCTCCCGAGGTGCTGGTAGAGGAACAGCCCAACCGCGGCGAGAACGACGGCCATCGCCAAAGCAGAGGCAGCCGCCAGCCGCAGCCGAATCGGAACGCGGTTCAACCGCCGTCCGCCCGCAGTCGGTAGCCGGCTCCCTGCACGGTCTCGATCGCGTGGCGACCGAACGGGCGGTCGATCTTCTCCCTCAGGTAGCGGACATACACCGTGATCACGTTGGAGCGGTTCTCGTAGCCGATGTCCCACGCGTGCTCAAGCAGTTCCAGCCGAGAGACGACCTCCCCCGGGCGGCGCATGAAGAGCTCGAGCAGGGCGTACTCCTTGGCGGACAGCCGCGCTTCCTCAGCACCGCGCCACACCTGCCGTGTCGCCGGGTCGAGCCGTAGGTCCCCAACCTCGATCACAGCCGGACGCTCCGCAGCCCCGCGGCGAACAAGCGCGCGGATTCGCGCGCGCAGCTCGGCAACGGAGAACGGCTTCGTCAAGTAATCGTCCGCGCCTGCGTCGAGGCCCGCGATGCGGTCCTCGACCGCATCGCGCGCGGTCAGCATCAGGATCGGCGACCACACACCCGCTGCGCGAAGCGCCTCGCAGGTCGCGAAGCCGTCGAGATCCGGGAGCATAACATCGAGGACGACCGCGTCGTATTCGTGCGCAGCGGCCATCCAGAGCGCGTCCTCGCCGCAAGGCGCAATGTCCACTGCATTGCCGTTCTCCGTCAGGCCGCGCTGCAGAAGCGAGGCCAGCTTCGTGTCGTCCTCGATGACGAGCAAGCGCATGGCGCGAGTGTCGCGATCGAAGGTGAGAGGAATGTGAGAGCACCTCTCACAGCCATCTCACCCGACCTTCCTACGTTGGCGGCGCATGTCCCAACCGAACCCAACGAAAGGAGATGACATGCGCAACAGACTCACCAAGATCGGAGCCTCGCTCGCGGCAGTTGCCGCGCTCGCGGTCGGAGGCTCGGCGATTGCAGGAGCCGCCCAGAAGGGCGCGCCGCCGAAGCCGGCCGCCTCGCAGAGCCAGGAATCGGCGAGGACCGACACGGACAACGTCCAGCAAGGCGATCAGTCGGCTCCCGACACGGGGTCCGCTTCCGAGCAGGCTTCGGAAGCAGCTTCCGAGGCAGCCGGCGAATCAGCCTCGGAATCGGACGCAAGCGACGGTCCCGGTGGATATGCCGACTCGAACGCGAACGCCGACACCCAGCAGCAGGGCGAGCACTAGCCGAAGCAAGGGAGGCCCCGGCCAAGCCCGGGGCCTCCCTTGCGCACGAGATAGACCGCGCGGGGCGGCTCCTCAGCCGTTAGCGCGCTCCTAGCTGCCAGATCGCCTGCGATTCAGTCCGCGAGGGTCGAGATGCGCAATCACATCTCCGCCAGGGCCGAACTTCTCGACGACCTGGAAGCGCCCGGGTTCCTCCATGAGCACACGCTCACTCTCGTGATCCGCGTGGCCCAGTTTCACGACAAGACGAGTGGGCACCCTCCGAATGAACTCGCACTCGCCGATCGTGAGCGAGACAACGTCCTCGCAAGACGGATCAGAACATTCACAGACAAATTCGATTTCGGCTTCTTCGGAGCGTTCGAGTCGCAACTCGTTGACGTCTCGGCTAAGAGCCTGATTTAGCGCCGCTTGTCGCGCGCTTCCCTGCTCGTCCTCGTTTTCTCCCAACGATCTCCACTCCCGCGTGCGGATCGAACCAAGCCGGCGAATCGCTACACGGTCGAAACCTGGGCCGCGCGGCCGAACATGCGTGGATCGTCGGTCCTCGTTCGATGGTACGCCTTCCTCCAGCAGCGAACAAGGCCCGCAGGAAGCTCAGCCCGGCCCTGTGGGGCACGTCCGAGCAGCCGTAGTTTTTCGAACGTCCCGCGTTCGTCCTTGGATCAGTCGAGCGTTACCGACGAGCAGTCAGTCCGCTGCTCCGCCCGTAGTCACCTGCCAGCGAATGCCGTGGGTCGCATCCCGCAACGAGGCTCCGATGTCGGAGGGCCGGAAGAAGACCTGCGCCTTCCCATTGCCGCTGCCATTGGTGCTGAGTTGCGCCGTCGGGATCACCGCCGGCTCCCCTGCGCAGCTCGGGCTGAACGGGTAGAGCAAGAGAACTACTTGATAGGTCGCGTTCGCGTCAGCGCCGTTCAGCACGTAGACCTCGTGCGCGTACACCTGTGGCCCGTTCGGATGGATGTTCTCAACGAACCCGGAATGCAGCGGCGCTACGCCAACCGGATGTAGGCCGATGTGCTGCGAGTGATAAACCGCGTCACCTGCCGCCACGTCGGGCATTAGCAAGAAGGCACATCCCACGACGCTCACGAGCAAGAGCTTTCGCATCGCCTGCTCTCCCCTCTGACCCCTGTTTCAGTCGGGAATCTCCTCCTCGCGAGCAGCCCTGTCAAGCAAGCCGAACCTGCCCGCGACGTGCCT
>DASPWX010000019.1:0-34376 GCA_035637615.1 Bathyarchaeia archaeon | reverse complement strand
GCGCGTCGAGCAGGACGCCGGCCGGCTCGGCCTGGGAAGCGAACGCGTCGACGGTCTCGCGGATCAGCGCGCCGACGTCGACCGGCTCGCGGTGGAGCGCGAGCGCGCCGGACTCCGCCAGCGACAGCGTGCGGAGGTCCTCCACGAGACGTGAGAGGACCTTCGTCTCGTCGAGGATCGCCAGAAGATGCGACTCGTCCGCCGGGTGGACACCGTCGACGAGCGCTTCGAGGTTTCCCTGCACGACTGAGAGAGGCGTGCGGAGCTCATGGCTCACGTCGGCGAGCAGGCGCCGGCGTTGCTCCTCGACGGCCTCGAGCCGGCTCGCCATCGCGTTGAACGCGCGCGCAAGCGCGCGCGCGTCGCGCGGCCCTCGTTCGCGGACTCGCGTCGAGAGATCGCCGCCGGCGACGCGCCCCACCGCCTCGATCACGTCTCCGACCGGAGCGGCGAGACGACGAAGCGATCTCGCCGTGAAGGCGAAGCCGTACAGGATCAGGAGGAGGGCGACGCCGCGCGCGACGTTCCCGACCAGGTCGGGCGCACCGAGCGCCGTGGCGAGCGTCCAGAACAGGACCGTCGCGCCCACAACCGAGAAAACCGCAGCCGCGACGAAGAACATCGCCATGCGGCGCACGAACCGGCCGCCACGCGCCCCCGGCGGCCCGGCCCAGCCCTGTCGCGGCGGGAACGGCTCGTTTTCCGGCCACCACGGGGGGCGGCGGCGGGAGCGGTCCCAGCGCCCGTCCCTCACTCGTCGGACTCTCTGAAGCGGTAGCCGACCCCGTACACCGTGAGCAGATAGCGAGGTCGTGCAGCGTCCGATTCAAGCTTGTGCCGGATGTTCTTCACGTGCGCATCGATCGCGCGCTCGTACGATTCGAATGCCACGCCGTGCACCGCGTCGAGGAGCTGCCCTCGCGTGAACACCCGGCCTGGTTCGCGCGCCATCGTGGTCACGAGCTGGAACTCCGTCGGCGTCAGATCCACCGGGCGATCGGCGACCGTGGCCCGCATGCGCGGTATATCGAGCATGAGGTCTCCGACCCTCACGATCTCGGTGTCGGATCGCGGGCGCTCGGTTCGCCGAAGCACCGCGCGCACGCGCGCAACGAGCTCCTTCGGGCTGAACGGCTTCGTAACGTAATCGTCCGCACCGATCTCAAGGCCCACGAGCTTGTCGGACTCTTCGCTGCGGCCGGTGAGCATCACGATCGGCACGTTCGACTCCTGGCGGATCGTGCGCGCGACGTCGAGGCCGTCGATCTCGGGTAGGCCGAGGTCGAGCACGACGAGATCGGGCTTCTGCGAGCGGGCGCTTGCGAGCGCGGCCTTTCCGTCGTGCGCCACGACGACCGCGAACCCGGCGTGCTCGAGATAGTCACGCGCGAGCTGCACGATCTTCGGCTCGTCGTCGACGATCAGGACCTTTCTCATCGCCCGAATCCTAGTTACGCGCGGGACGCCGGACCTGCGTCCGGCGTCCCTCTCGCGCGCTTCGGTCTAGCGACCGCTGGACGGGGGCGATGCCGTGCCCGAGTCCTTTGGCTTCTCGCCGTGTAGCTCCTTGTGCAGCTCCTCGAGCCGCTCGCGCGGACTCTGGTAGTAACCGCCGCCGCCCCACCCGCCGCCGTAGCGCCTTCCCCATCCCCCGAAGGCCCCGCGGACCAAGGCGAAGATGAGAAAGATGAAGAGGAGCGGGAAGAGGAAGCCGAAGCCCCCGAAGAAGAAGGGGTGGTAGTAAACGGCGGGAGCCACCGCCGTACCCGTCGTCGCCAGCCCTTGCGACACTCCGAGCTGATACGCGCCGACGCCCACGATCGCCGCGATCAGAAGCGTCAGGACGATGCCGATGCCTCGCATTGAAGTTCTCCTTTGATGATGTCGTCGAGGAGAAGCGTCACTCGAGCTGATGAACTGGGTGTGAAGGAGCCACGGAGACCCGTTCAGCGAAGAACGCTGTCGAGCCAGCGCGCGGCCGCCGCCACCGCCTCGGGCTCGCGCGCGCCGAAATCGTGGCCCGCTCCCGCGATGCGGATGAGGTCGATCCGCGGATTGCTCGCCGCGATCCGCTCGAGCACGGCGTAGGGCCCAAGCTCATCTTTGTCGCCCTGGACGACGAGCGTCGGGCAGAGCGTCCCGGCGAGCGCGGCCTCGTCGCGAGGTCGGGGGCGCGTCGGCGGCGCGATCGGATGGCCGAGGATCACGAGGGCGTCCGGCGGCTCCTGCTCGGCGAGGAAGGCGGCGATCCGGCCACCGAACGAACGGCCGACGAGGGCGATGCGCTCGTGCCCCTCGCCGCGAAGCGCGTCCCGCGCCGCGCGGAAATCATCGATCTCCGACGCGTAGTCCTTGCTGGGCCTCGACCCTCGCGTGCGGAACGTGATCGGCCGCGACGCGATCTCGAAGGTCTCCAGAGCGGACGCGAGCGCGCGCAGGATGGCCTGCTCCGCGGTGCCTCCGTACCCCGGCGCGAGGACCGCAGCGCGTCTCACGTCAGCCCGGCGGCTTCGGCAGCTTTTGCGCGAGAGCCAGCGATGGGATCAGGAGGTCGCCGACCGCATCGAGGCGCGCGGCCATGTTGATCATCGTGAAGGCGTCGGGGCGGCCGAGCGACGCGATCTCGTCCCACCGCAGCGGAGCCGAGACCGGAGCGCGCCGGATGGGACGAACGCTGTACGGGCCCGCAGTCGACTTCGCGCGCGTGTTCTGCAGGTAGTCGATATAGATCCCCCGTCGCTTCGCCTTGCTGAACTCGAGCGTGACGAGCTTCGGCAGCCGCTCTCGTGCAAGCTGGCCCACACGCAGTGCGAACGCGCGGCTCTCCTCGAACGTGTACCGGCGTGCGATGGGAACGAGCACGTGGATTCCCCGAGAGCCCGTCGTCTTCGGGAAGCCGATCAGACCGAGGCCGTCGAGAACGTCCTTGACCACGTGAGCGACCTCTTTCACGTCGTCCCATGTCGCACCTTCCGCCGGATCGAGATCGATCATGACGTTGTCCGGCTTCTCAGGATCATCGACCCGCGCGAGCCGCGGGTGGATCTCGATCGCGGTGTAGTTCGCCATCCAGACGAGCGTCGCCATGTCATTCGCGAGGACGTACGCGTTCTCGGGCTCGAGAGGATCGGTCCAGCTCTTGATCCACTCCGGCGTGAACCCAGGCTTGTTCTTTTGATAGAAGTGCGTGCCGTGGATGCCGTCGGGGAACGGCTTCAGGGTGAGGGGCCGATCGCGAAGCCACGGAACCAGGAACGGTGAGACCTCGGTGTAGTAACGGATGAGATCAGCTTTGGTGTAGCCGTCCTCGGGGAAGAGGACCTTCTCGAGATTCGTGAGCTTGATGCGCTTGCCTTCCACCTCGAGGACCGACGGAACGCGAGCCGCCTTCGCGCCGTTCTCCGGCGCGCCGCGCACGGTCGCGGCGCGCTTGGCCGCCTCCTGCGCCTTTCTCGCGGATTCGCGACGCTCCTCTCCGGTCGCGTCACGGGGATCCACGTCGGGGCGAAGTCCGCGATACGTCGGATGCCGCAGCGTTCCGTCGCGAGTGATCTCCGCGTACTCGACCTCGCAGACCAGCTCGGGCAGACACCACCGCGCCGGCTGATTGGTGCGCGGCTGGGTGGCGAACGGCGAGGTGGGCGACTCGTGCTCCTCGAGGATTTTGAGGAGGTCGCGGAGCGTCCGTTCGTCGAACCCCGTGCCAACGTGACCGAGCGGCTGCAGCTTTCCTTCGCGATATACCCCGAGCAACAGCGCGCCCAGAGTTTTGGTCCGGCCGCCCTGCCCCGCCGTCCACCCGCCGATCACGCACTCCATGGTCCGGAACGCTTTGATCTTCACCCACGCCGGTGAGCGCGCGCCCGGAAGGTAGATCGAGTCGAGCCGCTTCGCGACGATCCCTTCGATCCCCTGCTCCCGCGCCGCCTCGAAAAGCGCGACACCCGTGCCGGGGAATCCTTCACTGCGCCGGATCGAGCCCATCGGTGTCAGCGCCTCGTCGAGTCTTCGCAAACGGTCACGTAGGGGTTTTCTGGTGAGGTCCTCGCCGTCGGCGTAGAGCACGTCGAAGACCTGATAGATGACGGGCGTGGATCGCCGCAGCTTCCGAACGGTGCTCTCGTCGCTCACGTGCATTCGGGGCTGCAGGCGCTGGAAGCTCGGCACACCCTTCTCGTCGAGGGCCACGATCTCGCCGTCGAGGATCGCCTGGTACGCACCGGTGAGGGCCTCCGCGGCCTGGGTCGCCTCCGGATACTGCTTGGTGCAATCAAGGAGGTTCCGCGTCTGCAGCCGGACCTCGCCCCCGTCGACGAAGGCGATCGTTCGGACCCCGTCCCATTTCGGTTCGTACGTGAAGTCCGGCGAGTCGAACGGCTCGTCCGCCGCGGCCGCGAGCATCGGCTCGATCTTCGAGAGGAGTGGATCGTTCTTGGGCGGCGTGCCGTGCTTGATCATGAGCCAGTCGCGGCCTTCGTTCTGCCGCGTTTGGACGATGACCCACTCACCATCGAGCCGCGTGCCTTTCATTCGGATCTTCAGCTCGTTCGGCTTTTCTTCGAGGAGCTCGTATGTCCCCGTGTCCCAGATCGTCATCGACCCCGCGCCGTAGCCGTCGGGGATCACGCCGTGGAATGTCAGGTACTCGATCGGATGATCCTCGGTGTGGACCGCGAGCCGCCGCTTTCCGGCCTCGAGCGGCGGGCCGTTCGGCACGGCCCAGGACGCGAGGATGCCGCGCATCTCGAGCCGAACGTCCCAGTGAAGCCGCGTCGCGTGGTGACGGTGGACCACGTAGCGACGCGTCTCGATTTTCTTCGGAGGCGTGCCCTTCGGCTCGGGCGTGCGGCGGAAGTCGCGTTTGCGCTGATACTCGGTGAGGCTCAATCTGTGACCTTCGCCATTGTCGGGGAGGTCGCATCGTGACGTCCGCGCCGTTCGCGTCGCTGGTCAAGGACTACCTCGACGAACGCTATGAGGAGTCACCCACTTGGGCCAGCATGCTCGGCCTCACGGCGTACGACGAGCGCTCCGAGGACCTCTCCGCGGAGGCCTTCCGCCGGCGCGACGCTGCGGTCCTCGCTTGGAAAAAGCGGCTTGCGGCCGTGCCCGACGACACGCTCAGCCCTGACGAGCGCATCGACCGTGACGCCATCCTGGCGTCGCTACGTGGGCGCGAGCTCACGCAGCCGCGCCTCGAGTGGAAACGCCAGCCCAACACCTATCTGAACCCGTCGCTCGGCGGCGTGTTCACCCTGTTCCTGCATCGCCTGCGCCCTGAGCGCGACCTCGCGGATGCCGCCCGCGCGCGATTGCACGCGGTGACGAAGCAGGTCGCCGATGGGAAGAGCAACCTCGACTTCGCGCTGGCCCCGCGGGTGTACGTCGACCGCGCGATCGGCCAGGCGAGGGCAGCAGCGCGATACGCACGTGAGCTCGTGCCGGGAGAGGTGAAGGATCCGGCGCTTCGGCAGAAGGTCGCCGAGGCCGGTGCGACCGCCGCCGGCGCGTACGAGGATTTCGCAGCGTTCCTTGACTCGAACAAAGCCCGCGCCGGCGGCGACTACGCGATCGGCGAGGAGCTCTACACCGCTCTCCTGCGCGAGAAGGAGCTTCTTGTACTCGACGCGCGAGAGCTCCGCGAGCGCGGACGCGAGCAATACGACCTCCTCGCGAGCGAGGCGAACAAGATCGCCCAGCAGATCGACGGCGGTGGGACCTGGACGGAAGTCTGCGAGCGGCTGAACCGCGTACATGCCCCGACGCCCGATGCGATGCGCGCCGAGTACGAGGAGTGGACCGAGCGCGCGCGATCCTTTCTCGTGGACACCGGGCTCGTGACCCTCCCGGCAGGCGAGCGCTGCACGGTCGAGCCGTCACCCCATTACCAGCGTCCGATCCAGGCGGTCGCGAGCTACAACCAGCCTCCGGCCTTCAGCGACTCGCTCCACGGACATTTTTTCGTGCCCTACCCGCCGGACGGCACGCCACCGGAGGAGGTTCAAAAGCGCCTGGAGGGCAACTGCAGCGCAGGGATCCCCACGACCGCGGTCCATGAGGCGTATCCCGGCCACCACTGGCACCTCGTCATGGCGAAGCAAAACCGCTCGCCCATTCGCCGGACCCACTTCACCTCGTATTTCGCCGAAGGCTGGGGTCTATACGCCGAACGCGTGATGCGCGAGCAGGGGTTCTTCACCGATCCGCGCCACCTCTTGTTCCAGTACGAGGCGACGCTGTTCCGCGCCGCGCGGATCGTCGTGGACACCTCGCTGCACATGAAGGAGATGACCTTCGACGAGGCCGTCGACTTCATGGTGAAGAACGGCAATCTCACGCCGCCGAACGCCAAGGCGGAAGTCGGCCGGTATTGCTCGTGGCCGACCCAGGCGTCGAGCTACCTGACCGGAATGCTCGAGATCGTCGACATCCGCACACGGTGGCTCGCGAAACGTGGATCGGCCGACCGCGCCGCGCTGCGCGCCTTCCACGACGCCATTACCTCGACCGGTTCGATCCCGACGTCCCTCGCGGAGCGAGCGATCGCAAACTAGCGACGTGGACCTTCCGGTATGGGCCGAGATCCTTCTCGTCCTCGTCGCGATCTGGGTCGTCGTCGCGATCGTTCTGGTCATCGTTGGTCGCGTGCTGCTCGCGCGCGAGCTTGCGCTGATCCTGCCGAACCTCATTCGGCTGTTCGGAGGACTGCTGCGCGACCCGCGAGTCCCGTTTCGCGCGAAGATCGTCCTTGGGATCGCGAGCCTGTGGCTCGCCTCACCAATAGATCTCATACCCGATTTCGTGCCGATCGCCGGTCAGCTCGACGATGCCATCGTCGCCGCGCTCGCCTTGCGTTTCCTCCTGCGCACGACCGACGGCGCGCTCGTCCGGCAGCACTGGCATGGCGATCCTGCGACCCTCGAGCGTGTTCTCCGGATCGCCTCCTGGGGCGGCGGCCGCGCTCCGCGTGCGCTTCCTTGACGGGCCCGCTACGATTCGCGCGGCAAGGCCGCGCGGAAAAAGGAAGGCGGCCGGCGAGGTGAATGGACATGCCGCGATCGATTTGGAAAGGCGTCATGAGCTTCGGGATGGTCGCCATTCCGGTGCGGTTGTATCTCGCGACGGAGAGCTCGAGCAAGGTCTCGTTCAATCTGCTGTGTCCTGAGCACCGGAGCCGGATCAAGAACAAGCGCTACTGCGTCGAGGGCGACCACGAGGTCGCGTGGGGCGACGTCGTGCGCGGCTACGAGTACGAGAAAGGGAACTATGTCGAGCTGACCGACGAAGACCTCGAGAAACTCCCCCTCCGTTCGAGCAAGGCCATCGACATCACCGGGTTCATCAAGGACGACGAGCTCCCCGGCGCGCTGTATTACCAGTCCGCCTATTACCTCGAGCCCGAGAAGTCGGCCGAGAAACCGTACGCGCTCCTGAACAAGACCCTCGCGAAGACCGGGCGCGTCGCCATCGCCAAGTTCGCGTTGCGCGATCGCGAGCGCCTCGTCTCGGTGCGTCCACAGGACGGCGCGCTCCTCATGAACACCCTCCACTGGCCGGACGAGATCCGATCGACGGAGGATCTCGACGTGCCGGAGGACGTGAAGGTGTCGCCGGCCGAGCTGAAGATGGCGGAGAACCTCGTCGGCATGATGGCCACGGAATTCGAGCCGTCCGAATACAAGGACGAGTACAAGCAGGCGATCCTCAAGCTCGTGGAAGCGAAGATCCAGAAGAAAGAGGTCATCGAGGCGCCCGAGCCGGAGGCCGAGACCACGGTCGTCGATCTCATGTCGGCCCTCAAGGCCTCAGTCGAGAAGGCCAAGAAGAGCGGCGCGAAGGCAAAGGCTGTCTCGTCCGGTTCGTCATCGCGGACCGCCCGGAAGAAGGCGTCCTAGGACCTATCCTCGGCACGTGCCGTCGCGCGAACGGGAGGGACCGGAGAGCGGCGTGCATCCGACCCTCATCGATGTGGGCGACGCGACGAGCGCGCTGCCACGCGCCCTTATGCCCATGCGGCCACGTCTCGCGCGCCGGGCCTTCAATTCACCCGAGTACATCTTCGAGCTGAAGTGGGACGGGATCCGCGCACTCGCGTCACAAGACGCTACGGGACTTCGCGTCACCGACCGCACCGGCGGCGACCTGCTGCCCGCCGTGCCCGAGCTCCGCGACCTCCGCCTGCCGCCGGGGACAATCCTCGACGGAGAGATCGTCGTCTGCGATTCGCGCGGTCGACCGAGCTACGACCTCCTCGCCGGGAGACTTGGCCCCAAGGCCGCGAAGCGCGGCCGTGGCCCCATCTTCGTCGCGTTCGACCTTCTCTACACGGAGGGCCGGCCGCTCATCACACGGCCGCTTGCCGAGCGACGCGCGCGTCTTCTCGGCGCGGGCTTGGGCTCCCGGACACTGGCGGTCCCGGAGCATCTGGATGACGACGGAGAGCCGTTCCTCGAGGTGGTGGCGGAATACGGGCTCGAAGGCATCGTCGCCAAGAAACGCGACGGCCGCTACGTGCCGGGCACGCGCACCGCGGACTGGCTCAAGTGTCACGTCACGCCCCGAGCCGACGTCGTCGTCGGCGGCCTCGTCATCGAGACGCGCGGTCGCGCGCGCACGATCCTCTGCGGACTTCGCGGCGAGGACGGCTCGATCGCTTTCGCGGGCGATGCGTACGTGCCGCCGTACCTCGGCGAGTGGCTCGACGTCGCGACGCGCGATTTCGCGAGCGATCGGTCACCCTTCGCGACACCGGTCGCCCTCCGCGAAGGCCTGCGGTTCCTGCACCCGCGACTGGTGGCGATCATCGAATATGCCGGGCTCGAGACTGGAGAGCTGCGGGACGCGCGGTTCCGAGCTTTGCGACTTGATGGACACTTGGACGACTGCCGCCGCGATATCCCGGTTGACGTTCCGTCCTACCCGCCGCATACCACAAGCGATCGGCCGAGACTCATCGTTTTGAACAGCCTTCCGTTTCCGGTGTCATGAAAAGGCGACTCATCAGCCGTCGGTAGTGCTCCGGGTCAATACCCCTGCGCCCTGCAGCTTCGCTGCTGCGGTCTGCTTCTTCGGAGTAGAATCAGAAAAACCCCGGAGGTCCAGTTCGTGCCGAAGTTCGTGTTCGTGACCGGAGGGGTCACTTCCTCGCTTGGCAAAGGCATCACCGCCGCTTCCCTTGGCCGCATCCTCGCCGCGAGAGGCCTCGCCGTCGCCTCGCTCAAGATGGATCCGTACCTCAACGTCGACCCCGGGACGATGTCGCCGTATCAGCACGGCGAGGTCTTCGTGACCGAGGACGGAGCCGAGACGGACCTCGACCTCGGCCACTACGAGCGCTTCATCGACCGCAACGTGACGCGCGCGTCGAATCTGACCACCGGTCAGATCTACAACTCCGTGATCGCAAAGGAACGGCGCGGCGATTACCTGGGAGCGACCGTTCAGGTCATCCCCCACGTGACGAACGAGATCAAGGAACGAATCCACCGGGTCGCGCGCGAGCAGCAGGCCGAGATCGTAGTCGTCGAAGTCGGCGGTACGGTCGGCGACATCGAATCGCTCCCGTATCTCGAGGCGATCCGCCAGTTCCGCAACGACGTGGGCAAGCAGAACGTCCTTTACATCCACCTGACCCTGCTGCCGCGAGTCGCCACCGGCGAGCTCAAGACAAAGCCGACCCAACATTCCGTCAGGGACCTCCGCGCGATCGGTATCCAGCCGGACGTGGTGATCGCGCGCGCCGACGAGCCGATCGACGACGATCTCCGCGAAAAGATCGCGCTCTTCTGCGACGTCAAGGCGGACAACGTCATCAGCGAACCCGACGCGTGGTCGATCTACGGCGTGCCACTCATGCTCGAAGAGGCCGGCCTGGGCAAGATCGTCGTCGAGGAGCTTGGCCTCTCCGGCGCGCGCGAGCCCGACTTGAGCGAATGGAAAGCGCTCACCGAGCGGATCCGCGGGGCGCGAATCCCGCTGACCATCGGACTCGTCGGCAAGTACATCGAGCTGCCCGACGCGTACCTCTCGGTCGCCGAAGCCGTGCGCCACGCCGCGTGGGCGGCCGGCTGTGACGTGAAGCTGCAATGGATCGACAGCGAGCATCTCGAGCGCTCGGATGACGTCGAGCCGCTCGTCGGCCTCGACGGCATCGTCGTTCCCGGCGGCTTCGGCTACCGCGGCATCGAGGGCAAAGTGAAGGCCACTCGCTTTGGCCGCGAGCGCCGTGTTCCCACGCTCGGTCTTTGCATGGGTATGCAGTGCATGGTCATCGAGCTCGCGCGCACCGCGCTCGGCACGAACGACGCGAACTCAACGGAGTTCGACGCCTTCACGCCACATCCGGTGATCGACCTCCTGCCCGAGCAGCGCGACGTCGGCGACAAGGGAGGAACGATGCGGCTCGGTAGCTACCCCTGCGTCCTCGAACCCGGGTCGGTCGCCGCTCGCTCGTACGGACAACCGATCGTGCTCGAGCGCCATCGCCATCGCTTCGAGTTCAACAACGCGTACCGCGATCTCTTGCAGAGTCATGGCATGCGCTTTACGGGTCTCTCGCCGGATGGGCGCCTCGTGGAGATCGCGGAGATGCCCGACCACCCGTTCTATCTCGGCACGCAATACCACCCTGAGTTCAAGTCGCGTCCCAACCGGCCTCACCCGCTGTTCGTTTCGTTCATCGATGCGGCGGTATCGTTCGCGCGGTCGAACGGGCGTGCCGCCGAGGCGGCACCGCGACTGCAGGAGCTGCCGACACCATGAAGCTCTTCCTCGACACGGCCATCTACGAAGAGGTGGAGCAAGGGGTCACCTGGGGCGTCGTCGACGGCGTCACTACGAATCCGACTTTGATCGCCAAGGCTGGCAAGGACCACGAGGAACAGGTCAAGCGCATCTGCCAGATCATCGGCAACGTCTCGGCGGAGGTCGTCTCCGAAAAGAAGGACGACATGATCGTCGAGGGCCGGCGGATCGCCACGTGGCACAAGAACGTGATCGTCAAAGTCCCTCTCACACCCGACGGCCTTGCGGCCGGCAAAGTTCTCGCGGGAGAGGGCACTCGAATCAACGTCACCCTCTGTTTCTCGGTGAACCAGGCGCTTCTCGCGGCCGCGATCGGCGCGTACATCGTGAGCCCGTTCGCGGGGCGGCTCGACGACATCAACGAGGACGGGATGCGTGTCGTTGAGGACATCGTTGCCGCGTATCGGCAACAGGAGATCAAGACGAAGGTCCTCGCCGCTTCGATCCGGAACCCGATGCACGTCACTCAGGCGGCGCTCGCCGGCGCGGACATAGCGACGATGCCCTTCGGCGTGCTGAAGATGCTCTTCGAGCACCCGCTGACTGCGGCCGGGCAGAAGAAGTTCCTCGAGGACTATCGGAAGACCCAGGAAGCGAAGCCGATGCCGACCACACGGGCGGAGGCCGCCACGAAGCGCTAGCGGCGGGGCGCCTCGACCAGCAGCATGTCCCGCAGGTCCGCGTTCGCGACGCCACAGAGATCCAGCACGCACAACTCGAGGGCCGCGAGGTCCGACTCCGCGCGTCCTGTCTTGATGACCTGGTCCGCGGCGTAGATCGCCTCGTACGCGCGTAGGACGTCGGCCCGCGTCACGCGACGTGCGAAGGCCGTGGCGCGCTGGATCGCGTACGGGCTCGAGCGAATGGCTTTGGCCATGCGCTCGGCATCGGCGCTTGAGCGCATCGCGGAAGCGAACAGAAGAACGCGGAACTGCCAGAGCAGCAGAGCAAGGATCTGCTGGACCGCGTTGCCGTCGGCGATGAGGCGTTCGAGCGTCGCGACGGCGGTCCGCGCGTCCTTACGAACGACAGCCTGCGTCAGTTCGAACACATCAGCCTCGATCGCGCCGCTGACGAGCGTCCGGACGTCCGCAGCTGTCACCGGCGCGTCGTTCGCATACGCGCCGAGCTTCTTGATCTCCTGCTCGATACGCTCGCTATCGCTGCCTGCGGCCGACGCGAGCGTCGCCACGGCGTCGGATTCCAGCCTGACTCCGTTCAGCCGTGCGCGAGCGGCGATCCACCCCGGCACGTCGACAGGCGCCAGTCGCTCGATCCGCTCGACGGAGCCGCCCGCCGCCTCGACTGCCTCGAGCAGATTTGCAGCGGGGGCGTTCGGAGCCTTCACCCGCTGACCGCGTCGCGAGCGTCCGGTGGCCAGGCGCTCCACAGAGACAAGTACCAGCGCCGCCTCTCGCGGGAACGAGGCGATCAGATCGAGGTCCTTGAGCGCCTCAGCATGGTCGACGATGACGACGCGCGGCTCATCGACGGCATCGAACAGCCCCTGCGCTTGGCCGGACAGCATGATCGCGCCGGGACTGTCAGTGCGCGCGTCGTGACGGGTGACGCCGAGCAGCGTCCCGAGCAGCGGCTCGACGAGCGTGCTGAGGTCGGTCGGTCCGAACGGCGAGCCGGAAAGCAGCGCCGCACAGAGCTCACCCAGCCGGAGGCGCGTGCGGAAGGAATCCTCCCCGTGGAGAAGGAAGACCATTCGCGTGGGTACGGATGACGAGCTGGGCGTTACCACTTTGGTCGAGCTCCACTGTGCCATCGCGGTCGGTGCGGTACGTGGGCACGCGGCTGAGCGCCGCGAGCGTTTCGGCGGTGGGATGACCATACCGGTTCTGAGCGCCAACGGAGATCACGGCCGCGCTCGGCCGGATCGCGTCCACCAGAGGAACCGCGTACGTGCTTGCGGCGCCGTGGTGAGGCGGAACGTACACACGCGCGACGAGCGACTTCGGACTCAAGAGCAGGTCCGCCTGAGCCTGCTCGGTCGCGTCACCCATGAACAACATGGAAAACGAGCCCCGCTCCAGACGCATCACGAGCGAGGGCACGTCCACGCGCGGGTCGCCGTCCGGCGCGAGGATCGCGAGCGTCGCGTCGCCGAGGCGCAGCCGCATACCGGCGGCAACCGCGCGCCTCGGCACGTGCGCGCGCTGGATGCGGTCGTTCCACGCGGTCGCGACGGCTCCAGGGTTCAAGCCGACCGGTTCGATCGCAAGGCCCACCCCGTACCGCTCGAGAACACCGATAAGACCGTCTGCGTGATCCGCGTGGGCATGGGTGAGCGCGACCACGTCGATGTGGCGCGTCCACGGTGGCAGACTCGCGCCAAGCTCGGCGAGGAGCCGCGCCGGATCGGGGCCGCCATCGATGAGGAGCGTTCGTCCGTCAAACTCGACAAGGAATGCGTCGCCCTGGCCGACGTCAAGCGCCCGCACACGTACGCCCGACGGAGGCGGCCACGCAATGGCAGCGACGCTGGCGACCAGGACGGTGAGAGCGAGCCCGGCACCTGCCCAGAACGCGCCACGGACGAAGCCACGTCCCGCTTTGAAGCGGACGGCCGGCGCCCGCGCTCCTCGAGCTCTCTGGCCGACGGCGTGAACCAGGCGAACGCCGACGGCCGGTCCGAAGAAGAGGGCAAGCCCGACCGCGACGCCGTACGCGAGGCCGGCGAGCGGACCGTCGGGAACGGCGAGCGACGCGAGCGGTAGTCCGGCGGAGGTCTCGACGACAAGCCGCAATACGTACGCAAGGGCGTAGGTCGCGAGGGCGGGCGCCTGGGCGACGTCCAACGAGACCGTGCCGATGGCGGCCGTCGCCGCCCCGGCGAACATGAGCGGAGGGAAGAGCGGCACGGCCACGAGGTTCGCGAGCGGCGACACGAGCGATACACGACCGAACACCGCGGCGATGATCGGGATCGTGGGCAGCGTGGCCGCAAGCGTTGTGGCGAGACCCTCGCGTATGGCGCCCGGTAGGAACGCGAGTCGCCGGGAGATCGGGTCTCCGAGATAGAGGAGTCCCCCGGTCGCCATCGCGGATAGCAGGAATCCCACGTCCCCGATCGCCGACGCGTCGATGCCGACCATCGTCGCGACCGCGAGGGCGAGGGCATTATCCGTAGCCGGACGCCGGCCAAACGCGAGACCGAGAGACGCGACGACCGCCATCACGGCGGCGCGGGCCACACTGGGGGCGAGACCGACAAGGACGCTGTAGGCGAGGACGCATGCGACCGTCATCGCGGCGGTGATCGCGGGACGCAGGCGGCCACGCGCGAGGAGCGCAACCGCCGTGGCGACAAGGGTCATGTTGAAGCCGGATATCGCGAGAAGATGCGAGGTGCCGCTGCGCGCGAAGGCGCTGGCTAGGTCGGCATCGACGGCGGCGCGCTCGCCGAGGACGATTCCCCGAACGATGCCTCCTTCGGGCTCCGGAAGGAGGTGACGGAGTGGCGCGGCGAGCGCCTCACGCAGCCCATCGAGCGGACCGGCGTGACGCAGATCGAAACCCGGTAGCGGTCCGAACATCGTGGCTGCGGCGGACACCGCAGCGACGAGTGCTGCCGCGCACCAGCACAGCCGACGCCCGCGGTCAGCGCTCGCGACCGCAAGGGTCGCGAACGCCAGCGCCAGCGCCACGCCCAACCCGATCCCCGCGAGGGGCGCGAGCTGGACGGCGAGGGCGATGCACACAGCCCCCGCGGCCGCCGGGAGCAGCGGCGTCCGTAGGACAGCGGTCACCGGATCGTGACCAAGTCCTTTATGTCTGCGAACACCCGTGCCGTGACGAGCCCGCGCGTCTGCAGCTCTTCGATCCGTGCGAACGGATGGCTGCCGCGCGAGCGAACGATCCGCGCGGCCGTCGTCGGGCCGATGCCAGGAAGCGCCTCGAGCTCGTTCGCGGTCGCGTGGTTGACGTCGATCTTGAGCTGGGCGTCGCTACCGGCGCTCCCCGCGGGGACAGTCTCGCCCGGGCGCGGCACGTAGATGCGCTGGCCGTCGTGGATTGGGGCGGCCTTATTGAGTGCGTCGAGGTCGGCTTCGCCTGTCATGCCGCCGGCTGCGATGAGTGCATCCACGATGCGGGAACTCGCGGCGAGCCGGTAGACCCCTGGGCGGGCAACGGCGCCGCTGACGTCCACGACGGCGAGTGGCTCCGGCGAGCGCGTTGGCGCCGGCGTTTCCTCGACGAACGCTACCGGCGCTGCGTCGCTATGCAGGCGAGAAACGGCAAGGACGGCGACGGCCGCGAACGCGATCGCCAGGAGGATCAGGATCGGTCGGCGCATGCGCGCACGGTGAGTGGCACACGAGGTCGTGCATAGTCCTGCGACGCATCAGTGCTGTCGTCATTTTTGACGACAGCCTGTCGTCAATTCGTGCGGCGGCCCTGTTGCTGCTGCTGCATCTGGACTATCGCGACGGGCAGACCGCCGATCGTGCTGCCGTCCACCTCGAGGTCGAACTTGTGCGTCCCGTAGCTCGTGAAGCTCATGTTGTTGAGCTCGACGATCACGTTCACGTCCTGGCCGGCGACAGCGTGGACGGAGATCTCCGGCGGGTTCGGCATCGCCTGTTGCCCGTCCGGCCGCAGCAGGCGGACCTTCACGGTATGGGCGCCAACCTCCAGGCCGAGGATCGCAACGACGAACATCCGGGGATGCTGCGCCGGCAGCCCGCTGACCGAGATGTTCCGGAAGATCCCCATCAGGCTGACCTTGCCGTCCTGGCCGACAAGGGCGTGGTCGCATAGCGCCGCGAGCCGGATCTCGGCGGTCACGACGGCCGTCGCGTGACGAAGTTCACCAAGCGATCGGGCACGAAGATCGTTCTCGCGGGCTCACGACCATCCAATGCCGCCTTCACTTTCGGGCTGGCTTTGGCCAGGTCTTCGGCGGCTGATTGCGAGATGCCCGCGGCGGCGGTGATCCGGTCGCGGACCTTCCCGTCGATCTGAATGACGAGCGTGACCTCATTCGCCGCCGCGATGGCCGGATCGAACGCTGGCCAGCGCTGCTGGTGGATCGAGGCACGTCCGCCGCGGCGCTCCCAGAGCTCCTCCGTCACGTATGGCGCGAACGGCGCCAGAAGCAGCAGCAGCGTCGCCACGCCCTCGTCGCGGCTCGGCCCGGCCGCATGGTGCAGCGCGTTTGAGAGCTCCATCATCGCCGCGACCGCCGTGTTGAACGAATACGTCTGCAGGTCGTCGGTGACCTTCGCGATCGTGCGGTGAACGGCACGGTCGAGGTCCGGATCTCTGGGTCCCGCGGGCTGTGCCTCGGACTGCGCCATCTCCCATACGCGTCGCAGGAAGCGATGGACACCCTCGATGCCGGCCGCGTCCCAGTCGGCGCCGTCGACCCAGGGACCCATGAACATCATGAAAAGGCGGAGCGTGTCGGCGCCGTATTTCTCGACGTACGCGTCAGGGGTCTGCACGTTGCCGCGCGACTTCGACATCTTCCGGCCTTTGAAGACGATCGTGCCCTGGTAGCGGAAACGGATCGCAGGCTCGTCGAACCACAGCTCGCCCATGTCTCGGAGCGCCTTGGCCATGAAGCGCATGTAGAGAAGGTGGAGGATGGCGTGCTCGACCCCACCGGTGTATTGCTGGACCGGCAGCCATTTCTTGCCGAGCTCCGCGTTCATGAACGCCTTCTCGTACTTGGGGTCCACGTAGCGGTACATGTACCAAGAGGAATCGACGAACGTATCCATCGTGTCGGTGTCGCGGCGCGCCGGCCCTCCGCATTTGGGGCAGGTCGTGTTGACGAACGACGCGACGTGACTCAGCGGCGAGCCGCCGCGGCCGGTGAACTCGACGTCGCGCGGCAAGACGACGGGGAGCTGGTCGTAGGGCACGGGCACCGCGCCGCAGCGCTCGCAGTGCACGATGGGGATCGGTGTCCCCCAGTAACGCTGTCGTGAAATGAGCCAGTCGTGCAGCCGGTAGGTCACCGATGGCCCGCCGATACCGCGTTTCTTCGCCTCCGCCGCGACCGCGGCCTTCCCCACCTCGCTGCGCATGCCGCTGAACGGACCGCTCCGCACCATGACCCCCTCGCCGACGTACGGCGCATCGAGGCTGGCATGCTCCGAGCCGTCAGGGCTGATGACCTCGCGGATCTCCAGGCGATGTTTCTTCGCGAAAGCGAAATCTCGCTCGTCGTGGCCGGGCACGGCCATGATCGCGCCCGTCCCGTACGTCGCCAGAACGTAGTCGGCTACCCAGATCGGTGCGCGCTCGCCGGTGAACACGTTGCGCGCGAACGCTCCCGTATCGACGCCGGTCTTCTCCCGTTCGGCCACGGTCCGTTCGATCTCGGCCATATTCCGTGCGTGCTGCACATAGCGATCGACTTCGGCGCGATGCTTCGGTGCGACGATCTTTTCGACGAGCGGATGCTCAGGGGCGAGGACCATGAACGTGGCGCCGTAGATCGTGTCCGGACGGGTGGTGAAGAAGCGAATCTCCTCGCCGGGGTGCCCCTCGACCGGGAAGGTCATCTCGGCCCCCTCGGACCGGCCGATCCAGTTCGTCTGCAGGGTACGAACGCGCTCGGGCCAGTCCAAACCCTCGAACCGCAGTAGCTCGTCCGCGTACTTGGTGATGCGATAGAACCACTGCGTCATCTGCCGTTTGACCACGGGTGTGTCGCAGCGCTCGCAGCGTCCGTTGATGACCTGCTCGTTGGCGAGGACCGTTTCGTCTCGCGGGCACCAGTTGACGGGCGCGTCGCCCCGATATGCGAGGCCTTTCTCGAAGAGTTTTAGGAACATCCACTGGTTCCAGCGGTAGTACTCCGGATAGCACGTGACGACCTCGCGACGCCAGTCGATGGCCGCGCCCATGCGATTGAACTGCTCGCGCATGTGCGCCATGTTCTTTTCGGTCCAGACCGCCGGATGCATCTTCCGGTCGATCGCCGCGTTCTCGGCGTTGATTCCGAACGCGTCGAAGCCCATCGGGAACAGCACGTTGTGGCCGCGCATGCGCAAGAAGCGCGCGGCGGCGTCCGGCGGCGCAAACGCGTACCAGTGACCCACGTGGATCTCGCCCGATGGGTACGGGAACATCGTCAGGAAATAGAAGTTGGGCTTGTCCGAGACATCTGGAGTGTTGTGGAGGCCGGACGAGACCCAGCGCTCGCGCCATTTTTCTTCGATGGCGGCGGGTGCGTAGCGATCGATCTTCTTTTCCACTTGGCTCGTCAACTCGACCTCCTTTCAAAAAACAAAAAGGCCTTTCGTCTGCGCTTGCGCGCTCAGGGACTTCTGCCCCTGGGGACGAAAGACCTCCGCGGTACCACCCCAATTGAGAGCCGCTGTGACCGGTGGAGCTGGCGGGATTCGAACCCGCGACCCCCACACTGCCAGTGTGATGCGCTCCCACTGCGCCACAGCCCCGAAGCTCTCCGCTCGAGCACGTTGATAACGGGCGTGACCCCGGCAGGAGCTAGCGCCAGAGCGTTCGCTCCCGCGGCTCCCGGGCGAGTTCCGCGCTCCCGCGACGCCGGCTCACACCTGACCGCCGGCTCTCTTGGTCGTGGGGGACGCGCGTACTGCTCCCGTTCGTCGCCGTTCGCTGAAAAGTATACGGACTAAGGCCCCTCTGGCTCGCGACGCATCGAGATCGATTGCAAAACACCGAGCGCGAAGCAGATCGACACGAGCGAGCTGCCACCGTGCGAGATGAACGGCAGCGGGATACCCGTCACCGGCATGAGCGAGATCGCCATCCCCACGTTCACCAGGATCTGGAAGAGCAGCATCGTCGCCACACCGCCGCCGATGAGCATCCCGAACGGATCCTTCGCGCGAAGGGCGACCCGAAGTGCGGCGATGAGCAGAACGATGTAGAGCGCGAAAAGGATCACTGCACCTGCGAACCCGAGATCCTCGGCGAGACCGGAGAATACGAAATCGGATTCCGCGATCGGGAGATAGCCGAGCGGCGACTGCGTTCCGGCGGTGAGTCCCTTACCCGTGGCCCCTCCCGAACCGACCGCGATGAGCGACTGGATGATGTTCCAGCCCGCTCCCTGCGGATCCGAGTAGGGATCGAGGAAGGCCGAGAGCCGCCCGCGCTGGTAGTCCTTGAGGAGAGCCCACACGAGTGGGAACGACGCGGCGGCGATCGCGACGAGCGCGACCAGCTGCCAGATCCGCGCACCCGCGAGGAACGCGATTCCGAAGAAGATCGCGATGAACACGAGACTCGTGCCCAGGTCGGGCTGCCGGTAGACGAGCAGCACGGCCGGCGCGAGCAACGCCAAGCCGAGCAACATCGTGAGCGGCGACCCGATGGACGCCCGCCGGTCCGCGAAGAACTTCGCGAGCACGATGATCATCAGGACCTTCGCGACTTCACTGAACTGGAACGAGAGGCCTCCGATGTTCACGGATCGCTGGGCGCCGAGGCTCGAGGTGCCGATCGCGAGCACGACCGACAGGAGCCCGAGCGTGAACACATACAAGAGCGGCGCGAACGCGCCCAGCCATGCGTAATCGAAGAGGGCGATCGCCGCCATCGCGGCCATCCCGACGGCGGCCCAGATCGCACCACGGATCACGAACTGCATCGGATCCCCCGTGAACGTGCGGGTTTCGGCGGTCGTCGAGTACGTCATCACGAGGCCGTATCCGATGAGGAGCACGGTGACGATGAGCAGGATCGGGTCGATCTGGGTCCAGCGGCGTGGGGCCGGCCGGTCATGCAGCGGGGTCGCGGGGCGCGGCAGGCTCATGGCACGGACGCTCATTTGTTGGCCCCCAGGTACTGCTCGAGGATCCGCTGCGTCATTCCGACTGCCGGGTTGAGGCAGAGCTCGCAGAGCGATTTCGACGAGTCGTAGGTGAAGATGACCATCGCGATCTGCGCCGTCGGGTCGGTGTTGTCGGCCTGCGGGACGTACGAGACGAACCAGTTGTGGAAACCGAGCTTGTTGCGGCCCGCGCTGTCTTTCCCGGCCGAGGCGCCGAACTCGGCGGTCCCCGTCTTCCCTGAGATCGCGAGCTTGGCGTTTGGCATGTAGGCGTGCCCGCTCGTGACGACCTTCCGCGCCGCCTCACGGAGAAGACGGAGGTTCTCCTGCGACATGTCGAGCTTGCGGATGGGCGGCGGCGGCGTGACCGGAATCGCGTTGCCCGAAGCACCCGTAACCGATTTCAGGAGGTGGGGGGTCTGGAGCGTCCCGCCGTTGGCGACGGCCGCGTAGGCGTTGAGAAGCTGCAGCGGCGTGACCGCAACAAACCCCTGACCGATCGCCTCCTGGTAGGTGTTCCCGATCGTCCATGGTTCGTCAAAGGTCGCCTGCTTCCACTCGGGGTCCGGCATGATGCCGGGTGCTTCGTTCGGAAGGTCGATCCCCGTCTCGGCCCCGAACCCCAGCATCCGGCCGTATTTGGCGATCGCTTCGGGGCCGGCCCCGCGGACGTTCGGGGCCATGGGGCTGCCGCCCGCGAGCGTGTAGAAGTAGATGTCGCTCGAGTGGGCGAACCCGTTCACGAAGTCGAGGCTTCCGTGCACAGTCCAGTCGAAGAACGGGGTACCGCTGACGGTGAACGACCGCGCGGTCACGTTCACAACGGTGTTGCGCGTTGCCGTGCCCTCGGTGAGCGCCGAGAGCCCGGTCACCATCTTGAAGGTCGAGCCCGCGGGATATTGGTCCCCCACCGCCTTGTTCACCAGAGGATGGCGATCGTCCGCGTTCAGCGCGGCGAGCTCCGCCGTCGTGATCCCTCGCGCGAACATGTTGTTGTCGTAGCCGGGGATCGAGACCATCGCGAGGATCTCACCGTTCTGTGGATTCATCGCGACCCCGACCGCCTGGGTGAACTTGTCCTCGTCGACTCCCTTTCGGAGCTCGGCATCGAGAAGCTTCTGTAGGCGGTCATCGATCGTCAGCGAAACGGAGTTGCCGACGGTCGCCCTCTGGAGCGCGAGCGTCTTGATCTCACGCTGCGCGGCATCCCGTTCGATCTCACGCCACCCGTACGTGCCCCGGAGATATTGCTCGTAGACCGCTTCGATCCCGGTCCGTCCGAGATCGTCGTCGGCGAGATATCCGCTGTCTTTGAGTTTGGCGAGCTCCTGCTCGGTGATCGGCCCGGTGTATCCGATCACCGGCGCGTACAGCGTGCCATCCACATAGAAGCGGATGCTCTCGGGATCGACCCGCACACCGGGGAAGAGTTCGGCACGCTCCGTGACCGCGACCGCGATCTCCCGAGGGACCGGGGTTTTGGAGATGCGCACGGGCTCATAGGGGTTGCGAATCCGCTGGGCGCGGATGGCATCGCCGATGTCACTGCTCGGGAGATCAAGAAGCGCCGCAAGCCGCTGCGAGAGTTCGTCTTCGCGCGTGCGGGTCAGGTCGACCGGGATCACGCTGATTGCGAAGCCCGGAATGTTGCGGGCGAGGACATACCCGTTCCGGTCGACGATGCCGCCGCGCTCGGCCGGCACGGGCAGTCGCACGATCCGGTTTTGCTCGGAGAGCTGGTGGTAATAGTCCCCGTGCACGATCTCGAGGTCGTACAGGCGTGCCGTCAGTGCCGTGAAGGTCAGGAAGATGGCGGCGCCAAACGCGATGAAGCGCCGCGCCGACACGAACGCACGCGACTCCTGTCTCACCAGACTCCCAACGCCCCCTGCTTCTCGGTGGCGCGGCGAAGAAGTCGCGCAACGGGATATATCGCTAGAGCCAGGAGGCCCGTGTAGACGGCGCTCGCAACGGCCGTGCCCGCAGCGAGCGGAACCGACGAGATGCCGCCGCCCGTCACTGCCAGGATGCCCACGTAGATCAGCCCGGCGGCCAACGCGGCGAGGCCGACCAGCACCGCCCCCGGCAGGATGGCGGTCGGGCGTCCTGGAGACGCGTCCTGAAGACCGACCGCCGCAACCGGTGGGAGTGATGCGAGGGCAAACGCTCCCAGGGGTCCCCCCGAGATGAGGTCAGACACCAGCCCCCCGAAGAACGCCCACCACACGCCCTCGCGCGCCCCGGCCGCGATCGACCACGACGCAGCGACCAATATCGGTAGCGACGGACGGGCGCCGCCAACCGCGATCAAGGGCGCAACTGTCCCCTGGAGGAGTGCCGCCGCAAGCGGGATCAGAACACCGAGAACAAACCTCATGCTTCCCCCTTCGCGGGACCAGGCGGCGGTGGACATTCCTTCGTTCGGTGTCCGTTCAGGAGTGCGCGCGCCGGCCGAGAGCACGGGCCGCCGCCGCGGGCGGCGCCGGATGCGGAACCGCGAGTTCTTGTTCGAGCTGCGGGAATGGATCCTCGTCGCGGAGCTTCGCGCCCACGTATATGAGGACCAGCCGAAGGGTGGCGGCGACGGGGACCGCGATGAGTACGCCGAGCAGACCGTACAGCGCACCTCCGGTCAGCAGTGAGAAGATCACGACGGCGGGATGGAGCTTCACGATCCGGCCGATGACCAGGGGGATGACGAAGTAGTCCTCCGAATGTCGAAGGACCGTGTACATGGCTGCGACGATCGCCACGTACCAAATCTGCGACAGCCCCCAGGGAGCCGGGTGGCCGAGCGCGACGAGACACGCGATGGCCCCGGCGGTGATGGGGCCGACGATCGGAATCACCTCGAGCACGCCGGTCATCAGAGCGAGTAGCAACGCGAACGGCACCTGCAGAATCGAAAGACCCGCGAACGTGACCGTCGCCATCACGCCGATAAGGAACATCTGCCCGCGGACGTAGCGGCCGAGCAGAGTGTTCACCTGCGCGAACAGCGGAATGAGGTCGTTGCGCTGACTAGCCGGGAGGATGCGGCGGAACCACTGGAAGAGGCGCGGCGCATCCCGCAAGAGGAAGAACGTGGCGATCAAGAAGACCAACAGGTCGAGCAGGAAGTGACCGAGCCCAACGATGAATGGCACCGCGCCTCGAGCGACCATCTGTGTGAGATCGCCGATTCCAGCGAAGTTGACGATCAGTGCATCGAGATCCTCGAGTCCCACTTGATCGGCAGTTTCCGCCAGAGTGTTCTGGGCGTTCGCGACGAGCGTCGGAAGGGTGCGTTGCAGCTCACGCACCTGATCGATGGCGAGCGGCACGAGAATGCGCCCGCCACCAATTATGACCGCAAGCAAACCGAGGAAAACGACGGCGGCCGCGGCGGTTCGAGGGAGAGAGAGACGGCGCTCCAGGAGACCGACCACCGGGAGGAGCACAAAGGCCAGCACGCCGGCCCATACGAAGGGGCGCACGAGGTCTCCGGCCCGGTACACGATGTAGAGCGCGGCCAGCGCGAATAGAGCGACTACGATGCGCTTGGTCGCGCTGCTCCAACGGGCTCCCATGGCTGTATTTGGATTATCAGGCCGCGCAGGGGTGGGATGGGGTCCGATCGGTGGCTACCGCGCTATCTAAAATGGTTGCGGCCGGTCGGACACAGTAGGGTTGCAGAAGCCAGCCACGAGGTGGTCGTCGAGGCTCTCCTCCGCTAGAATGGAGGGCACGGACACTCCCCTTTCCGCCCCCAGTTTTACCCGGTTTTGGCGTCGTGTTTCACGTGTGACAAGGTCGACAGATTGACGACTCTGGTCGTAAGCAATCAGAAGGGCGGAGTCGGAAAGACGACCACGGCAATCAGCCTCGGTGCGGCCTTGGTAGAGCAGGGCGAGAGAGTCCTCATCGTCGATCTCGATCCCCAAGCGAACGCGACCAGCGGCCTCGGCGTCAGCAAGGCACCGCCGAATCCGGTGTATGGCCTCATCCTGAAGGAGCGACCAATCGAGAACTCAATCGTGCCAACCGCAGTGCCCGGCTTGGACATCGTTCCCTCTGGTCCAGATATGGCGGGAGCGGAGGTCGAGCTCGTCCCCCTGCTGGCGCGGGAGTATCGGCTTCGTACGGCGCTCCGCTCTACTGAAAAGTACGACACGGTGCTCGTCGATTGCCCGCCTTCGCTTGGGCTTTTGACGATCAACGCGCTGACCGCCGGCGACGCGGTCATTATCCCGGTTCAGTGCGAGTACTACGCCCTCGAAGGCCTGGCACAACTGCTTTCGACGATCGAGGCGGTCCGCGGTCGGCTCAACAGCCACTTAGAGGTACTGGCGATCGTGCTGACAATGGAGGACCGCCGAAACCGGCTCTCCCTCGAAGTAATCGACGAGGTCAGACGCCACTTTCCGAGCCTCGTTGCGGACGCACGGATCCCGCGCGCGGTTCGTCTGGCGGAGGCGCCAAGCCACGGCCTCCCGATCTCCGTCTACGACCGCCGCTCCGCCGCCGCGCAGGCGTACGACGATCTTGCGCGTGAGATTTCCGCACGCCTACGCGCCCGCGCCCCTATCGCGCTGGGTGGAGCGATCGCCTGATGGCCCGAAGTGGACTCGGTCGCGGTCTCGACGTTCTTTTGGGGCAGTCCGCTCCGGGAAAGGCGGGACTGGTCGAGCGTCCGTCGACCAGCGAGATCCCGCTCGAACTCGTCCGGCCAAACCGCCACCAGCCGAGGAAGGCCTTTGATCCGGAGGGCCTTTCCGACCTGGCCGCCTCGATCTCCCGACACGGCGTGTTGCAACCAATAGTGGTATCTGCCGATGATGACGGCTACGAGCTGGTCGCCGGCCACCGGCGCGTACTCGCGGCCCGGCTCGCCGGACGAACCACCATCCCGGCAGTCGTCCGCGACGAGGTCGGGGATCGCCTGGAGCTCGCGCTTATCGAGAACCTCCAGCGGACTGACCTCAATGCGATCGAGACGGCGCGTGCCTACAAGCTATTGATGGAGACCTACGACCTCACGCAGGAGCAACTCGCCGAGCGACTCGGCAAATCGCGTTCCTCGGTCGCCAACATGCTTCGGACCTTGACCGCCCCGCAGGCGCTTCAGGATGCCGTGATCGAGGGCAAGATCGCTGAAGGTCATCTCCGGGCCCTCTTGCCGCTACCGCTTTCGGATGCACTTCAGGCCCTCGCGACTGTCATAAGCAAGGGACTTTCGGTGCGTGACGCCGAGGCACTCGCGCGCAAGATGGTTCATCCGACGCGCCGCGGTCGCGCGCGCCCCCGTCTTCGCGGAAGTGACCCCGACCTCGCTCAGATCACCACCGATCTCCGGGCGGCACTCGGAACGAAGGTGGAGATCCTCCGCGGGCGGCGCGGCGGGCGCATCGCGATCCAGTTCTATTCGGATGAGGACTTTCAGCGGCTCTACGAGATGCTCGTCCAGGCCGGGAAGGTTTAGCGGTGGCCGTAAGAAAAGACGCACCAGGGGACGAGAGGCGCAAGCGCCGTCCGAGCGTGGCGTCGTCCTACGGGGCTGGCGACATCCAGGTGCTCGAAGGTCTCGAGGCGGTCCGCCGCCGGCCAGGCATGTACATCGGGACGACGGATGTGCGCGGTCTGCATCACCTCGTTCGCGAGGTCCTCGACAACTCCATCGACGAGGCGATGAACGGGACGTGCGACCGCATCGATCTGTGGATCCATAAGACGAACGAGATCACCGTAGCCGACAACGGGCGCGGTATCCCTGTCGGGCCGCACCCGACGCAGAAGGATGCGAAGGGCAAGCCCATGGACGCACTCCAGGTCGTCATGACGATCCTGCACGCCGGCGGGAAATTCGGCGGGGCCGGGTACAAGGTCACGGGCGGACTTCACGGAGTGGGTGTCTCGGTGGTCAACGCTCTCGCGTCGGAGATGGTCGTAGAAGTCCATCGCGACGGGAAGATCTTCACTCAGTCATATGAGCGCGGGAAACCGACAGGCGCGGTCCGTGCGATCACGAAAGCGCAGCTGCCGCCGCCACCGTCGGTGCAATGGCGCCAGCCTGCGCGGCTCACCGGAACGATCACGCGCTTCGCGCCGGACAAAGAGATGTTCCCGGTGATCGAGTGGGACACGACGATCATTACGCAGTGGCTGCGCGAAACGGCCTACCTCAACAAGCGTCTTTGGCTGTCTTTGCACGACGAGCGCACCGAAGCGGAAGAGAACTACTACTTCGATGGCGGCGTCATCAGCTTTGTTCGGCACCTCAATCGGGCACACGAGAACCTGCACCCGAAGCCCATCTATGTCGAGCGCACTTTCGAGAACAACACCATCGCGGAGGTCGCGCTCCAGTACAACGACACCTTCGCGGAGAAGGTCTACACGTTCGCGAACAACATCAACACCATCGACGGTGGCGCGCACCTGACCGGATTCAGGACCGCGCTCACCCGAACTATCAACGCGCATGCACGGAAGAGCGGAGCGCTCAAGGAATCTGACCCCAATCTCACTTCGGACGACGTGCGCGAGGGGCTGACCGCTGTGATCAGCGTCAAGATCCGCGAGCCACAGTTCGAGGGCCAGACGAAGACGAGACTCGGTAACGCCGAGGTCGCGGGGCAGGTGGCCACCGCGGTGAACGATGCGCTCGGCCAGTACCTCGAGGAGAACCCTTCGGACGCACGACGGATCGTGGAGAAGTGCCTCACCGCCTTCAGGGCGCGTGAGGCGGCGCGCAAGGCGCGCGATCTTGTGCTCCGCAAAGGTGCGCTCGATGGCTTCTCGCTTCCCGGCAAGCTCGCGGACTGTTCCGAGCGCGATCCCGAGAAGTGCGAGCTCTTTATCGTCGAAGGTCCCTCCGCCGGCGGCAGCGCGAAGGGCGGCCGCGACCGACGCACGCAGGCGATCCTTCCGCTTCGGGGCAAGATCCTGAATGTCGAGAAGGCACGTGCCGACAAGATGCTGGGAAACGAGGAGATCAAGGCGCTCATCACTGCTCTCGGAACAGGAATCGGGGAGCACTTCGACATCAAGCGTCTCCGCTACGGCCGGACGATCTTGCTCTGCGACGCGGACGTCGACGGCTCGCACATCCGGACGCTGCTATTGACCTTGCTCTATCGGCACTTCAGGCCGCTTGTCGAGGACGGTCGCATCTATATCGGTCAGCCGCCACTGTTTCGTCTGCAGCTCGGCAAAGAGGTCCGCTGGGCATATTCCGACAACGAGCGAGACAGGGCGATCAAAGAACTCAAGACGACCGCAAGAACGAAGCGCGACGATCGCAAGAAGGCCGCGGGCGAGAAGGCCGCCGCGGACGGCGACAAGGCGACCGCACGATCCCGTCGCCGCGCCGCTGAGGAAGCCGAACAGGAGGCCGACGTCGCTTCTACGAATACCGACGAGGGCACGGACGATGGCAAGGGCGGGCGCGAGCCGGCGATCGCGCGGTACAAGGGTCTGGGCGAGATGAATGCGGACCAGCTCTGGGATACGACGCTTAACCCCGCTACTCGGACCCTGAAGCGCGTGACACTCGACGATGCCGAGCTCGCCGATCTTGCGTTCGACGAGCTCATGGGGAGCGAGGTCGAGGGTCGAAAGAAGTGGATCATGGCGAACGCTGGGAAGGCGGACCTCGACATCTAATGGCGAAGCTTTCAGACCTCGGCGTTGACTTCCAGCACTGGTGTTTTGCGTGCGGGCAACTGAACTCGGGCGGCCTCCGCCTCGACTTCGAGGTTTCGCGCGACCGTGCGGAAGCGCGCTACACCGCGCTCCAGCGGCACCAGGGTTATGACGGCCTGCTCCACGGTGGCGTGGTTACCGCGCTTCTCGACGAGGCCATGGGCTGGGCGATATTCCACCAGGGCATCTGGGGTGTGACCGCAAAGATCAGCGTCTCATTCCGCCAGCCGGTCCCCATCGGTGAGGATCTTCGCGTCGTCGGCGAGATCGCACGCGATCGTGGCCGCGTTATCGAGACGCACGGCACGGTCGAGCGAGCGCAGGATGGCACTGTGCTGGCCGAGGCTGACGCAACCTTTCTGCGCATGCCCGAGGAACGCCGCCGTGAGCTCGAGCAGCGCTACGCGGGGACCGAGGGCGCCTTCGCGCGAGTGAAGGTGGCCGTTGAGAATGAGGAACGCGCGGGCGAGCACGGCCGTACCTAGAGAGAGTGACGAAATGAAACGAGTGACGACAACCGATCGGACGCGCGACGAGCGATTCACTCGCGAAGCGCGAGACCAAGAGGCTTGAGCGCGAAGCGAGGCGTGGTCAGCCTTGAGCGTGTCTCGAGGCGAAGCCGAGAGATTGAGACAGATGCACGAGGGACGAGCGATTCACTCGCGAGGAGTGAGGGGGCAGGGGCCCCCGTTAGCCGAGCGAAGCGAGGCGTGGTCAGCCTTGAGCGTGTCTCGAGGCGAAGCCGAGAGATTGAGCAGGTAACGCAGTGATCGAAGAACCGAAGAACGAGCGCGTGATCGGCGTCGAGCTCGAGCACGAGATGCGTCAGGCGTACCTCGACTACTCGATGAGCGTCATCGTCGCTCGCGCGCTCCCCGACGTCCGCGACGGCCTCAAGCCGGTGCAGCGCCGGATCCTCTACACGATGTACGAGTCGGGCCTCCGAAACGACCGGCCATTCCGCAAGTCCGCCACGACGGTCGGGGATGTGATGGGGAAGTACCACCCGCACGGCGACGCTCCGATCTATGACGCTCTTGTCCGGCTCGCTCAGGACTTTGCAGCGAGGTACCCGCTGGTGCAGGGGCAGGGGAACTTCGGGTGCTTCACCGGCGACACCAAGGTCGAGCTCTACAGCGGCGAGCAGAAGCCGTTCACCGAGCTTGTCGAGATGGCGCACAAGGGCCTGCGCGCCGAGATCTTCACGGTCGACCCGCATCGCAACGTCCGCATCAAGCCGCTCCGGGCGCCGCGCCTGGTACGACGAAACGATCCGGTCGTGAAGGTCACCCTCGAGACCGGTGCCGAGATCGTCTGCACGCCCGACCATCGGTTCATGCTTCGCGACGGGACGTACCGCGAGGCACAGCAGCTCAAACCGAAGGACCAGCTGATGCCGTTCTCGCGGAGCGCGATCCCGGAGCGTCTGCACCGGACCGGCGCTTTCCCGATCCCCGCCAGCCTCACCCAGAAGGTGAGCACCGTCGAGCCCGCGGGCCGCGCCGATGTATTCGACCTGACCGTTGACCTCACCCAGAACTTCGCGCTCGCAGCCGGCGTCTTCGTCCACAACTCGATCGACGACGACCCGCCCGCCCACATGCGCTACACCGAGGCCCGCCTCGCCGCGATCTCGAACGAAATGCTGGCCGACATCGACAAAGAGACCGTCGATTTCTACCCGAACTACGACAACCGGCATCAACAGCCGACCGTTCTGCCGGCCCGCGTCCCGAACCTGATCGTGAACGGCTCGGCCGGCATCGCGGTCGGTATGGCGACCAACATCCCGCCTCACAACCTCCGGGAGATCGTGGCCGCCACGAAGCGGCTGATCGACGACCCGGATCTCACGACCGACGACCTGTGCGAGACCGTGGTCGGGCCCGACTTTCCGGGTGGGGGCGTCGTGTACCGCTTCGACGAGCAGCGCAACGTGGAGACCGGCGCCGCGGAGCGTGTCGATGCAATCCGCCGGGCCTACGCGCAGGGCCGGGGGCGGATCGTCGCGCGTGCGAAGGCGCACAACGAGCAGCTGCGGGGCAACCGCGACGCGATCATCGTCACCGAATTGCCTTACGCGGTGAACAAGGCTTCGCTCATCGAGAAGATCGCCGATCTCGTCCAGAACAAGAAGCTCGCCGGCATCTCGGATATCCGGGACGAGAGCGATCGCGAAGGGATGCGCATCGTCATCGAGATCAAGCGCGATGACGATGCGACCCTGGTGCTGAACAACCTGTACAAGCACACCGCCATGCAGTCCGCGTTCAACTTCAACATGCTCGCCCTCGTCGATCAGCAGCCCCGGACGCTTTCTCTGAAGGAGATCCTCCAGCACCACGTCGACCACCGGCGTGAGGTCATACGGCGCAGGACCGACCATGACCTGCGGAAGGCCAAGGAGCGCGCGCACATCCTCGAGGGCCTCAAGATCGCGCACGACCACATCGACGAGATCATCAAGCTCATCCGCGCGCACAAGGGCCAGGAGACCGTGCTCGTGGGCAAGCTGCAGGAAGGATTTGGGCTGACCGAGGCCCAGGCCAAGGCGATCCTCGAAATGCAGCTCCGCCGGCTCTCGGGACTCGAGCGCCAGAAGCTCGACGACGACTACCGCGAGACGATCAAGCTCATCTCCGAGCTCGAGTCGATCCTCGCGAGCCCGCGCCGGATCCTCGGCCTCATCAAGCAAGACCTCGACGAGATAGCGGCGAAGTACGGCGACGACCGACGCACTGAGATCGTCGACGACACCCCGCGACAGCTCTCCGCCGAGGAGCTCGTCGCCGACGAGGACGTCGTCATCACCGTCTCCAGCCGCAACTATGTGAAACGCATGCCTCTTTCGACATATCGCGCGCAGCACCGCGGAGGCCGCGGGGTGATTGGCATGGCGACGCGCGAGGAGGACGACGTCGAACATCTGGTCGTCGCCCGCAGCCACGACCTCCTCTACGTGTTCACGGATCGCGGACGTGTCTTCGCCCTGAAGGTCTTCGAGCTACCCGATGCGAGTCGGACGGCGAAGGGAACTCCCATCCAGAACATCCTCGAGGCGATGCAGGCTGGTGAGCGACTGACCGCGCTGGTGGCGCTCCGTGACACGAGCTCGGCCGAGCATCTCGTGATGGCGACCCGCAAGGGCTTCATCAAGAAGACGCCGCTCTCCGAGTACGCAAACGTCCGGCGTGCCGGGCTCATCGCGATCGCCCTGCGCAAAGGCGACGAGCTCGGCTGGGTCGCCCCGTGCACTTCGCAGGACCGGATCCTCCTCGCCACTCGAAAGGGCAAGGCGATCACCTTCAAGGCGACCGATGCGCGCCCAATGGGCCGGCAGACGCAGGGTGTCACCGGGATCCGGCTGCAGAAAGGCGATGAGGTGGTTGGAATGGGCATCGCCCGTTCTCGGACGGAGGCGCTCTCGGTGACGGAGAACGGTTTCGGAAAGCGCACCGCAGTTGACGAGTTCCCGACGCAGGGCCGTGGCGGCCAGGGAGTGATCCTCGCGGCCCTCTCCCCGAAGACCGGAAACGTGGCCGCCATCCAGATGGTCGACGAGGGGACTCAGGAGATCCTCCTCATCACCTCGAACGGCGTCGTGATCCGTTGCCCGCTCGAGCAGGTGCGAGCCCTTGGCCGGGCCACGATGGGCGTGAAGGTCATGGCAGTCGGCGAGACGAAGATCGCGTCGATCGCGACGTTCACCCCGACTCGGCCGGCGCAAACGCAGCTCGATCTACCGCGCTGATCCACCGAACGGCGCTCACGCCCGCTCGAGCAGGTTGCAATCGCGGCGCATGCTGGACCTAGGTGCGTAGCAAAGAGGCACCAGCAGTACCTCTTTCGACCAAATTGACGTTGTCCCAAGCACACGCGCCGGTATGGTGGCGCTCCTTGGGAGGGGCACTGAACTGATCACGCTGGACGACGTCAGCAAGCGGTATCCGAATGGCACCGACGCTCTTCGTGATGTGGATCTCGAGATCGACTCCGGAGATTTCGTCTTTCTCGTCGGCTCATCCGGTGCCGGCAAGTCGAGCCTGATCCGCCTTCTGATCCGTGAGGAGCTCCCGTCGTCGGGCCGCGTGTGGGTCGACGGTCAGGACGTCGTCCGCATGAAGCGGTCGGCGGTGCCGAAGCTTCGCCGGCGCGTGGGCGTCGTGTTCCAGGACTTCAAGCTCCTCCCTCGGAAGACGGTCGCCGAGAATGTCGGCTTCGCACTTCTCGTCACGGGACACTCGGGCGAGGAGGCGCGCGAGGAGACGGAGCGCGCGCTCGCGCTCGTCGGCCTTTCACAGAGGCGCGGACATTTCCCGGACCAGCTCTCGGGTGGTGAGAAGCAGCGGACGGCCATCGCGCGTGCCCTCGTGAGCCGACCGAAAATACTCATCGCGGACGAGCCGACCGGAAACCTCGATCCGGTCACGAGCTGGGAGATCATCAAGCTCCTCGTTCGGGTCAACGAGCTCGGCACCACGCTACTGATGGCGACCCACAACGCCGAGATCGTCAACGCGCTGCGCCGCCGCGTCGTCCACCTCGATCACGGGATGGTCGTGCGCGACGAGCGCGAGGGGCAGTACGCGGCGTGAGGCGACTCGAGTACGTGGCGACGACGGCCGCGCAGGGCTTCTGGCGCAATCCCGTGATGAGCCTCGCATCGACGTTCACCGTCGGTCTGATGCTTCTCCTTTTCGCGTTCTTCCTCGCGACTGACCGCGGTCTCCAGGCGGCGGTCAACGTTCTCGAGTCCAAGGTCGAGCTCGCCCTCTTCCTTGAGGACGACGCTCGCGTGTCCGATGTCCTTGACCTCCGCGCCCGGATCGAGGCGGATCCGGCGGTCTCGCGGGTCGACTACATCACGAAAGAGCAGGCGATGGCGCGCCTGGTCGACATCGCGGCGAAGCGGCCCGACATCCAGATCGTCGACCCCTCCGAGAACCCGCTCCAGGCCTCCCTCGAAGTCAAGCTCGCTCACGCCCAGGACGCACCGCGGGTGACCGCCGCGCTGCGCGAGGAGAAGGGTAAGGGGGTCGTCAGCGACGTCGTCGACAACCCGCAGGTCGTGGACAAGCTGCTGACGATTACCCGAGTGCTCTCGTTCGGCGGACTCGCGGTCCTCGCGATGATGCTGATCGTCGCGCTCTTCGTGATCGTCAACACCATCCGGATCGCCGTCCACGCCCGTCGTGACGAGATCGAGATCATGAAGCTCGTCGGCGCCACCGACTGGTTCGTGCGCTGGCCCTTCATCCTGGAGGGAATGCTGGTCGGAGCGCTCGGCGCGGTCGCCGCGACCGCGGTCGTGCTGGTCGCGGCGGGACCGGTCATGAACGCAATGGTCAGCTTCATCGAGATCCTCCCGCTCTCGTTCGGGACCACCTTCGTGTGGCAGCTCGTGGGGAGCGTTTTCGCCCTCGCCCTCGCCGTTGGCGGCGGCGGGGCCATGCTGTCGGTGCGGGCGCACCTGGCCAAATGAGACTTCCCGGAGCCTTGACCCAGCCCAGCAGCGGGTGCGACGATGCGTCCCGCATGGGAACTCCCCGGCAACCGGCTCGGGGAGGTGGGGTTTGGAGGATGCGCGCGGCTCGCGCGGCGACGGTCGCGCTGGTCGTGTCTGCCTTCCTCGGTGGTTTGGCGCAGCCCGCGTCCGCCGACGACCCGATAACCGCGGCTCTGAAGCGCAAGGACGAGCTCGCACGGGCGGTGCAGCTCTCCCGAGCGAACGCCGAGCGTTACCAGGCCGTCGCCAACCAATTCCAGGCCGTCGTCAACCAGACCAACGCCCGGATCTCCGAGCTCGCCCAGAAGCAGGCGGACGCGCAGTCCGAGGCCGACCAGCTCTTCTATCAGATCCAGATCGCCGAAGAGCAGCTCGCGCTCGTCACCTTCCAACTCGATGAGACCCGCGCGCTCGCCGATTCGCTGAAAGCCGAAGCCACCGAGGAGTCCAAGCAGCTCGCGGACCGCGAGGACCTCTACGCGCGCCACCTGCGCACGACATACCGCCAGGCGCTGATCAGTCCGCTAGAGATGTTGCTTTCATCGGCCTCGCTCACCGAATTCGCGAACCGTCTTCAGGAAATGATCTTCATCAACCGGCAGGACGTCCAGCTCGCGAACGAGATCCGCAACATCCGGGCGGACACGCAGCAAAAGCAGGACGACGCCGCGAGCAAAGAGAAGGAAATCCTCGGACTCACCGATCAGATCACGACACAGCGCCAGCAGCTGTCCGGCGCAAAAGAGAAGTACGACTCGCTGGTCGCCGAGACCCAGTCGGCGATCGATGAGGTCGCGACGGTCAGGGCGCAGGCCGCCGGGAACCGGCAGAGCGCGCAAGGGCAGGTCAGCCAGACCAATCAGACGACCGCGAATCTCACGCGACAGCTCGACGAGGCCGAGGCACAGTACGAAGCCCTCGCGGCGCAGGCGGCCGGCGGCAGTGGACTCGGCGCGTTCAACGGGACCACGCTCGCGATGTGGCCGCTCCGCGGGCCGATCACGTCGGGCTTCGGCGCGCGGTGGGGTGGCTTCCACAACGGCATCGACATCGCGGCGCCGAAGTACACGCCGATCCGGGCGGCGTCGGCCGGTAAGGTCGTGACCGTCGGCCGGCCGTACCTCGCGTACGGGGACACGGCGGTCGTCGTGATCATCGCCCACGGCTTCAACTTCTCGACGCTCTACGGGCACCTCGACGATCTGCACTGGCCGATCGTGTCCGTCGGACAGACGGTTTCCGCCGGACAGATCATCGCGTACGTCGGGATGACCGGATGGACGACGGGCCCACACCTTCACTTCATGACGATCCTGAACGGACGCGCGGTCAACCCGATGGGCTACCTGCCGTAGCGGCTAACGCCGCTACTCCCATTTTTTTGCTAGCGCGGTTCCGCAAAAGACGGGACATTCGCGCACCCAGTGAATCCGCGGCGACATTGACGGTAATTCCGGGCCATGTAGCATCAATTCCGAAAGAAAGGAGGTGATGTGGAGTGGGCGATGCCAGTGGGAATCCAAAGACCCATGTGAGCTCACTTCAGCCTTTCGTAATGAATCGATCTGAGGTGAACGCGCACTAACTCACTGGGTCTTTGGT
>DASPWX010000018.1:0-9479 GCA_035637615.1 Bathyarchaeia archaeon | reverse complement strand
CGCTTCCGTCGAAAACGTAGTCGCTCGAGAAGATGACGAGGAGCGCGTTCGGAGCCGATTCGGCGACGTGTCGCACGGCGTCGACGTTGATCATCCGCGTCGCGACCGGCTGGCGCTCGCACTCCTCGACGAATGCGATTGCTGCCGCGACCACGATCACGTCCGGCCGGGCCCCTCGGATCGCCCGCGCCGCGGCCTCGCGGTCAGTGAGGTCGACCGCGATACTCCCCGGCAGCTGCGCGCGATGCGATGTCATGACGACGTCGCGTCCTCGGAGCGCTGCGCGAAGGTGCGTGCCGACGAGACCGGTTGCGCCCAGGAGCAGCCACCGCAGATCGGTTCCTTTGCCCATCTCGCCACCTATACTCCCGCCTGGTGTTCGGCGCCGGTCGCGCGGCGCTCCTCGGCCGTTCTCTTCCACTCCTTCCCGTACTCCTATTTGTCGCGAGCGCGGCGTTCACGTTGTGGCGAAACACACAGGTCGCTGTCCTGGTGGATATCTCCTACATCCTGAACATCGCGACCCGGATCGCGGCCGGCGACGTGCCGTACGCGCAGTTCCCGCTCGCGCAGGCACCGCTCACGTTCATCGTGCAGGCGATCCTCATCAAGCTGTTCGGACCGCACTTCTTCGTGCAGATCGCCTACGCCGCGATCGCCGGTGGCCTCGCGACCGTCCTGACCTATCTCATCGCTCGGCGGCTCGTTGCCGGAGTCGTGGCGAGGCCCGCTGCGCTAGCTGCGGTCCTTGCGATCCCCCTCGTGCCGCTCGGCATCTACGCGATCCTCCCGAACCCGTTCTACGACCCCGACGCCTGCCTCGCGATCCTCGCCGCGGTCGCCGCGATCCTCGGCGCGAGCGACCGGCCGACACGGATTCGCTGGCTGGTGGCGGGCGCCTTGATCTCCGTGCCGGTGTTCATCAAGCAAAACATCGGCGGCGCGTTCCTGGTCCTCGCGGTGGTCGCGGTCGCGGCCGACGCGATGGCCCGGCCAGCTGGGCGCGCCGGCATGCGCTGGTGCCTCATTGGGCTTGGCGTCGCGCTCGGAGTCGAGCTCCTCGCACTGCAGCTGGTCGTCGGGATCGACCACTACCTCGCGTGGGCGTGGACGTTCGCTCTGGCGGGCCGCGGTGTCACGCTGGAACGCGTCAGCTCGTTCGCCGACCCGTCGGTGATCTGGCTTGGCTTGCTCATTCTCGGGCTGGCCCTCGTGGCTCGTGTCGTCAGCCCGCGGCTGCGCGCGCCGGTGTTCCTGCTCGTTCTCTGCGCTGCGCTACTCACCCGTCTGTCCACGGTCGCGAGCTTCATCGATGTCAACACACTGTTCCCGCCACTTCTCATCGCCGCATCGGTGTTCGCGCTCGTCCGCGCCGGACGCGACGGCGCGCAGATCGAGCACCTCCTACCTCTGGTGTTGACGGGAACCGCCGCCGGAACGCTGATGTCGCTCGGCCTCAACGGTTCGACGTTCGGCATCTTTCCGCTGCTCGTCCTCGCGATCGCCGCGATCGTCCGCGACGTAAGGCGCTTCGTACCTGACACGAAACGCCTGGCGCCTCTGACCGGTGCGATGCTGGCGCTCTTTCTCGCTGCATCGGGCGCCGCGTACACGCTCACGAACGCGCGGCTCCTCTTCGTCGACGTCAACGCGCCGGGGCCGGTGGTTCGATCGGCGTTTCCGTCGCTCGCGGGGCTGTCCGCGCGAGGCCGCTACATCGCCGACCTCGACGCGATCCTCGCCTGGACGCGTGACAACGTGCCAGCGGATGACGCGATGGTGTTCCTGCCGGGAGAGGATCCCGCGTACTTCGCGCTCGGCCGGCGGCCGCGGATGCCGAGCGTTTACTACTACGACGTCGCGAATCCGTACTCGCCCGCGGAGGTCGCGCGCATCGCCGATGCGGTCGGTCTGCGGTGGGTCCTCGTGAAGGATCGGCTGCAGCTCGTCGAGGAGCCTCCGCTCGACCAGCCGCTCATCGCCGCTCTCACGGAAAACGCGAGTCTTGTCGCGCAGGTCGGGCCCTATCGCGTATACCGCCGATGAAGGCTCGTGTTGGCCGCGGGCTACGGGACGACGTCAACGACGAATTCCAGACTCTTGCCACCGACCGATCCCACCACCTGCCAGCATCCGGGCGCCGGAAAATTGACGCCCGTCGCCTGGAACCCGACATCGCCGTAGCCGGCTGGCACATCCGCCGGGAGAGGCGTGCTCACCGCGTCGAGCCGGCGTGTCGTGATCGTGAGATCGCCGTGTGCGATCCGCCACCACCCGAGCTTGACGCCGCCAGGAAGTCCACGGCCAGCGTCTGACGGATGAAAGACCCCGTCGTCTGGCAGGAGCACGATCAGCTGATCGTTACCGAAGAGGAAGCTGCCTTGTCCGGCGCGAAAGCTGAGCTCCGGATTCGGACCGACACCCGCGGTTGGCGGCGGCGATATCGCGGCCGCTGGCGCCCTTGTGACCGGACATGGTGCGCGGCTTGGCGTCGGGCTGCTCGCGCCGACGTCCGCCTGACTGCACCGCGTCGCGCCGATGACCAAGAGCAGGACGAGCCAACGCATCGCGTCTCTTGTACACCAGCCCGCGAGCCCGGTTCCCGCCGCAAGGTCGACTCACACCGACGATGGACAATTGGGCCGTGACCGTTACCGCGCGCGTCGTTCGGGCTCCGCGCGGCACGCGCCTGCAGTGCCTGGGCTGGCCGCAGGAAGCCGCGTTCCGCATGATCCAGAACAACCTCGACCCGGATGTCGCCGAGCGCCCAGAAGATCTCATCGTGTACGGAGGGACGGGGCGCGCAGCGCGCTCGTGGGTCGCGTTCGACCGCATCCTCGAAACGCTCGCCCGTTTGAAGAACGACGAGACCCTGCTCGTGCAGTCCGGCAAGCCGGTCGGCGTTTTCCGCACGCACGAGTGGGCGCCACGCGTGCTCATCGCGAACGCGCTCATCGTCCCGCGCTGGGCGACCTGGGACGAGTTCCGCCGGCTCGAGGATGCCGGGCTGACGATGTACGGGCAGATGACCGCGGGGTCGTGGATCTACATCGGCACGCAGGGGATCTTGCAGGGCACGTACGAGACCTTCGCCGCGGTCGCGAGAACGCACTTCGGCGGATCGCTCGCCGGCCGGCTCGTCGTCACGGCGGGCCTCGGCGGCATGGGCGGGGCGCAGCCGATGGCCGTCACGATGAACGAAGGCGTCTCGCTCGTCGTCGAGGTCGACCCGTCGCGCGCCGAGCGGCGCAGGGCGCAAGGGTTTCTCGACGAGATAGCTCCGTCCTTGGACGAAGCCCTCACGCGCATCGAGCGCTACCGGCGCGAACGCGCCGCACGGTCGGTCGGACTGGTCGCCAACGCCGCCGACATCCTGCCGGAGCTCGTGCGACGCGGTGTTCAGGTCGACGTCGTCACGGACCAGACGAGCGCGCACGATCCGCTCGACGGGTACGTCCCCGCCGGGGTCGCCGACCCCGCCGCGCTCCGACGCGACGATCCGGACGACTACGTGCGGCGCGCGAGAGGGTCCATCGTTCACCACGTCGAAGCGATCGTCGCGCTGGCCGCGCGCGGCGCGGTCGCGTTCGACTATGGCAACAACCTGCGCGGCGAAGCGCAGGCCGGTGGCTTCGCCGATGCCTTCAGCTATCCGGGATTCGTGCCGGCCTACATCCGACCGCTCTTTTCCGAGGGACGCGGTCCGTTCCGCTGGGTCGCCCTCTCCGGCGATGCCACCGACATCCACCGCACCGACGACCTCGTGCTCGAGCTCTTTCCCGAGGACCGCACGCTCGCGCGGTGGATCCGACTTGCAAGAGATCGCGTGCCATTCCAGGGTCTTCCGGCGCGAGTCTGCTGGCTCGGGTACGGCGAGCGCGCCGCGTTCGGCGAGCGGATCGACGACCTCGTCGCGAAAGGAGAGCTCAAAGCGCCGATCGTGATCGGGCGCGACCACCTCGACTCGGGATCCGTCGCCTCGCCGTTCCGCGAGACCGAGGACATGCGTGACGGGAGCGACGCCATCGCGGATTGGCCGATCCTGAACGCGCTCGTGAACGCGTCATCAGGCGCGACGTGGGTTTCGGTCCATCACGGCGGCGGCGTGGGCATCGGGAACTCCATCCACGCAGGCATGGTCGTCGTCGCGGATGGGACGACGCTCGGGCGCGAGAAGCTGCGACGCGTGCTCACGACGGACCCTGGAACCGGTGTGATGCGGCACGCCGACGCGGGGTATCCGGACGCGATCGAATTCGCGCGACGGAACCGGATCGACCTTCCGAGCACCTAGCATCGCGGCGGTGTTCGCCGCGCGCAGCGTGATTGCGCCGTTTCTCCTGACGCGAGTCCTCACAGCGATCGTGGCGCTCGCGTCGGTCATGCTCTTGTCCTCGCCGACGACCTGTCCGGACGTCTGTCACCCGTCGACGAATCCGCTCCTTGACGCGGCGACCCGGTGGGACGCGAAGGCCTACGTCGACATCGCCCACGACGGCTACGGAGCGGTACCCGCGAACAACGCCTACTTCCCGCTCTACCCATTCCTCTTGCGCGCTCTGGCGACGCTCTTCGGCGGCAGCGACGATGCGTATCTCGTCGCGGGTGTCGTGATTTCCAACGTCGCCCTGCTCGTTGCGCTGATGTATCTCGCGAGACTCCTGGCGATCGACCACGACGCCGCGGCCGGGACCCGGGCGGCCGTTTATCTCTTGGTGTTTCCGACCAGCGTGTTCCTCGCGGTTGTCTATCCGGAGTCGCTTCTGATCGCGCTCTCGATCGGCGCGGTCTATCACGCGCGGCGCGGCGAGTGGTTGCTGGCCGTCGTCCTGGGTGCGCTGGCTGCGCTGACGAGGCCGTTCATCGGTGCGGCGGTCGCGCTTCCCCTGGCGATCGAGGCCTACCGCAGGTCCGGTCTGCGGGCCGCGGTCGGAGCCGCGGCGCCCGCGGGGATCGCGCTCGTCGGGTGGCTCGTCGCGCTCTGGCGGATCACCGGGGACCCGAAGGCCATCCTCACGGCCGAGGCGAATTGGGGTGTGGGGCCATCGCTGCCATTCGAAGCGTTCACCGATCTCTTCGATCCGAAGGTGTACGGGTTCCCGTATTTCGTGCTCGGCTTCACCCTGTTCATCGGAGCGCTGGTCGTGATGTCGTGGCGTTTTCTTAGGCCGAGCCTGGCCGCGTACGCGACGGTGGTCTTTCTGATCTCGGTCGCGACGGGCTCGCTCACCTCGTCACCGCGGTACTACCTCGCGGTCTTCCCGGCGTTCATGGTGCTCGCGCTCGTCGCGCGGGGTTGGACCGGCCGCGCCTACGTCGCCGTCGGTGCTGTGATCAGCGTGATCTTCACTGCGATGTACGCGCTCTGGTACTGGGTAGCCTGAGCCCGGCCATCGCCGCCGCCGGACGCGTCACGGTCACGACCGCGAGCACGCAGAGCAGGATCACTCCGATCAGATGGAGGAGGATCGGGACGAGGGTGCCGGTCTGCTGAGGCTCCATGAGGACCCATGAGACGACGACGCCGACGAGGATCGGCACGCGCTCGGCCGCGGGTCGCGTCGACGCGCGACGCAGCGTCTCGGCCGCGAGCGGCAGCGAGAGGATGAGGAAGGTCGTCCAGAAGTAGCCGAACGGCGCGAGGTATCCCGCCGTGGCCAGGGTGAGGGCATGCCACGCGTTCTCGTTCGAGCGATCGCGGCGCGCCGCGAGCCCGGCGGCGATCGCCACGAGGACCGCACCAATCGCAAGGACCAGGGGGAACCAGTCAGACCACAGGACCGCGGCGAGCTCCGGGGGTCCCGGTCGCGCGATGTGCGCGTAGACCCAGCTCTGCTCGAGCAACCGTGGCGCGAAGCGGACGTACTCCGCGGTGCGATCGGGCATCGCCAGCGCACCGACGGCGAGGGCCGCGACGCCGATCGCTGCCCCGGCCGCGACCGGACGCCACCGGCCCGACGCGACGTAGAAGAGAAGCAGCGTCAGCGGCAGGAACTTGAGGCCGACGGCGGCGGCAAGAAGCACGCCCGCCGGCAGCGCTCGCTCGCGGAAGCGCCAGGCGGCGAGCGCGAGGCCGAGCGAGAGGAGATTCACGTTACCGAGCGTCACTTCGAGCACGAGACCGAGCAGGAAAACGAACCCTGCCGCGGCCCACGGCCGCCAGAGCGGTGGGACCTGCCGGATCAATGCGATGCCCACCGCGGCGGCGGTCGCGATCTGCAGCGCGGTCCAAATCACGAGCGCGACCGCGTACGGCAGGAGGGCAAACGGGACGAACAGGATCGCGACGATCGGTAGATAGCGGAACTCGTCGGGCAGACCGAGGATCGTGTCCGGTCCCGGGTACAGCGGTGCGCCGTTCAACAGATGCTGACCGGCGAGCCAGTAGGCGCGGAAGTCGTATCCCGCGGGAAGCGCGCTCGCGACGACCACCGCGGCGCCAAGCGCGAGCACCGCGACGACGACGCCCGCGGACCAGATGATGCGCTCACGCATCACGGCTGGGTCCGCGTCGGCTGACTCATCGGGCTACAGGCTACGGCGGCGCTGCGAACAATCCGGTCGCGCGCGAGAGTCAAACGCCATCACGCGTTCTCTCCGTGGTACCTGCCTTTGTAACCCTCCGCGGTGGCGGTCGAGAGCCGAAAGAACACGAGCTGCGCCACGCGCGCGCCCCGCTGCAGGCGGTAGCCGCGCGAGTTCAGGACGGCCATCAGACCCTCGCCGCGCCCGGAATACCCCGCGTCCCACACCGCGCCGTGGATCGCGACGCCGGAGCGGAGCAGGCTCGATCGGGGACGTGAGAGCGCCATGAGGTCGGTCGGAAGGTTCACCTTCTCGCGGTACGTGATCACGTACGCGCCACGGTGGAGGTCCCACCAGCCGTCCTTGTCGGTCTCGACGTCCTCGCGCGCCGCCGGCTCGCGGACGTTGTCGGCCGCGCCGAGAAGTCCCGGCGACGTGAGTCGCTGCACGCGCTCGACGCGGAGATCCACCCCGTTCGGCTGGAGCTGGAGGTGGACGTCGGCGTCCTCGATGAGCGGCGGCGTCGCGGCCAGCGCGGCACGGAGCTCCTCGCGAGAGAGAACGGTCACCGGGCGATGCTAATGGGGCGCGGATGACAGAATCGCGCGGTGTCCCCGAACGCGAAGACCGTTGCCGGCTCGAAGACCGTCATGTCGCGGACGATGCTCCCCTCGGACGCCAATCCGTACGGCAACGTCCACGGCGGTGAGGTCATGAAGCTGATCGATGCGGTCGCCGGAGCCGCCGCGACCAGGCACGCTCGCGCACGCGTGGTCACAGCGCGGATCGACGAGCTTTCCTTCCTCGCCCCGGTCTACGTCGGGCATCTCGTCACAGCGAAAGCGTCGGTGAATCACGTCGGACGGACCAGCATGGAGGTGGGCGTGCGCGTCGAGGCGGAGGACATGCTTACCGGAAACGTCGTCCACGTTGCCTCGGCCTACCTGGTCTTCGTGGCGACCGACGAGCACGGACGGCCGATCCGGCTCCCGCCGCTGCTCGCCGAGACCGACGAGGAACGACGCCGGATGACGGCCGCGGAGACGCGCCGCTCATTACGGCTGCACAGACCCCGGACGCCCTAGACTGCCGCCGTTCGGGACCGGTACGCGACCGGATCCGACCACCGCTGGGGAGGTACGCATGCGAAACGCAATTCGCTTCGTGGCCCCGCTCGCCGCGGCTCTGGTCGTCATGGCGGCGTGCAACGCGCCGCGCGCGGGATCGAGCCCGACCCCATCCGCGACCGGAACGCCGAACTTCACGGGAAAGACTCTCAACATCGTCACCGGCGGGACCGGCGCGGTTTACATCGTGTACGGCGCGGGGCTCGCGGATCTTCTCAATAGGAAGCTCGGCACCGCTGCGAGCGCGCAGTCGACCACGGCATCGGTCGACAACATGAAGCTGATTCGCGATGGGAAGGCCGACGTCGCATTCACACTCTCCGACACGGCTTTCGACGCGGTGAACGGCAAGGGGTCGTTCGCATCGCCGGAGAAGCCCGTCGATGCCAAGGTGCTGGCGGTCCTCTACACGAATCTGACGCATCTTGTCGTGAAGGAGTCGGGTGGGATCAACACCGTGCCCGATCTCAAGGGAAAGCGGGTGTCGATGGGATCGGCGGGCAGCGGTACCGAGATCATCGCGAACCGCACGCTCGAGGCCTACGGGATGGACCCGGCGGCGGATATCGCTCGCGAGCGGCTCGGCGCGCAGGACTCGGCGAACGCGCTGCGCGACGGAAAGATCGACGCGTTCTTCTTCTCCGGCGGGTTGCCGGTCCCCGCGGTGCTGGACCTCTCGAGCGGGACAAAGATCAAGATGCTCGATCTCACAGACAGCATTCAGAAGATGTCGACCAAGTACGGAAACTTCTACTTCCCAATCAAGATCCCCAAGAGCACATACAACACGGCGGCCGATGTGACCGTATCCGGTGTTGCCAACCTGCTCGTGGTCCCCGCGAGCTTTGACCCCGCGCTCGCGCAGGCGATCCTTGCGACGATGTTCGACAACAAGGCCGACCTCGTGAAGGTCCACAGCGCCGCGAACGATCTCACGCTGGAATCCGCCGTCGTTGGCTCGCCGATCGACTATCACCAGGGCGCGATCGATTTTTATAAGTCGAAGGGTGTCTGGAAGAAATAGCGCTCTCGTCGCACTCGTCGCAGCGGCCGTGACGACGGCGGGGGTGGCGCTCGCCACCCCCGTGTCCGTGCTGACCGTGAGCGACGGGACGACCGAGTTCGTCCGCAGTCTCGATCGTGCCGAGGCACTTCAGTACTCGTACCGCCAGTCGATCTACCAGGTGACCGTCGTCGAGGAGCTCGCGCGTGAGGGCAACGACCTCCGCATTCAGCGGGTTCGGTCGAGCGACATCCGATCGGTCGAGTACTTCGGCTGGACGGGCGAGCCCGCGCAGGCGCAGGGACTCTGGAGCGAGGACTCGCCCCGCTCGGTGGCGGCCGACAGCGAGCTCGTCATCCGGATCACGCCCGCCGGCGAGCAGGCCCTTTCGACCTCGCGGTGGCGCGTCGTCCTAAAGCCCGAGTTCGGGGAGACCGTCGTTCGGGTTCGGGCGCAGGACCGTCCCTGGCTGCTCGCGCTGCTCGAGGGCGCCCGATGACCGGACCGACGACCGAGCCGGAGGTCGTCGCGCGCCCCGACCTCGAGGCCATCCTCGCCGACGACAAGACCAAGGACCTCATCGAGGAATACGAAGCCGAGGCACGGACCCGGACGTTCACCGGAGTGTGGGATCGTCTGGTCACGGGTTTGGCCGTCGCCACGACGCTGTTCGCGCTGTACTACGCCGCGGCCGGCGCGGAGATCCCGTTCACGGGTGTCGTGCGCGTTCCATCGTTCCGGATCCTCGGCCAGACGATCACGACCCCGCAGATCTACGAGATGATTTTCCTGACGGCGATCCTCGTTCTCACGTTCCTGCTCTA
>DASPWX010000017.1:0-13025 GCA_035637615.1 Bathyarchaeia archaeon | reverse complement strand
CCTCGACCGACGGTCCGAGCGCCCAGCCCTTCACGGTCTGCGCGAGGATCGCGGTGGGCGCGCCGGTGTGACGAACGGCTGCGTGGTATGCCGCGTACACCTTCCGGTAATCGTGGCCGCCGCGCCGCAAGGTGCGGAGCTGCTCGTCGGAGAGATGCTCGACGAGCTTGCGGAGGCGGGGATCTGTTCCGAAGAAATGCTCACGGATGTAGGCGCCGTCGGCGATCGTCATGCGCTGCGACTCGCCGTCGGTCGTCTCGGCCATACGGTTCACGAGGACCCCATCGACGTCCCGCGCGAGTAGGTCGTCCCACTCGCGTGACCAGAGCACCTTGATGACGTTCCATCCCGAGCCGCGGAAGGCCGACTCGAGCTCCTGAACGATCTTGCCGTTGCCGCGCACCGGTCCGTCGAGCCGCTGCAGGTTGCAGTTCACGACGAACGTGAGGTTGTCGAGGCCCTCGCGGGCGGCGACGTGGAGCGCACCGAGCGCCTCCGGCTCGTCGCACTCGCCGTCGCCGAGGAACGCCCACACCCGCGAGCTCGAGGTGTCCTTGATCCCGCGGTGATGCAGATAGCGGTTGAACCGCGCCTGGTAGATCGCGGCCAGCGGACCGAGCCCCATCGAGACAGTCGGAAACTCCCAGAACTCGGGCATGAGCCGCGGGTGGGGGTAGCTCGACAGTCCCTCGCCCCGAACGACCTCGCGCCGGAAGTGGTCGAGCTGCGACTCGCTGAGCCGGCCCTCGACGAATGCGCGCGCGTAGATGCCCGGCGCGGCGTGCCCCTGGAAGAAGATCTGATCGCCGGATGCGCCGTCGTCCTTCCCGCGGAAGAAGTGGTTGAAGCCGACCTCGTACAGGCTCGCGGCCGAGGCGTATGTCGCCAGGTGACCGCCGATGCCCTCGTAGTGGTGGTTCGCGCGGACGACCATCGCGACGGCGTTCCACCGGATGAGCCGCCGGATGTGAAGCTCCATCTCCTCGTCGCCGGGGAAGTAGGGCTCCTGCTCCGGGGAGATGGTGTTGATGTACCGCGTCTGGGTCAGCGGAGGCAGTCCCACGTGAAGCATCCGCGCTCGCTTGAGCAGCTTGTAGAGGACGAAGCGAGCGCGATCGCCGCCCGACTGCTTTACGAGGGCGTCAAGTGACTCGATCCACTCCTGCGTCTCTTCGGGGTCGATGTCGGGCAGCTGATGCTTGAACTCGTCGTAAACATCGTGCACGTCACGCATCTACGTCGATGTTAACGGCGCCGAAACGGGCACGGACAGTGCGGCACAAGAAGCGCGAGAAAGACCGGAGGTGAATGCGACATGTGCATGAACTGCGCATGCGGACAGCCAGAAGACCGCCACAAGCCCGGCGACGTCACGCTATCGGACCTGAAGCAGGCGGCACGCAACCACGACATGGACGTCGACACGGCGGCCGAGAACATCAAGAGCTCCGCGGCGGAGCTGAAGCAGGCGGGTCGGGTCTAGTCCCCTAAACTCGAAGCGTGCAAGAGCGTCCACGGCGCCGGCGATTCCGGACGCGTCGTCCGAAGGCCGAGCCCCGACCGACCTCATCGCCGGCGCCCGCGCGGGGACCCGGCCGGATCGAGCCGCGACCCGACCGCCGCGTCGCCGGTCGGGCGCCGCAGGCACGGGTCGACCGTGGGAGACGCCCGCAACGTCCTCGCGACGAGATCCGCCCCGGGACGCCGTGCGTGATCCTCCTCGACTCCCGAGAGGGCGAGCCGGACCGCACGGGCGCCGCGGCCGTCTTCGAGGGCTTTTTCGACTTCGAGACGGGCGATCCCCGCCGGAGTGGCGGGGGGATCCCGCGCTTACGCGTTGGCGAGGAGCGTCTCTGGGGCTTTGAGTGCTGGTGGCGTCTTGATCCCGCCCGTGCCGGTTTAACGCCGGACGACCGCGAACAGCTGGAGACGTCGAAGCGTCTCCTTCGTGGCCTGCTGCGTGACGCCAGGCGAAGCGGTGCTTTTAGAAGCCTGCCGGCGCGGACCTAAGCGGGAGTAATTTTCTCCGCCTGCGGCTTGCCGCGGCGGGGATCCATCCCCTTTTCGTAGGTCACGCTCTGTCCCTCACGGAGGGTATCGAACGCGTCGCCTTCCACCTGCGACCGGTGGAAAAAGATGTCTGAGCCGTCCTCAGTCTGGATGAAGCCGAAGCCCCTGTCGCCGACGAGCTTCTTGATCGTTCCGTTCGCCACTTGTCCTCCACGTGCGCGGGCACGTCTTCGTGTGTTGTTTCGACGAATGGTAGAGCCTCGCGGCCAGGTCGGTACTAGGACCTTTCCGGTACGAGCGCGTCCTGTCCTGTGACTAGGCCGGGCGGCTAGGGGCGCCGACCATGCGCGTACTCGCGCGCGAAGGTGGACGACGAATAGGGCGCGCGGGGCAGGGGAGCGTAATGCGTCGGCCTCGTGTCCGATTCTGGCAAAAGGTGCTCGCGGCCCTCCTCATCGTCGGAGTGGCCCCGATCGCGCTGGTCAGCGTCGTTTCGACGCACAACACACGTAACGACCTCACCTCGCTCGGCGTGACGAACATCCGCCAGCGCTCCACGTCCACCGCAAACGCCATCGACGCCTACCTCGCCAGCCGTCTGGGCGACATCATCCTTGTCGCCAAGCTGCCGGACATCGTCCGGTACGCGACAAACCTCGGGGAGCCGGAGTCCCGCGCCGCCGCGCGCACCGCGCTCTCGGCCGCGGCCGCCCGATCTCCCGAGTACGAATCCGTCGCCGTCGTCGACCCGAAAGGCACCATCGTGGCGGCGTCGGTACCGACCGATGAAGGCACAAGCGTCGCCTTCCGCGAGTACTTCCTCACCGCGATGAAGGGCACGCCGTACGTGAGCGATCCGTCGTATTCGGTCATCACGAACAAGCCCGCGCTCTTCTTCTCGTCGCCGGTGGCCGCGAACGGCGTCGTCGTGGCGGTAGTGCGCACGCGCGTGAACCTCGCGGCCATCTGGGACATCGTCGAGAGTGACGCCGGCTCCGTCGGTGTCGGCGCGCACTCCTTCCTGGTAGACGACTACGGGATCCGCCTCGCTGTGTCTGAGACCAAAGGCCACCGCGATCAGGCCGAGTCCCTCATCTACAAGCCAATCGCGCCGATCGATGCGGACACCGCGAAGAAGCTCGCGGCCGACAAGCGCTTCGGGACGATCACGCCGGACAAGCTCGTGATCGACCCGCTCCCCACGCTCAAAAGCGCGCTCGACACGCTGCCGCGCGGCGCGAGCGGGGACGCCGCGTTCGCGTTCGGGTCGGGCACCGATGAGCAGCGTGGCGTCGTGACACGTCTCGTCAACAAGCCGTGGGGCTACGTCCTCGCCGTTCCACTCACGACCTACACGAGGGCGGCCGACAACGCGACCGTCGACGCGGCGCTCATGCTCGTCATGGGCGTTCTGCTCTCATTCGTGATCGGGATCCTTCTGACCCGCTCCCTCGTGGGACCGCTCCGCCGCCTCGTCGGCGAGGCGACGCAGGTATCGACCGGCGACATCGATCTGCGTGAAGCGCACTTCGACACGCGAAGCGGCGATGACATCACGCACGAGGTCGCATCGGCGTTCGACCGCATGCTGAACGCGCTGCGCTTCTACGCACTCGCCGACGAAGCCGGAAGCGGCGGCGAGGAGTAACCGTGAACGCGCTCGCCCTTGGGCTCTTGGGCGTCGCGAAGGAATACCTCGGTCCAGCCGCGCCCGCGTTCCTATCGCGCGAGCTCCACGCGATGGGCGTGAACGCGAACAACGTCGAACGGATTCACATCCTCGCGCTCTCGGAGCGCGCTCGCCTTGCTGCAGCCAAGGTGATGGACAACAAGAAGGCAAGCGAGTTCGCCCAGGCACTCGCGCAGCAGGGCCGCCCGGTCGAGACGAAGGTCGTGAACGACCATCGCCTCGCGAGCGACGCCGCCGCAAAGCTCTTCGCGAGCGGCCGGCTCCGTCAGGCCGAGACCGCGTACCGCGAGCTCGTGACTAAGCACGGCGATATCGAGTCGTACGGCGGCCTCGCGCGGACACTCATCTCGCTCGAAGACCGCGATGCCGCGCTCCTGGCCCTTCGCGAGGGCGCCGGGGCGTTCGCACGGAAGAACGATCGCGTGAACGCCATCGCGCTTCTCGGGATCGCGGTCGAGATCGCGCCCTTCGATCTCGCGGCGCACCGCCGTTTCGCGGCCGCGCTTGCGAACCAGGGGGACCTGATCAGCGCCTGCCAGGAATACGCACGCTTCATCGACACCGCCCTAGCTCAGCGGGACACACGCAGGGCCTGGCTCGAGCTCACCTATGGGCGCGAAACGCTGGGCGATCTGCCGCAGCTCCTCGCGATCGCGGACCGTGTGGCCGCGGCGCAGGGCGGGGCGATGCCGACGCCGCCACCGCCCGTACGCGTCGCGGCCACACCGTCCGCGCCCGCACCGGGGCCCGTGAAGATCGTCTCGGTCACGCCGCCGCCCGCGCCGACGAAGCGCCTTCCCGACGAAGCCGCCCTGGAGGCCAAGCACCGTTCGGCGCTCGCCGCGGCGGTGCAGGCGCGGACACGGCCGGAGGCGAGCTCTGCTGTGGTGCTCAAGAACGCGGAGACGATGACCCATGCCGAGCGCTCCGATCTCACCAATGCCGCCGACCTCCTCGCGCGTGCGGGCCTCAACGGGACCCCGAAGCCCAAAGCCCAGCCTGTCGCCACCCCACGTAAGGTCCCGGGCTTCACGCCACGGCCGGTCGCGGAGCTCGAGGCGGAACTCGCAGGCCACGTCGCCCCCGGGAATCCAGCCGGCGATGCCGCGGTCGCCCACGTACGCGCGACGATTCTCATCGCCGCTCACGACGCGCGGGCAACGGACACGACCCTCGACGCGGCACGCAGGCTCATGGCCCTACATAAGATGCAGGCTGCCTCGGACGTTCTCCTCGATCTCATCGGGGCCGGATTCAAAGACCGCGAGGCGCAGCGCCTTCTCATCGAGGTGGACTGCGAGCTCGGACGACGCGATACCGCGCGTGAGAAGTGCCAGCTGCTCGGCGCTGCCTACCGCCTCGACGGTCAGGGCGCCGTCGCTGAGGACGTGGAGCGCCTCGCCGCGATCCTCTAATAGGGGGTCGAGAAGCGCGATCGCGCGCTCGCCGCGTGATCGAGGAACGGCTTCGAGAGCAGCGTGATCACCGCACCGGCGACGAACCCTCCGATGTGCGCCCAGTACGCGACGCCACTCGTCTGATCGGTCACCGCGATCGCGCCGAGCCCGTTCACGAACTGCAGCAGCGCCCAGAGTCCGATCATCACCACGGCGGGGACGGTGAACGGGCGAAGGATGATGATCCCGAGCGCGACCAGCACCTTGACTTTGTTCGTCGGGAATAGCACGAGGTACGCCGCCAGTACGGCGCTGATCGCGCCCGAAGCGCCGAGGCTCGGGATGATCGAGTCGGGCTGGCTCAGGACGTGCGCGAGGCCGGCGATGATCCCGCAGACCAGATAGAAAATCAGGTACTTGATGTGGCCGTAGGCCTTCTCGATGTTGTCGCCGAAGATGAAGAGAAACAGCATGTTGCCGCCGATGTGCAGCCAGCCGCCGTGCATGAACATCGAGGTGAGGAGCGTGAGCCAGATCGGCATCGGGCCCGGCGCTTCGTCGATCTGAACGGTGGTGCCGTCCGGCGCGACGAGCAGGAACGATCCGATGATGTCCTTGCCCGAGGTGATCTCGGCCGGCACGGTCGAGTAGCCGTTGGTGAAGTTCGGATCGATCAGCTGGTAGAGGAAGACGATGACGTTGAGCGCGATGATGGCGACGTTGACGTAGGGAATGCCGGGCCGGCCGCCCGTGTCCTCGTCCCCGATCGGGATCACGGATGCATTCTCACCAAGCTCGCTGGCAAGCGCCAATTCGGCCTGGCGCGGCCTCGTCCGGCTCGCACGGGTACAGCGCGTGCCCAGCCCGGTCGGCAATGCGGCTTTCGAGGTATTGCGGACGCGAACGACTCCCCGGCGGACGGCGCCTCTGGCACCGACTCGCCCGTCGTGCCGGCTATCGCGGGACCGTCGCCGTGTACGGATACGGCGTTGGCGGACGTCCCGGTGGAACCCAGCGCAAAGCGGAGCGCACCGGCGTTCAGGACGGGATGGTGCTCGCGGATTACGAGCCAGGCCTCATTCGTGTCTGGCTCCCCTGCACGTGCCAGGCCGCCGACTTCGACGTCGACCAGCTCGCCGAAGACCACGAGGATCCGCTCGCGAGCTTCGCGCACGAGCTCGGCCACCATGTCCAATACGCGCGGCGCCGCACCTACTTCAGCGAGGCTGTCGCGGAGCGGTACGGCCGCCTTCTCCTTCGGGAGTTCGGCGTCCGCTGACGCGGCTCAGGAGACGTGCGTGAAGGTCACCCCCGGGACTTCGGTGGCCTGAACGCCGGGTTGCAAGGTCAAGCGCGGCGCGGGTGACGACGTCGCGCGCGGCGGGTTGCCGCGACGCGATCCCACCAGAGACGGGATTGGTGTCGGCGTCGGCGGGACAGGCGTCGCGACCGCCGACTTCTCGGCGACCGATTTCTCCACCGCGGGCTGCAGCGGGGCGTTCGGGTTCTTGAGGTGCGTCGCCGCGTAGCCGTACCCGCCGACCATGACGAGCAAGGTCGTGACGATCGACCCGATCTTGAGCGCGAGCTCGGACATCAGGCCGGGGCCTTCACGAACGGGACGCGATCGAAGCTCTGCCCGAGGATTTCCTTCGCGTCGACGCCGAGGTGCGAGGCCAGGATCTCCTGGTAGACGGCGCGGAAGTCCACGGAGTACGAGAGGTTGCCGAGCTGGTCGAGCTTCGCGAGGTTCGGCGTCTCTCCGTAGAGCCCGCCCTTCACTCCGTCACCGATGAGGAAGACGGGCGAGGCGGTCCCGTGGTCGGTCCCGCCGCTCGCGTTCTCCTTCGGGCGCCGACCGAACTCGGACCACGTCGCGATCATCACCCGATCGGCCATCCCGTAGGCGGTGAGGTCGTCGTGGAACGCGGTGATGGCCGAGTCGAGGTACGCCATGAGCGCGTCGTGCCGGTTGAGCTCGGTGTAGTGCGTGTCGAACCCCCCGAGCGTGACGTGCAGGACCTTCACCCCCGTCCCTGTGACGATCAGCTCGGCCGCGAGCTGCAGCGCCGCGGCGAGCTGGTTCTTGCTCGAGTAGACGAGCTGCACCTTGTCCGAGTAATTGCCCTTCGGCGTGTACTTCGCCGACGACGTGCGCAGCTGCGCGACGGTGTCGCGGACCGTGGTCATCGCCGTGTCGAACAGCGCGCCGTACATGCCGGGGGTGCCCTTGTAGAGCGTGCCCATCACGTCTTCCACGTTCTGTCCGCCCTGAAAACCGAATGTCTTCACGTCGTCGATGACGGTGAGGGTCGCCTGGAGATCGCGGAGCATGCCCGGGACATTGGTCGTCCCGCAGGCGCAGCCGACGAGCGGATGGCCGGCCGAGTCGTAGTTCTTCGCGATCGCCGACCCAAGCCAACCGTCCTGCTGGCGCCGGGCGGGGTCGGCCGTCTCCCAGACGCGGATCGAGTCGAAGTGCGAGAACGACGGGTTCGTGTACCCGACGCCTTGGACGATCGCGACCTTCCCCGAGTCGTACAGGGTCTTGATGCCCTTCAGGTTCTCGTGGAGCCCGACGTCTTTGTTGATCGGCTGCGCCTTCGCGGCGGCTGCGGAAAGCTGCGGACGGAAGTCGCGGTAGGAGGAGCTCGAGATCGGGATGACCGTCTGGAGGCCGTCGTTGCCACCGCCGAGCTGGATCATCACGAGGACCCTGTCGTTCTGCACCGCGGCCGACTTCGCCGAGAGCACGGCGCGAGCGAAGACGTCCGGGACAGCGGCGTAGCCCGAGGCGAGCGCCTGCGCGCCGACGCCGAACACCAGGCCGCTCCGCAGGAAATCCCTGCGCGAGAGTCCGTTCGTTCCGCCGAGCTCTTTCATCGCCGCACCTTCTTCACTTCAGCTGGAATTCCGGCGACCCGAGCAGGATGAGCCACCGTGTCGCGTCATCCGGACTCGAGTTGAGGAGCTGCGCCGTTGCGGGGCTCACGACCCCGTCGAGATGGGTCGCGTGCGCGTCCTTGAACGCGGGAATCTTCGCCATTCCGGTGAGCGTCGCCTGTGCGAAGTTGACGCGTTCAAGCACGTTGTTGCTCGAGATCCAGCTCGCGTTGGATGGCCAGCCACCGACCTCGGGCGGATCGAAGAGCAGCTGACCCATGCCCTGACCGGCGAGCCCGATGGCCTTCGCCAGCGCCGGCGTCTCGAGTGCCTTCGCCATGTGGACCATGAGCTCGGTCGGCGACTTCACGAGCGCGCGGTAGGTCGAAGGCGCGACGAACTCCGGGCTCATGAACACGTCGCGCATGAGGGACTTCGTGTCGTAGCGCGACTTGCGGAAACCATCCGCGAGCCGCTTCACATAGTCGTCGGATGGCTGATCGTTGACGAACTCGCGCAGCACGTTCGTCACGATGAACGGCGCGACGGAGTCCTGCGCGAGGATCTTCTCGAGCGCGCTCTTCGTGTCCCACTGCCGCGTTTCTCCGAGGAACTTCACTGCGCCGGCATAGGCGCGCTGCTGCTCGAACACGCCGGTCTTCACCGTGTCAGGCGTGACGTTGCGCGGCGGCTGCCGGCCTTGCTCCTGCGCGCGCTTGACGAGCGCCTCGTACATCGCCTGCGAGACCGGCTCGCGCCACCCGGAGAGCGCCTTCGCGCCAGCGCGGACGTCGTCCTCGGTGAACGTCCCAACGCCCATGGTGAAGAGCTCCATGAGCTCGCGGCTGTAGTTCTCGTTCGGGTTCTTTCCAGTGGATGTCCCGAGGTCGAGGTAGCGAAGCATCCCGGGGTCGATCGTGACCTGGTAGAGCATGTCGTGGAGGTTGCCGAGCGACATCCGTCGCCAGGTCAGGTTCTGCCAGTAGATGAACGGGGTCTGCAGATTGACCTTGCGGAAATCGCTCGTGAAATGTCCGTGCCAGAGGAAGGTCATCCGCTCCGCGAACGGGGTGGGCGTGCGCAGCATCCAGTCGAGCCACCAGCCGATGAGGTCCTGTGGTTTGATGGGCTTGTCCTGCGTCGCGTCGTCCGCACCGGCGAGCGCCGGCGGCTCGGCGGCCTTTGTCTCGACGAGCCGGTCGACGGTCGTCTTGAACCCGTCCTTTACTGACTGCTGGTACTCCGCCGGGGTTGCGCCGAATGTCGCGCGACGCAGCAGGTGCGCGACCTGCGCCTCCGGTTTGTCGAGCGGCGAGATCCAGTCGACGCCCGCCGCGGCGGGAGATGGGGTCTGGCCGGGGACGGATTGGCCCGGGAGGTTGTAGAGACCGAGGGCCCTCGTGATCGCGAGGCCGCCTGCGGCCGCGCCGACGCCAACGAGCACGTGGCGGCGTCGTAGGCCGCGTGGCTTTGTGGCGGGCTTCGCGGCCGGTTCGTTCATCTGACCTGTATATCGCGGGATTCCGGCCGCCGGTTCCCCCATACGTATTGGATCGGTGTAGTGATTGTCAGAAGAGTGTTAGGTGTCGTTCCTCGTTAGACTTTGCGACATCGATGGCGACTGGTCGGGCCTTCGGCCCTCAGCGTCGCCGTCGTCGTCGCGCCGGCGAGCGTGCTCGCCGCGCGACTCCTAGGCGACGGTCGCTCCGCTCCGTCGCCGTCCTCGTTCGATCATCCGCAAGTAAACTTGCTTCTGATCCTCACTCGTCGGCGACGTAGCCAAGTGGTAAGGCAGAGGTCTGCAAAACCTTCATCGCGGGTTCGATTCCCGCCGTCGCCTCTGGCGTGAGTTTTCGAAAGGTCAGGGCAGAAGTCTCCCTGAACAGGGCAGAGGTCTGCGGGCCAGAAGTCTGTTTTGGGGTCTAGCGCGCGAGGAGCTCGCGAAGGCCCGCGGTGGGGAAATCCTTGAGCTCGCTCTCGTCGTACTTGCCGATGTACCGGGTGGGCATCGCCTCGCGCTTCCAGCCGCCGATCTGCATGATCACCTGGAGCGGCACGCGCTTTTTCTGGAGGCGCTTGGCCGCGTATCCGCGGGCGCGGTACTGGACGAAGTCGCGGAGGCCGGCCTGCTGAAGCTTGCCGCGAAGGATCTGATTGCGCTTGTTCCATGAGAACTCGGTGAAGCCCCTTCCGTCGCGGTTGATGAAGAGCGGCTCCTTGCCGTCGAGATCCGAGGGGCCGTCGCCGGTCCAGTGCGGTCGCTCGAAGCGGACGTAGTTGCGCAGGGCCGCCTCGGCTTCCTCGTCGAGCGGGATGAGGCGATCGGTCCCGGCCTCGGTCTTTGAGCCACGGATGACGATGTGACCGCGCTTGTCGCGGTCGCGCTCGCGGAAGTCCGCGAGGAGAATGCGCCTCACTTCATCCGGCCGCATCGGTGCTGAGAACTGAAGCGTCAGGATCGCCCGCTCGCGGATGGGGTAAGTCGCCACGCGGGGGATCGCGGCGATGATCTCCTTGACCTCGCGGTCGTCGAAAGGCTTGCGGCCCATCCCGGGCACGGGCGGGAGCTTCACGTCGCGGAGGATCGAGAGGCGCTGGTCGCCGCGGTGCTCGTAGTAGAGACGTTTCTCGGCGAGCCACTTGGCAAGAGCTTTGAGCGCGACGAGCTTGTTGCGCTCGGTGTACCGGCCCGCACGCCGGTCCTCCGGACGAAAGTTACCGGCGAAGGCCGTGGCGTTCTCGGGCGTGAGCTCCGCAAGTGTCGGTCGCTCGATGTTGTTCTTCGCCGCAAGCCACTCGAGGAAGAGCTTCAGCCCCACGTGATAGCCGCGGAGCGTCGTGGCACGAATCGGGGCATCGCTCTCGAAGTCGCGAACGAGGTCGAGGAGCGGGTATGTATCACTCAGCATCACGTCGCCGTCTTCGGTTGTAAAAGTCCAGGCGCGGGGTTTGGCCATGCGTCACCTTCCCGCGCTCCCGGCTGACCGAACGCGAGCCTAGCATCGGCATTGACGCATCTGGGCAGAGAATTCGGTCCGTCGGTCAGCGCAGGACTGCCGTTTACTGGCAGATGGCGTATCGGCAGAGTCGCTCCCATTGGGTCACGTCTTATCTGACTGCGCCTCAGGCAACGTATGACCTGGCTTACACAGACCATGTGCCCGACAGAACGATCCCCAGCACGGAGGCGCTTTGACATCGCAAACTGCGATCTCAAACTGTCGGGCAAGACCGCAGGTCGCTAACCGCAGTCAGATCCATGAGTTAGTCACGCCCGCGTTTGAGCGATTTCTGGCCAGTTTCGTGGGTTTGTTCATTCCGCGATGGGAACGTCGTGGGAACGCCGCGCTCCCGCGCCAGATCGACGAACGCAGGACGTTGTGGAAGCAACGCCGACGGACCAACTCCTCACGGGGACGGCGGATGGGAGAGTCACGCTCGGACTCGGCCGAATCACCGAGAGAGTTCGCCGATTTCGCATTGACCGAAATCAAGCCTGAATCAAGGCTCCGTCAAGCTAGAGGTCGACAACACCTCTATCGAGTAGACCTAGCGGCGGTAGGGCACTCAAGCTGCCTATCGCCCCGGTTGTCTCTCGGGATACCCCTGGCTAAATTGTTCTTGACCTAGGCTTCCGACTAAGCGTAAGGTCGCTCGTCGTCGCTCAGTGCCGCGAGGGGCGATCGACCCAAGCGATGCGCGGCACGGAGGCCGAACCATGGTCGCGCCTGTCGCTCAGGTGATTGTCTGTCTCGCGCTCGTTGCCCCTGTCTGCTTCCTCGCAGCTCTCAAATGGTTTGGCGCTTCGCCGAGACAGAACGCCGCGCGGCCACGCCGCTCAATCGCTGCGACAACGCGGTTCGCGAGGTTATTCGAACTGGCTCGTGTCGGAAGAATCAGATCCTCGCGGCGGGTGAGCAGGGCGGTCTCGTATTTGCTGGTCGTAGCGTTCGTACTCCAGTTCACGCTTGTCGGATTACCGGCCCCCGTGGCTGAATTTGTCAGCCGGACGATCGGCAAGGTGGGCGTCATCACCGCCGCCGCGGCAACGCTTCCCCCGAGCTTCGCGGGCACGACCAATAACGCTTCGGCGCTGCGATGGGCAGGCAAGTCACACCTCTTCACGATGTCTGATGGGGCCCGCGTCGTGATCTATGGAGACCAAATCCCATGGGTTAGCGGGTATCGCATCCTTCCCCCAGGCGGCTCATGGGGCAGCTACGTGGCGCTTGTAGCTCCGACGAATCAAAACGGCACGGCGTGGGTGCAGGTCGGGGACACGATCTTCGGCGCGTCGACCGAAGACAGCGCACCGATCCAGCTGATCAAGCTCACATACAGCGGCGGTGCGATCACGCAGAGCCATGGCCCGGGCTTCCGCCCGGGTGGAAACGGCATCAACCGCGTGAACGGGATCTATTGGGACGCGACCAACTCGTACCTGCACGTCGTCTATCACGTGGCGACCCTGGCAGTTGTCTGGCTGGACGCCTACGACACGAACTTCGTCAATCACATGTCGGTGGACGTATTGGCGTACGGAATGGTGAACGGCCATACAACGAGCCTGGCCGGCGGAGGCGGTGGCTCATTCTTTATGACCGGCTGGGACCTCACCGGCGGGACCGGAACTGGTCAGGTAACCGCCGTCACCGCGAGCGCCAGCGCTTACATGCTCACGCCTGAGACTTCCGTCAGTGCGCTGCCGCCCGGAAGTGGCGGGGCTCTGAACACGATGTGGGACGGCTCGAACCTGATCTTTGCCGCCGGCGTGTCCGTCGCCGGAAGTTCATCGCTCCAGACCATGACACGGAATTCTGCCAATTCCTACAGCGGCTGGCAGACGCTTGTGGCGGATGGCGTCGGGTTTGGACAGCCCGCATTCGTACGCAAAGGAACCGGGCCGAGTTCCGACCTCGCCGTCCTGTTTGTGGGGAGCGTCGATCCGACAACGTTGCACGGGGGGATCGTCTGGAGTCTCCAGCGCATCGCTGGATCCTGGTTCGGCCCGATCGCCATGGCCGGTGGAGATGCGTCTACGGTCA
>DASPWX010000016.1:0-15706 GCA_035637615.1 Bathyarchaeia archaeon | reverse complement strand
TTTCGTGTGCCTCATGGCTCTCGTCGGGTTTTCATGGCTCGTCGGCATGCCGCGGCAACACGCGCTTGACTGGACGCCGTGTCACAACGATGCGATCGCACTCAACGAGTGCGCTGCGCGTCTCGTGCTCCAGGGCCGCGATCCGTACACGGACCTCGACGTGTTCGCGTGCTACGGAGCGCTCGGCATCGGCCCGGACCGGACGACGCCGCTGCGCCGCGGCGCGTTCGCCGACGTCGCCATCTACCCGACCGACGATCAGCTCGACCAGGTGTGGGATCAGCGCGCGAACGGTGTTGGTACGAACGACGAGTTCGTGTGGCGCCCGTCCTACCCCGCGGTCTCGTTCCTCGCCTTGCTCCCGATGGTCGCCGCGGGCTGGGACACCAATTACCTCTATGTGGCGTGCCTCCTCGTCGCGATGGCACTGGTCGTCGCACGGTCTCCGCGCACGATCCGTCCGTTCGTCCTGACGGCACTTCTCGGCGCATCGAGCCTCGCGGCGTTCACGGTCGGCGGTAGCTCCGACCTCCTGTACGCGCTGCCTCTGGTCATCGCGTGGATGTACCGCGATCGCAAGTGGGCGGGACTCCCGCTCGGCACCGCGCTCGCCATCAAGCAGATCGCGTGGTTCTTCGCGCCCTTCTGGTTCGTCGCCGTTCTGACCGAGCGCGGGTGGCGAGCCGCGACGCGCGATCTCGCGATCGCCGGGGCGATCTTCGCGGCGACCAACCTGCCGTTCATCGTCCACGACCCGCATGCGTGGGTCGCCGGGATCGTGACGCCGGTGATCGAGCCGATGTTCGCGCGCGGAGCCGGGCTCATCTTCCTCTTCACGAACGGCGGGCTGCCGCTCCTTCCGGTGTTCGCCTACTCGGCCCTCGAGGCGACGACAGGCATCATCTGTCTCGTGATCGCCTGGCGGACGCGGCGGACCAGCCCCGAGCTCGGCGCCGTTCTCGCCGTCGTCCCGCTCTTCTTCGCGTGGCGCAGTCTCTTCTCGTACTTCTTCCTCCTCCCGCTCTTCGCTCTTGCGGCGATCGCACGGATGCCCTTGGGCGAGCTCGCGTTCGAGCGAGCGCGAAAGCTTGGAGGGCTCACGATCTTCGCGGCGCCGTCGCGCTCGTAACCCTCGATGCCGCCCGCGGTCGTCGTTCTGGGGCTCGTCGCCCTTGGAGTCCCAGCCGGGGTCCGTGCCGTGTTCGGTCGGCCGCGCTCGCTCGGCCGGGCCTGGCTCCTCGCGGCCGCCCTGGCACTCGCAGCTCAAGCACTCGGTGAGCTGTCCGGCGTCTCGCTCGGTCTGCTGGGTGACACCCAGCTGGCTCTCGCCGTCGTGGCGGCGGGCATCGCGGCTGCAACCGTGGCCATCGCGGAAGGCCCCGCGAAGGGGTAACTTCTTAGCTCGAAAAGACAGGGAGAGTAGCTATGGGCTTCATCATCGGAGCGTTGGCGGGCGCCGTCGTCATGCTCCTGTACGCGCCGAAGAGCGGCGACATCACCCGCGAGGAGCTCCGCGTACAGACCGAGGAGCTGAGGCGGCGCGCCGAGGAGCTGCAGAAGATCGCTCAAAAGCTCGCCGATGACGCGTCCGTGAAGGGCCGCGAGCTCATCGACGAGGCCAAGAAGCAATGGGAATCCAGCTCCGCAGGACGAGCATCGACGGGCTCGCGAAGCACGCCGGGAGGCTCCGCCAAGCAGGACTGACGTTAGACTTTCGAGTAGCGGGGAACGCGGGGAGCCGAGGCCGGCGCCCCGCGTTTTCGTTTAGGCGATCGGGTTTAGGAGGCGGCTGATGCCGCCGACGGAGAGGGGTGCAGGGGATACCTCCCCTGCCAAGAGAATGGACAGCGCGACCATCCGCGAGCGGTTCGTCTCCTTCTTCGAGGAGAAGGGTCATACCCGTATGCCCAGCTGGCCGCTCATCCTGAAGGACGACCCTTCCGTCCTCTTCACGAGCGCCGGTATGCAGCCGCTCGTGCCGTACTTCCTCGGCAAGAAGCAGCCCCCCGCCAAGCGGATCGTCGCGGTGCAGAAGGTCTTCCGTGCGACTGACATCGACGAAGTCGGCAGAGACGGCTATCACCAGACGTTCTTCGAGATGCTCGGCAACTTCTCGATCGGCGACTACGGAAAGAAAGAAGCGATCGAGTGGGGCTGGGAGCTCCTGACGAAGGTCTATGGGTTCGACGGCTCGAAGCTCGTCGCGACCGTTCACACGAGCGACGACGAGGCATACGACATCTGGACGAAGACCCTGAAGCTCCTCCCGCCCGAGAAGATCTATCGCCTCGGCGACGAGAACAACTTCTGGGCCCCGGGCCCCACCGGCCTCTGCGGACCGGACAGCGAGGTTTTCATCGACAAGGGCCCGCAGCCCGGAGTGCCCGAGCATGACTGCAGCCCTGCCGAGGATTGCGGAAGATGGCTCGAGATCTGGAACTACGTGTTCCAGCAGTACGACCGCAAGGCCGACGGCACGCTCGTGCCGCTGCCGAAGCGGAACATCGACACCGGTGTGGGCCTCGAGCGTCTCGCCCAGGTGCTCCAGGGCGTGACCGGCGACACGTACCGCACCGACCTCTTCCAGCCGCTCGTCAAGAAGATCGAGTCGCTCTCGGGCAAGAAGTACGGCGACGATCGCGCGACCGACGTGTCCATCCGGATCGTCGCGGAGCATTCGCGGGCGGCGTGCTTCCTCATCGCGGACGGGATATCTCCGTCGAACGAGTTCCGCGGCTACGTCCTTCGCCGCCTCATCCGGCGTGCCGCGATGCACGGGCGGCGCCTCGGACTCAAGACCGGGTCTCTTTCGCAGCTCGGTGGCGAGGTCGTGAAGACCATGCAGCGGCACTACCACGAGCTCACGTCGGCGCGCGATCGGATAACGCAGGTCATCCTCGAGGAAGAGGAGAAATTCGAGCGCACGCTCGCGCAGGGCCTGACCATGATCAACGAGGCCATCGCGCGCGCGACGGCGCAGGGCCAGCGCTGGATCGACGCCGACACCGCGTTCCGGCTCTCCGACACCTACGGCTTCCCGCTCGAGATGACCAAGGAGATCGCGACGGCGGCGGGGCTGTCCGTCGACGAGCGCGGCTTCCGCGAGCTCCTCGAGGGACAGCGCAGCCGGAGCCGCGCGACCGCGAAGTTCACGCAGGACGCGATGCGCTTCGGCCAGTTCTACGCGGGCCTCCGCGAGAACGAGAAGCTGCGGAGCGAGTTCACCGGCTACGACGAGCTTGCGACGGACGGGATGATCGTCTCGCTCGTGCTCGGTGGATCGCGAGTCGAGGCCGCGCACGAAGGGTCCGACGTGGAGATCGTGCTCGACCGGACTCCTTTCTATCCGGAGGGCGGCGGACAGGTGGGCGATCGCGGCACGATCACGACCGACGAAGGACGTGCCATGGTCGCCGACACGCAGACGGCCGCGCCCGGCGTGATCGTGATGAGCGCGAAGGTGGTCGATGGCGTCCTGCGCGTCCGCTCGCGAGCGCACGCCGCGGTCGACGAGGAGGCGCGCCGCGACACGATGCGCAATCACACGGCGACGCATCTGTTGCACGCGACGCTGCGGAACATCCTTGGCGAAGACGTGCACCAGGCCGGTTCTCTCGTTCACGCGCCGAATCTCAGATTCGACTTCACGTTCGGACGTGCGCTGACGCCCGAAGAGCTGCGGCGGGTCGAGGATGAAGTGAACCGCGCAATCCTCGCGAACGCCGACGTGCATGCGAAGACGATGCCGCTGCAGGAGGCCCTCGCAACAGGAGCGATGGCCCTCTTCGGCGAAACGTACGGAGATGTCGTTCGCGTGGTCGAGGCGGGTCCGTCGCGCGAGCTCTGCGGCGGAACGCATTGCCACTGCACCGGGGACATTGGCCTCTTCCTCATCACCAAGGAGGAGTCCATCGGCGCCGGGGTCCGCCGCCTCGAGGCCGTCACCGGCGTCGGCGCGCTGCGTGAGGTGCGGGAGATGCGCGACCGCTCCGCGAGAGCCGCCGCCGCGCTTCGCGTCCCGCCGGCGCGGCTGCCCGAGGCGGTGGCGCAGCTCGTGGAGTCGCGCGAGCGGCTCGACAAGGAGCGCGCGGCCCTGCAGCGGAGCGGAGCGGACCAGGCCGCGTCCTCCCTTCTGGCGAACGCGGAGGTGCTCGGGACGACCAAAGTGGTCGCAGCGAACGTCGGCGAGGCCGACCTGAAGCAGCTCCAGGCCCTCGCGGATCGCGTGCGCGACGGCATCGGGACCGGCGTCGTGATCCTCGGCGGGTCGCGCGACGGCAGGGCCGCGCTGTTCGTCGCGGTCACCAAGGACGTTCTTCCGAAGGTGAGCGCGGACTCGATCATCAAGGCGGTGCAGGGGGTCTTCGGAGCGAAGGGTGGTGGCCGTCCGGAGAGCGCATCGGCGGGCGGGGGATCCCCGGCGCAGCTCGGCGATGCCGTCACCGCGGCACGTACGGTGGTCCGGGAGCGTTTAGACGGCGGTGGCTAGGGATCGGACGCGCGAGGCGGCGGGTGGTCTCCGGGTCGCGGGCATCGAGCTCGCGGCCGGGATGGCACGGGCGGTGATCGCGCGGGCCGAGGGCGGCAGGCTTCGCGTGGTCGGACGAGGCGAGGCGGCCCTCGCCCACGATGCGGTCGCGGGCGGCCTGGTCGTCGAGCCGCGAATCGTGACCGCCGCGGTCGCATCGGCGCTCAGCGCGGCCGAACGGGGCGTCCCCGCCGAACGGACGACGATCGCGATCGACGGCGACGACGTGCGCACATATCACGTGAAGACGCCGTTCGACCGCGACGAGTCGGGAACGCCGATCGTCCACGCCGAAGCCGATCGCGCGATTCGCGAAGCGCGCGAGGAAGCTGCGCGCGTCGCCCAGACCGCCGTCGCGGACGATCCGGCGCTGCGTGGAGTCGCGACGGCGCGCCTCACCGATGACGTCGCCGCGCTCGTGTTGGACGGGCGAGAGCTGGATTCCGTCGAGGGCTACCACGGGCGGGCGCTCGAGGTCCACACCGACGTCGCCGTCGCGCCCCTCGTGCTTTCGGGTGCGGCACTCGCAACGGTCGCGGCCCGCCGGCGTCCTACGGCCGTCCCGGGCATCTACGCCCTCGCACGGCTCGTCGCCGCATCAGGCATCGCCGACGCCGGCATCGTTCGGGTCGGCGCGGACGTGACCGCGCTCGCGATCGTGCGCGAGCGCCGCGTGGTGGGGACGCGCGTGTTCGGACTCGGACGCGATGCGTTCGCCGCACGAGAGGAGACGCGCGACGACGACGCGCTCGTGTGGGCCGAGATCGTCGCGCTCCCGCTCAGCTCAGAAAACGCGCCGCCGCCGGAGCGCTGGCTCTTCGTGGGCGTCCCCGAGTCGCTCCTCGGGCTGCCAAACGCCCTCGCGAAGATCGTGGGCGAGGCCCGTGGGGGGCCGACGCGTATCGGACCGCTCACGCCCAGCGTGACCAGCCGCGTCTTCTCCGACGTGCCGCTGAACGCCGAGGACCTCGTCGCGGCCGGCGCGGCAGCCCTCGCGAGCGGGGTGTACTCGTGACGCTGACGACCGCTCCGCCTCGCCGGAAGGTGATCGATCTCGGCGGGGACGCGACGATCCTCGACGCTGCGCGAAGCCTCGCAACGGTCGATTCGCCGGACATCGTGCTGGTGGTGCCTTCGGGCGCGCCGCTCACGCGCAACGCGGTGTTCCTGGAAGCGCTCCGTCGCCGCGCGGGCGATCGCCGCATCGTGCTCGTTTCTCCCGAGGCGCGGGCGCGGTCGCTCGCGTCGTCGGTGCACATGAAGTCGTTCGCCAGCGTCTCGGCACTTGACCGGCACGAGCTCGACGCGACCGAGCATCTCTCCGACGCCCGTCGCGCGGTGATGAAGACGATGGTCCGGCCGGCCGTTCCGCGCCGCGGGATCTCGCCGCTCCGCGGGCTCGCCGTGTTCATGACATTGCTCTTGGCCGCAGGCGTCCTGCTCGCGATCGTTGCTCCGTCCGCGACCATCACCGTGGCGGCGTCGACCTCGACCCTCGGCCCGTATGAGTACGACCTCCGCGCGGGTCCGCAGGGCGAGATCAAGGATGCGACCACGCTCACCGACACGGTGACGGCCCAGGTGAAGGGCATCGCGACCGGCTCGCGCACCGAGGACACCAAGGCGACAGGGGTCGAGGAGTTCAGGAACCTCACGACGAGCGACATCCGCATCCCGGTCGGTACGCTCGTTCAGACCACCGACAGTCCGCCGATCCGCTTCCTGACGATGGAGGAGAAGATCCTCCCGAGAAGCACCATCGTGCCGCTCGCGGTGGGCGCCGTCCGCATCAACATCCAGGCGATCGATGGCGGTCCGAAGGGCAACGTCGGCGCCGACAAGATCACGCGGGCGGCGAGCGGCGAGATGCTGGTCTCGAATCCCGCACCGACGACCGGCGGCGATACAAAGAAGATCGCGGTCGTTCAGCGGGTCGACTACGACACCGCGTCGGCGCAGGCCGATGGGCCGCTGCGCGAGGCGGGACTGGCGCGAACGGCGAAATGGAACGGCGATCCTTCAGCGCCCAAGGACACCCGCGTTTACGGCGTTTGGGTGAAGCAGACGGGCATCTCGCCACCGGCCGACGTCGTGCTCACGGAGCCCGGAGACGGCACCTTCGTGATCACCGCGACTGGAACTGCGACGGCGTATCGGGTCGCGAACGGCCAGCCGCGGGCGGCGGCCATCGCGAGCTTGCGCAACGAGCTGGGTGGTGGAATGACCTTCGACAACGACAGCGTGGCCGTCGACATCGTCCTGGGACCGACAGTCGTCGAAACCGGAGTGCAATGGCGGGTCAGCGCCAAGGCGCAGCAATATTCCGGGATCGATGCCGCCCAGATGAAGGCTTCGCTTACCGGCAGGGGGCTGGACGACGTCGATACGGTGGCCGCGGCCCGCGGCTTCAAGAAGCTCAGCGTCGAGACGTGGCCGTCGTGGTGGCCGCTGCTTCCGGTCCTCGATTCGAGAATCACGATCAAGCTCGAGGCACCCGTGACGGCCGGGACGCCCTGAGGGCTTGCGTTATCTCGCGCTCGACGTCGGCGATCGCCGTATCGGTCTCGCCGTTGGCGATGACGCGCACGGTCTCAGCCGACCGCTCCGGACGCTCGTTCGCCGGAGCGTTGTCAAAGACCTCGCGGAACTCGAACGGATCGCGCGCGATGAGCAGATCGAGGCGCTCGTCATCGGGCTGCCTCTGACCCTCGCCGGCGCGGAGGGCCACCAGGCCGAGCGCGTCCGCCGGTTCGCCGCAGCGGCCGAGAAGCTCGGCCTTCCCGTGAGCCTCTACGACGAGCGGCATACCTCGAGCGAGGCCGAGATCCGCGGCGCGCGCGACATCGATGCGGGGGCTGCGACGATCCTGCTCGAAGACTTTCTCGCGCAGCGTGCTCGCTGATGGGACTCCGCGCGCGTCCGGCCCGACAGCGCTCCGCTGCCGGACCCTTCATCTTCGTTCTGCTCATCGTCGGTCTGATCGTCGGCGGCGTCGTCTTCGGACGCCCGATCGCCGAAGACGCGATCGTCGCGCAGGTTCAGGCGCACGACACCCTCCTGAAGCAGGAGTTCATCCGCGGACTCGTGGCCGATCGCGTCGGCACGGAGCCCGACACCGCCAAGGATTCGCACGCCGAATCGCGCAGCTTCATGATCTCGCGCGGAGAGACCGCCGGGACGATCGCCCAGAACCTCCAGGACCAGGGCTTCATCCGCTCGGCCCTCGCATTCGCGTACGTGCTCTACGACACCGGCCGCGAGACGTCGCTGCAGTCCGGGACCTACACGATCTCACCGGCGTTCACGCCGCGCGAGCTCGCGCGCGTGTTCGAGAAAGCCCCGAGCGAGCAGACCGTCCTTCGGATCATCGAGGGGTGGCGTCTCTCCGAGACCGCGGCTGCCGTGAACAAAGCGTTCCCGACGATCACCGTCGAGGAATTTCTGAAAACGGCCGTCGTCGGGCAGCGGCAGAACACGGTGCTCGCGGGTCTGCCGGCGGACACATCGCTCGAGGGCTTCCTCTTCCCGGACACGTATTTTTTCAAGCCGACGGCGACCGCGACGCAGATCGTCGATGCGCTGCTCGACCAATTCGAGCTGCGAGTTGGCCGGACCCTGCGACAGGCCGCCGTCGATCGCAAGACCACGATCTACGACATCGTGAAGCTCGGTTCGATCGTCGAACGTGAGGCCCGCGACCGGCAGGAGAGCGCGACCATCGCGGGGGTGTACACGAACCGGCTCGACATCGGGATGAAGCTCGACGCCGACCCGACGGTCCAGTACGCGGTCGGCGAGTGGCGCGAGCCCACCCTCCCCGACCTCGAGATCGATTCGCCGTACAACACGTACAAGGTCGCCGGCCTTCCGCCGACGCCGATCTGCAGCCCGGGCCAGGCAGCGCTCGAGGGCGCGGCCAAACCGGCGGAGGTCCCCTACTTCTACTTCGTCGCGAAGAACGACGGCACGGGCGACCACGCCTTCGCGAGAACCCTCGAGGAGCACGAGGCCAACCGGATCAAATACGGGAACAAATAGGCGTGAGTCAGATCTGGCTCATCGGACGGCCGGTCGCACACTCGCTGTCGCCCGCGATGCACAACGCGGCATTCGCGAAGCTGGGGCTGCCGCATCGCTACGAAGCGAAGGAGACCCCCGACGACCAGCTCGCCGCGACGGTCGCGCGGCTGCGCGGCGACGACGTGCTCGGTGCGAACGTGACGATCCCGCACAAGGAATCGGTGCTGCGTCTTCTGGATGAGGTCGACACCGAAGCGCGCCGGATCGGTGCCGTGAATACGATCGTCTCCCGGGGCGCTCGCCTCATCGGCCACAACACGGACAAGTACGGATTCGAGAAGGCGCTGGAGACTCAGCCTCGGCGGATCCCGTGGGCCGAAGGATTTCCCTTCGCCGATCAGAGGATCCTCATCCTCGGAGCCGGCGGCGCTGCGCGAGCATGCGCGCTCGCTCTGCTCGAGCACGGCAACACAGTCGACATCGCCAACCGCGATCCCGCTCGCGCCGAAGCGCTGGTGCGATCGATCGAGGTCGACGGCCGGCGTCCCCAGGTCGTTCCGTGGCCCAAAGGTAGGGAGCCCGGGGATGCGGTCGTCAACGCGACGCCGCTCGGGCTGAACGGCGAAGAGGCACTCGAGGACGTGCGGCTCCCGATGTGGGTGATCGATCTCGTGCCGACCGCGGAGGAGACGCCGCTCGTCAAGCGAGCGAAAGCAACTGAGAATGTGACCGTCGTGGACGGCCTCAGCATGCTGCTGCATCAAGCCGCGCGCTCGTTCGAGCTCTGGACCGGGGTGCCCGCGCCGCTCGAGGCGATGCGCGCGGCGCTGCCTCGACAGCCGTAACGCTACCAATCTGCGGTAGGTAATCGCGTTCATGCCCTTATTGCTGCGCCGGTGAGTTACCGGCTGCAGCTAGCCAGCGCTGTACGTGGCACGCGTCCTAAGATCTCGGCTCGACGTAAAACGGTTGGCAGTCACGTCGACTCGCCGCCGTCTGATTGGTACTAGTGGCAGAGGCATTGAAATCGGGAATGTCAGCCACGAAGCAGCGTTCGAGTGCAGCCTCTCTTTCGCCCGCCGGGAACGTGACGGCCAGAACGAAGAAGTCTGGGCACCTGGAACAGATCGCGGGGTCGACCACCGTCGCACGGAGATCGCGCTGCTCGATGCTGAGCGGATGAAAACTAGCTGCCGCTAGGTCGGAACGAACCGCATCCGTCCACCCTGCCGGTCGTTCTCCATTGATTTCGGGCGCCCACGGCTCGATCCGTTGGCTTTGGACGTAATAGAGCGTGACGGTCGTTGACGGCGACGGGGAAGGGACAGGCAAGTGGCTGCCGCATCCCGACGCTAGCAGGACGCCAAGGCTCAAAACTGCGACAGTTTCCAGGTGGTGCTGAACGATGACCTCCCTGAGCGAAACGTGGGCGCAGTCACAATTGATGCACATCGTTGCACCCACTCGTTGACGTGGCCTGGCGCGCGGTCGCTCATGGCTTCGAGAACTGGGCGATCAAACGCGCGGCTGATCAGCTCGGCCCCACTCTGAGCATGCGGCGATGAGGTTCCTTACCGCGGGCGAGTCGCATGGGCCGGGCATCCTCGCGGTCATCGACGGCGTCCCGGCGGGACTCGCGGTGTCGCCCGCCGAGATCGACGCGGACCTCCGGCGCCGGCAGCTGGGCTACGGACGCGGAGGCCGGCAGAAGATCGAGCGCGATGCGGTGCGCATCACCGGCGGTGTTCGCCAGGGTCGCACCACCGGCGCCCCGGTCGCGCTGCAGATTGACAACCGCGACGCGGTGAACTGGGAACGCGTCATGAGCGTCGAGCCTGTGGCCGAGCCGCCCGATGCGGTGACGCGGCTCCGCCCGGGCCACGCCGACCTCGCGGGAGCGCTCAAGTTCGGCCACGAAGATGTCCGCGACGTGATCGAGCGGGCGAGCGCGCGCGAGACCGCCGCGCGTGTGGCCGCGGGCGCAGTCGCGAGGGCACTTCTTCGCGTCGTCGGGACGGACGTGCTGAGCGAAACGAAGTCGATCGGTGATGTCTCGAGCGAGCCTCGCTTCGCTCGCGACGCGATCGAGGAGAGCGAGGTCCGGAGCTCGGATCCGGAGCGCAGCCGCGCGATGATCGCGGCGATCGCGGCCGCGCGCGATGCGGGGGACACGCTCGGCGGCGTGGTCGCGCTCCGCGCGAGCGGCGTCGTTCCCGGACTCGGCTCGTTCGCCGAGTGGGACCGCCGCCTCGACGGCAGGATCGCGCAGGCGCTCATGTCGATCCAGAGCGCCAAGGGCGTGCAGTTCGCCGACGCGTTCGTCGCCGCGCGCGAGCGCGGGAGCGCGGTCCATGACCCCATCGGGGTCGAGGGCGGGGCGTTCGTGCGTAGCCGGAACCGCGCCGGAGGCCTCGAGGGCGGCGTGACCAACGGCCAGGACATCGTCCTCGAGATCGCCTTCAAACCGATCTCGACGCTGATGAAGCCGCTGCCCTCGGCGGATCTCCGCACCGGTGCTCCGTCCCCCGCGCACGTCGAGCGCAGCGACGTCTGCGTCATACCTGCGGCCGGTGTCGTCGCGGAGGCGATGCTCGCGCTCGTCCTCGCCGACGCGCTCTGCGAGAAGTTCGGCAACGACAGCGTCGACGACATCTGCGCGGCGGTCGAGCGGTACCGCCGACGACTCCGCCCCATCGACTCCCGGTAGTGCACCTCTTTCTCGTGGGGCCGCCTGGCATTGGGAAGTCCTCCGTCGCGCCTGCGCTCGCACGTCACTTCGGGGCGGCGGTCATCGAGCTCGACCGCGAGATCGAGCGGCGCGCGGGCAAGAGCTGCAAAGACGTGATCGAGCAGGACGGGATGGAGCGTTTTCGCGAGCTCGAATCGAACGCGCTGCTCAAGCTCGCGGCGACACCGTCGTGGGTCGTGGTCGACACCGGCGGCGGCGCGCCGATCCGCGAGGACAACCGGGCGTTCATGCGACGGCTGGGTTTGATCGTCGGCCTTCGCGGCTCGCTCGATCGCGTGACCGCGGGGATCGCGGCGACGATGGCAAAGCGGCCGAACCAGGACGTGACGCCGCGCGATCGCGCGCGAGCGGCACTGCGCGAGCGCAAAGGCGCATATGCCGACACGGACGTGGCGTTCGACGTCGACGGCGCGACCGTCGACGAGACCGCGCGCGCGATCGCGGCGTGGCTGGTGTCCGCGCGCGGCGTCCGCATCGACGTGGCCGGGCCGGAGCGCGCTTCGCCCTGCAGGGTCCTCATCCGCGCCGGTCTCCTCGAACACGTCGGGCCGCACCTCGCCGACCTCGGCTGGCGCGGCCGGGTCGCCATCGTGAGCGATGCGAGGACCGCGGAGCGATACGAGCCCGATCTCGTGCGGTCTCTGGCGGCGGCCGGTCTCGATGCCGTGACGCTCCGGGTGCCCGCCGGCGAGCGCGGCAAGCAGCTCCGGATCGCGGCGCAGCTTTGGTCATCGCTCGCGAGTGCCCGCGTTGGCCGCGACGGCGGGATCGTCGCGCTCGGAGGGGGCAGCATCGGGGATGTCGCCGGCTTCGTCGCCGCGACGTATCTCCGCGGCATCCGCCTCGCGCAGGTACCGACCACGCTGCTCGGGATGGCCGACGCGTCGATCGGTGGAAAGACGGCGATCGATATCGCCGCCGGCAAGAATCTCGTGGGCGCATTCCACTCGCCGGACGCGGTCTTCGCGGACCTTGCCGTCCTCGTGACCCTTCCGCCGCGGCAGCTCTCGTCGGGCCTCGCCGAGGTGACGAAATGCGCGTTTCTCGCCGATCGCGAGTCGGTCGCGCAGCTCGCGCGATCGCTCGAGAACGTCCGCGCCGGCGACCTCGGTGCGATCCTCGCGGCGGTCACGATCGCGGCGGAGGTCAAGGCCGGAATCGTGAGCCAGGATCCGCGCGAAGCCGGGCTGCGCGAGCTCTTGAACTTCGGTCACACCATGGGCCACGCCTACGAGGCAGCGTCGGCGTACCGCGTGACACACGGTGAGGCGGTGGCGATCGGCATGGTCTACGCGACGGCGCTCGCCGAGCAGCTCGAGCTCACGGCGGCCACGGTTCGCCCCCAGCTCGAGGATCTTCTCGATCGCGCGGCGCTCCCGACGCGCGCGCGCCTTCCCAAGGGCGTCTGGAGCTTCGTCCTCCAGGACAAGAAGGCGCGCGCCGGCAAGCTCCGCTGGATCCTGCCGCGCCGGATCGGGCAGTTCAGCGAGGTGACCGATGTCGGCGAGCCCGCGCTTCGCGCGGCCGCTCGGATCGTCGAGCGCGCGGCATGAAGCTTCTCTTCATGAACGGTCCGAACCTGAATCTCCTCGGCACCCGCGATCCGGAGATCTACGGGCGAACGACGCTCAAAGAGGTCGAGGCGCGCTGCCGCGAGATCGCGCGTGAGGCGGGGTGCGACCTCGTGGCGTTCCAGTCGAATCATGAGGGTGCGCTGATCGACTTCCTGCAGCAGCACCGTGACGCGCGAGGTGCGATCATCAATCCGGGCGGGCTCGCGCACACCTCGATCGTGCTGCGCGACGCCGTGGCGGACTCCCCGTTCCCGGTGGTCGAGGTACACATCAGCGAGATCGCCGCGCGCGAGGAGTTCCGGAAGAAGAGCTACCTGACCGAGGTGACCGAGTCGCAGTTCATCGGTAAAGGCGTGGCGGGATACGAGCTGGCTCTACGCTGGCTCATCGAGGAGACGAAGAAAACGTGATCAGTGCCGGGGAGATCAAGCGCGGGATGACCATCGAGCTCGACGGCGTCCTGTACCAGATCGTCGAGTTCCAGCACATCAAGCTCGGACGGGGAAGCGCGCAGATGCGCATGAAGCTGCGCAACGTCCGCAAAGGCGACCTCGTCGAGAAGACGTTCCAGGCCAACGATCGCTACCAGCGGGCTCGCCTGGACCACCGAAATGTGCAATTCATGTACAAGGACGGCACGCATTACCACTTCATGGACACGGCGACGTACGACCAGATCGCGCTCGACGACGACCAGCTCGGTGACGCGACGAACTACCTCACCGATGGCATGACCGTGATCCTGAGCGAGTACGAGGGCTCGCCGATCGGTGTCGAGATGCCGGCCTCGGTCGTTCTCACGGTGACCGACACGGATCTCGGACTGAAGGGCGATACCGCGACGGGCGCGACGAAGCCCGCGACGCTCGAGACGGGAATTCGTGTGAACGTGCCGCTCTTCGTCGAGCGTGGGGACAAGATCAAGGTCGACACGCGGACCGGTGATTACCTCGAGCGCGCCTAGGGCGGTCCTGCGCGTCGGCCAGATCGTCACGCGCCTGGCCGCGCACATCCAGTCGGGCGACGAATTCAAGGACCTCTGGATCGAGGGCGAGGTCGTTCAAGCGAGAAGCTCGCCCGTCGGTCACGTCTACTTCACCCTGCGCGACAACGTCGGGCAGCTGCAGTGCGTGCTCTTCGCGATGAAGGCCGCGCAGATCGCGCTGACGCCGCGCGACGGCAACAAGGTGCTCGCGCACGGCTACATCGAGCTCTACACGAAGGACGGGCGGTGCCAGCTGCAGGTCGACGACCTCCGCCCCGCGGGCGCGGGCGATGCGTATCTGCGGTTCGAGGCGCTGAAGCGCCGCCTCACGGCGGAAGGGCTTTTCGCCGTCGAGCGAAAGCGCCCGCTGCCGCCTGCGCCGCGACGCATCGGCGTCGTCACGAGCCCGATCGGCGCGGTGTGGCATGACATCCAGCAGATCGTCGCTCGCCGGGACGCGGGCATGGAGCTCATCTTCGCGCCCGCACAGGTGCAGGGCGTCGGGGCGGTGGAGTCGCTCATCGCCGCGCTCGACGGTCTCGCGCAGATCCGCGATCTCGACGTCGTCATCCTCGCGCGAGGCGGCGGCGCGGCCGAGGACCTTGCGCCGTTCAACGACGAGGCGCTCGTCCGCGCACTCGCGCGGTTCCCACGCCCGGTGTGCTCCGGCGTGGGCCACGAGACCGACGTCACGCTCGCCGACCTCGCGGCCGATGTGCGGGCGCCGACGCCCTCCGCCGCGGCGGAGCTGGTCGTCCCCGACTCGAGCGCTTCGCAGCAGCGCGCGAACCGCGCGTGGCGCCGCGTCGCCGGGCGCGTCCGCGAGCGGATCGACGAGCGCCGCCGGCGCCTCGAGACGGCCCGGCGGATGGTCGACCGGCGCGCCCCGGCCATGCGCCTTGCGGTGCGACGCCAGCGCATCGACGACGCGCGACGCGTGCTCGACCGCGCGATCGCGCGCGCGGTCCCGCTCCGGCGCCAACGGGCCGTGTCCGCGCAGCGCCGTCTTGCCGCGCTGTCCCCGCTCGCCGTGCTCGGACGCGGCTACGCCATCGTCGAGGGGGCCGACGGCCACATCCGCGTGTCGGTCGCGACGATCGAAGCGGGCGAGCGCGTCCGGATCCGCATGCGCGATGGGCGCGCCGGCGCGTTGGTGGAGACTGTCGAGCGAAATGGCTGAGCCCGAGGTCTCCCTCGACAAGGCGCTCGAGCGGTTGGAGGCGATCGCCGACAAGCTCGAGGATCCCGCACTCGATCTCGACGAGGCCGTGCGCCTGTACGAAGAGGGCCTTCGCCTCTACGCAGAGTGCGCGAAGCGCCTCGACGCGGCGGATCTGCGGATCACGCAGCTCGCCGACGCGCTCGCAAAACAGGCTCGGGAGCGCGGGGCGGGCTGAGGACGGGCCGAGCCACTGCGGGTGGCAGTCCGCCACGATGGTGTTCATCGTCTGGCCGCCGGGAAGCGCCGATCCGGTCCGCCTCTGCGCCTGAGTCTGCGCGGACTAGCCCAGTCCTCGGAGCGAGGACGATGACCACATCCCAGTCATCATCCTGGCCTGACGTCCCTGCACTTTCGGCGAGTACGTGTAGCGCAGTAGGAGACGCATCTCGGGGTGGGCCGCCACGACGCCGACGATCGTTTCGAGATCTTTTGTCTGCAGCTTCCAGCGGCCCCACGAGGCGGTGTCGGCGTCTTCGCGCGCGAGCGGTTTCGCCCCTGAGGCTTCGAGCTCGCGCGCAAAATGCGCAAGCAACTCGCGCGCGGGCATCGACGTGAACGCGATCCCGTGCGCGTACCACGCCCCGGGTGAGCCGCCCCCTCCTCCTCCTTGGATCATCACGCCCGGCGG
>DASPWX010000015.1:0-17032 GCA_035637615.1 Bathyarchaeia archaeon | reverse complement strand
CACCCGGCCGAGCTCGCGGAAGAATGGATCCAGATCGCTAACCGGGATGTGCTCGAGTACGAGGGCCGAAAGGACGCAGTCGAAGGAGCGGTCTGCGAGGGGAAAAGGCCGAAGCACGTCATGAGCCACGAACCTGATCTCCTCGGCGCCCGGCTTCCCGCGTGCCTTCGCGATCATCTCCTCCGAGAAGTCGAGCACGGTCACGCGCGCTCCCGACCGGCTGAGCCTCATAGCGTGGCGGCCCGTGCCTCCTCCAACGTCGAGGACGTCTCGCCCTGCGAGGTTTCCGAGCGACCGCTCGACTTCGAGCTGATCGAGCGCCTTCAGCCAGTTGCTCGATGCGTCGTCGTCGTACGTCGTGGCCCAAGTGTCATAGCCCTCCCGCGTTGGGAGGACTTTGGGATCGCTCATCTCACCACCGCCGGCGCGAAGGCGCGCTCCTCCACCCGCTCGGCGAGCTCTTTGGTGAAGAGCATCGACGTCGCGAACTCGCGGAAGCCCTCGGCGAGAAGGGCTCGGGCGACGTGCTCCTCGTACGAGCGCACCGGCGACGTCACCGGTTTTCCCGCGGGGAGCGCGCGCGCCGTCGCGCGCAGCAGGTCGCGCGCGAGGTCGACGTCGCCGTTTGCCGTTCGGACCTTGCAGACGTGCGGGTGACGCTCGAGTCCGCTGAATGCGAGGGCGAAGGCCCGGAGGTGCGACTCCTCGCCGTCGATGAGCGCGGATTGGCGGCGCATCGCGAGCGGGTTCCCGCCGATGAGGTGCGGCGGGTCGTAGGCGCCGCCGCGGCGACTGATGTCGAAGTCGGCGAACGAGAGCTGCTCCGCGCGCTGCACCGCGTGCGGCGTCGTCATCGCGTAGAAACGAAAGAGGTCGTGCGCATCACGGCCCGTCGCCTCGCGCGCCGCGAGCTGCGGCACCGGCGCGATGACCGCGGTGCGTGCCGCGACGTACCAGGTCTCTCGCGTGTACGAATAGAACCCCGCCTGGAAGAAGGTCTCGCGCGCGAGAGCCTCGTCCGGCACGGCCGCGAAGATCCGGTGCATCCCCGCGCGCGCGGCCGCCCCGCTGATCCCGGAGAGAAGACGGAAGGCGCTGTCGGCACCGCCCGGCTGCTGGAGCGCGGCGAGGATGAGGACGACCCACTCCGGTCGGCTCCCGTCGTACACGAGCGCGCTCGACCGAAGCTGGCCGCGGTACTCCTCGAGAAAGACGCGAAGGCGCCCGTTCAGGCCGACCAGACCCGGCAGGAGGCGCGTCCAGCTCGACATCGCGCCCGCGGCGAGCGGGACCGGGAGCGCGGACGCCATGATGCCGCTCGGGTCGTGGAGCGAGCTCGCGAGCAGGCTGGAGACGCGGCGCAGATCGAGCGGTGTGGCCGCTCTCGCCGGCATTACCTCGTTCCGAGCGAGAGGAAGTACCGATGGAAGCGCTCGTCGTGCGTGAGCTCGGGGTGAAAGCTCGTCGCGAGCAGCCGGCCTTGCTGTGCGGCGACGACCGTACCGTCGCCAAGCCGCGCCAGCACGTCGACGCCGCCGCCGACGCGGCTGATCCGCGGCGCGCGAATGAACACCGCATGGAAGGGCGCCTCGCCGAGAGCCTTCACGTCGAGGTCCGCTTCGAACGACTCGAGCTGGCGCCCGAAGGCATTGCGTTCGACGGTCATGTCCATGAGGCCCGCGAGCGGGTGCGGATGCCCCGGGACCTCTTTCGCGATGAAGATCGCGCCCGCGCAGGTGCCCCATACGGGCATGCCCTCGGCGACGCGATCCTTGAGCTTGTCGATGATCCCGTACTGGCTCGCCAGCTTGCCGATCGTCGTGCTCTCGCCACCCGGGATGATCAGCGCGTCGATCTCGTCCAGCTGCTCCGGTCGGCGGACGTCCACCCCTTCGACGCCGATCCGATCGAGCGTGGCGAGATGTTCCGCGAAGTCGCCCTGAAGACCGAGGACACCGGCGCGCGCGGTCAGCGGGCGGCGATTACCAACCGCGGACTGCAAGTCGTTCTTGCGCCGGGATCGACTCGAGCGAAAGTCCTCGCATGGCCTCGCCGAGTCCGCGGGACACCTCGGCGACGAGCTTGGCATCGCGGAAGTGCGTGGTCGCCTCGACGATCGCCTTCGCCCGCCGCGCGGGATCGGCCGACTTGAAGATGCCGGAGCCGACGAAGTTTCCCTCCGCACCGAGCTGCATCATGAGCGCCGCGTCGGCAGGCGTCGCGATGCCACCGGCGCAGAAGAGAACGACGGGGAGCTTGCCGTCCTTCGCGACCTGGCGCACGAGCTCGACCGGCACGCGGTAGTCGCCGGCCTTTTTCTCCTGGGCGTCGGGGCCGAGCTCGGTGAGCTCGGCGATCGCCTCGGTGATCGCACGGATGTGGGTCACGGCCTCGACGATGTTCCCGGTCCCCGCCTCGCCTTTGCTGCGGATCATCGCGGCGCCCTCATTGATGCGCCGGAGCGCTTCGCCGAGATCGCGTGCGCCGCAGACGAACGGGACTTTGAAGGCGTGCTTGTCGATGTGGAACTTGAGATCTGCCGGGGTCAGGACCTCGCTCTCGTCGACATAGTCGACACCGATCGCCTCAAGGACCTGCGCTTCGACGAAGTGGCCGATGCGGGCCTTGGCCATGACCGGGATCGTGACCGCTTCCATGATCGAGTGGATCATCTCGGGATCGCTCATCCGGGCGACGCCACCGGCTGCGCGGATGTCGGCCGGAACGCGCTCGAGCGCCATCACTGCGACGGCGCCGGCCTCCTCGGCGATCTTGGCGTGCTCAGCAGTGACAACGTCCATGATCACGCCGCCCTTGAGCATCTGGGCGAGGCCTGTTTTCAGGGTCCAGGTGCTCTTGGAGCCGTTCTTGTCGGGTGTCGACTGAGAGGCCATCGGAACATCAATCGTACCGCTCAGACCCTAGAATCGGAACATGGGCGTAGTAGACGCGAACGTCCTTGTGCTAAACCTCGACTTTCAGCCGCTCAACGTGTGCAACGTGCGCCGAGCGGTGGTCCTCCTCGCCAAGGAGAAGGCGAGCGTGGTGGAGCAGAACGGTCATCTCGTCACGAGCGAGCGGCTCTCATTCCCCTCGCCCTCGGTGATCCGTCTCGCCTACCACGTGAAGCGTCCGCGCCCGGTCGTGAAGATGACACGTAAGGAAGTCCTCGTTCGCGACGATCACACCTGCCAGTACTGCGGACGGCGCGGCCACGACCTGACGCTCGATCACGTGATTCCGCGTCATCGTGGCGGTCAGCATGTGTGGGAGAACGTCGTGGCCGCCTGCAAGTCATGCAATCACCGAAAAGGTGGACGCACGCTGGCCGAGTCGCGGATGACGCTCCTCCGCCTGCCCGTGCGGCCGCCGGCCACGCCGCAGTACCTCTACGCCTCCTATGTCCGCGCGGGGGAACGAACGTGGTCGAAGTTCATCGGTCTGGACGAAAGCGCCGTCGCGTCCTAGCACGCGACTTGCCTCTCACCGCTTCGCGATGAAACTTCTCTTCACAAAGCGTGCGTACGCGCGCGTGGGCGGATCCGAAAGCCTCGCGTACCAGTTCGCGACGCGGCTCGCCGCCCGAGGGCATGACGTGCGTGTGGTCTGCGCGCAGGCCTTCGACGATCGCCGCGTCTTCACCGACGAAAAGGTGGAGGTGGTGCAGGTCAAGCCTCGCGGCGGCTTTCTCGGGATCGTCGCCGATGCCTCGACGCTCGTCGACCTCATGCGCACAGACGTCCTCGAGTGGTACGCCGAGGATCGCGACCTCATCCACAACATCGGCCGCGAGTATCTGGACAGCTCTCTCGAGGTCGCCGAGACGCTCGGGACGCCGATCGTCCTGACTCCCCTTGCTCACCGTGGGCAGTTCCACGGCGGCGACACACCAAGCGACTTCGCGCGCTATCGCCGCGCCGACGCGATCACGACGATGACCGACTGGGAAAAAGGCTGGTTCGCAGGCGAAGGGGTCGACGCGGAGAGGGTCGTCACGACAGGGATGGGGCCGAACGCGGTGCGCTCGCACGACGGGCTCGCGTTCCGCGCGGCGCACGGCATTCCGGCGGACGCTCCCCTCGTCCTCTACATCGGACGCAAGGAGCGCTACAAGGGTTACATCCACCTGCTCGATGCCGCGGAGCTGGTCTGGCGGCGGCACCCCGACACCCGCTTCGTCTTCATCGGTATCCCCGGTTTCTACTCGAGCTTCTTCGACGAGTTCGCGCGGTACGCGGATGAACGCATCGTCGACATCGAGCGGGCCAGCGGGACGGAGAAATCCGCGGCCCTGGACGCGTGCGACGTCTTCGCGATGCCGTCGCTCCACGAGACCTTCGGCATCGGCTATCTCGAGGCATGGCTGCACGAGCGTCCGGTCGTCGGCGGCGACATCCCGCCTCTTCGCGAGGTGATCGCCCACGGCGTCGACGGCTTCTGCGTCCGGCAACGTGCCGACGACGTGGCGAGCGCGATTCAGCGGCTCCTCGACGATCCTGGGGTTCGCACCTCGATGGGACGAGCGGGAGCGGCGAAGCTTCGGGAAAAGTGGGATTGGGACCGCGTGATCGACCGCGTCGAGGAGGCGTACGCCCGAGCGCTCGCTCACGCCCACGCTGACGTCGGCGAGGCGCTCGCCTAGATTTCGCGACGCCATGCGCGTCGTTATCGCGAAGAAGCTCCTCTCGACGGTCGGCGGCTCGGAAGCGCAGGCGCGCGCCCTCGCGCGCTCTCTCGCGAAGCGCCATCACGACGTGACGCTCGTGGGCCTTCGCCCCGCGTGGCGCCGGCCGGGGATCCCGCTCGACGTCTACGCCGCTCCGCCCGGCCCGGTCGAGCTCCGGCACGAGGGCGTTCGCTTTCTTTTCCTTCCGGTTCGTGGCGGACGCGTCGGCGCGGCCCTGGACGGGATCCTCCCCACGTCCCTCGTGAGCGGCACGGACCTCGAACACGCCGTCTCCGGCGCGCAGGTCGTGCACTCGATCGCGCGCGAATGGTCGGGGCCGCTCGAGATCGCGGCGCGCGGCGCTGGCGCGGCCTTCGTCGAGACGCCGCTCGTTCACCCGGGACAGCGCTTCTCGGGCACGTCCGCGGGCGATATCGCGCGCTACCGTCGCGACGACGCGGTGATCGCGCTTACGAAGTGGGAGTCGGAGTGGTACGCCTCACGCCGCGTGCGCCACGTTCATGTCACCGGGATCGGTCCGATCATCGACTGGTTGCCCGAGGTGCCGATGGACCCGGCGACGGTGCTCTTCGTCGGACGTAAGGAGCGCTACAAGGGGTATCACGCGCTGCGCGATGCCGCGAAGATCGTGTGGCGATCCCGGCCGGAGGCGCGCTTCGTCGCGATCGGGCAAAACGCGTGGACCGCGCGGTTCGAGTCGCGCTTCAGGGACGATCGCTGGATCGACCGCGGCGTCGTCAGCGAGGCCGAGAAGGCCGAGGCCTACGCGCGCGCGACGATCTTCGCCATGCCGTCGACGCACGAGACGTTCGGCCATACGTATCTCGAGGCCTGGTACGCGTGGCGACCGGTGATCGCCGGCGACATCCCGCCGGTCCGGGAGGTGGTGCGCGACGGGATTGATGGGCTCGTCGTACCACAGGAGGCAGACGCGATCGCGCGCGCGATCCTCACTCTCCTCGGCGACACGACCCGCGCGCGGCGCATGGGCGAGTCCGGCCGTTTCCGGCTGCAGGAGAAGTGGACCTGGGACCTCGTCGCCGAACGAACGGAGCGCGCGTACGAGGCCGCGATCGAGCGGGCCGCTAGCCGATAGCGTCCAGGATGCGGCGCGTCGCGGCCGGAAGGTTCGGCGCGAGCCGATAGAACGACCAGATCCCGCGCTTGGTCACGTCCACGAGCCCAGCCTCGCGAAGCTTCGCCATGTGGTGCGAGACGGTCGGCTGCGAGATGTCGAAGCTCGCGGTGAAGTCGCAGATGCACACCGGCTCCTTGGCATCGCGGAGGTGGAGCGCCATCTGCAGGCGGGTCGGATCGGCGAGCGCTTTCAGGACTTCGCTCGTCTGTTCGATCTTCTCGGGGCGCGCTTTGAGCGTCGGCGGGCAGCAGACCCCGCGCTCGCGCTCCGGGAGGACCATGATCTTTTCCACGCCGCCAGTTTCTCAGACCCATTGACGAACGTCAATGGATTCGTTAGCGTCCCATCGACGCTCGTCTATGCGTTGGAGGTGCCGAGTGACTGAGATTCAAGACGCCGTTCGCGACCGCTACGCCGCAAAGGCACTGCAGATGGCGTCGCCGGGCGTGACCGGGCGACTCGATCTGGCGTGCAACCTCAGCGCGCCCGACCTGGCGACCCGGCGCGAGGAGTGGAAGGCCATCGACGGGGCGGCCCTGATCGGCCGAGAGGAGGCCGGCGGGTCCGTGACGTCCACCTATCGCGCATCGCCCGAGACGCGCGCGGAGCTCGCGCGGCTTGTCTCCGCTGAGCGGGGCTGTTGTGGGACCGCGGACTGGAGCCTTCACGACGAGGGCGACAAGCTCCGCGTGAGGGTGGGCGCGTCGAGCGCTGCCTGCTGCGAAGACGACTCCTGCGGCGCGACGTACTCGGCTGCCGAGCTCGCCTCGGTCGGGATGGATCCAACGGTGAGTCTGGGCTGCGGCAATCCGACGCTCCTCGCCGATCTCCGGCCGGGCGAGCGCGTGCTCGACCTCGGCAGCGGCGCCGGACTCGATGTGCTCCTTTCGGCGAAGCGCGTTGCCCCAGGCGGGCATGCCTACGGCGTCGACATGACCGACGAGATGCTCGCGGTGGCCCGCGGGAACCAGACCAATGCCAAGGTCGATAACGCGACGTTCCTCAAGGGGACCATCGAGGACATCCCACTGCCGGACGCCAGCGTCGACGTGGTCATCTCGAACTGCGTCATCAACCTCGCTGCCGACAAACGTGCCGTCCTCCGTGAGGCGCACCGCGTCCTGGCGCCCGGGGGCCGGTTCGCCGTGGCTGACATGGTCGCGCTCGCGGAGCTACCCGCAGAGGTGAAGCGCTCGCTCGACCAATGGGCCGGTTGCGTCGCCGGCACGATCTCGGTCGCCGAGTACACCGAAGCGCTTCGCGACGCCGGGTTCCGCGAGGTCGACGTCGAGATCACGAGAGAGACGCGCCTCGAAGGCGTCGATGGCGCCATCGCGAGCGCCTACATCCGCGCGCGAAAGGAGGCCACCCCATGAACGAGCCCTGCTGCCCAGCCCCCTCGTGCCCCGCGCCGGACTGCTGCCCGCCCGACGAGGCGCCCTGCTGCTAGCCAACTAGAATCCATCGCACCCGAGTGCGTGATGTGATCGGGCAGCGTCGCCTGCTCGCCCGTTTGGGCGAGAAAGCGCTCGATGGCGACGTGGCCCATGCGTACGAGCTCAGCGGCCCGCGGTCGATCGGCAAGCGAACCGTGGCGATCCGACTGGCGCAGACGCTCTTCTGCACCAGCGAGCCACGCGCCGCCGGTGGCTGCGGGATCTGTCTCGCGTGCCGCAAGGTCGAGCACTTCACGCACCCGGACGTTCGCCTGGTCACGAGGCTCATCGACCTCGAGAAGGACTCCGACAAGAAGCTCATCGCGATCGAGCAGATCCGCGAGATGCAGCAGGATCTGGCGCTTCGTCCCCTGGAGGGAAGCTGGCGCGTGGTCATCATCGACGACGCGGCGGATCTCTCAGAGCATGCGGAGGTCGCCCTCCTCAAGACGCTCGAGGAGCCTCCGATCCATGCCGTCCTGCTCCTCCTCACCCCCACCCCCGCGCGGCTGCTCGAGACGATCCGCTCGCGCTTGGTGCCGCTTCCGATGCGGCTCGTGCCGACGGCGGATATCGCTGACGGTCTCGCCAAGCGCTTCGGCGCCGAGGCTCGGCGTCACGCTCCGGCCGGAGCGGGCCGGCCCGGGCTCGCGATCGCGCTGGCGAGCGATGAGGCCGCGCGAAAAGCGCGGCGTGCCCTCGAAACGGAGTTCTACAAGCTCGTGGGCAGCGGTCTGACCGACCGTTTTGCGTGGGCGGTCGATCTCGCGGAGTCGGAGCGCGACACGCAGAAACGAAACGACGCGATCCAGTCACGTCTCGTTGGCTGGAGCGAGCTCGCGCGGGATGCCGCGGTCGCCGCTCACGGCGCGGACCGTGCGCTTCGTCCCGACCGAGCGCGCGAGTCGGCCGCTCTTGCGAAGGCCGTCGGTCAGCGCGAGCTCGTGGACCTCGCTCTGTCGCTCGATCGCTGGAGGCGCGACGTCGTCGAGTCCAACGTGAACGCGCGCATGCTGCTCGAGCTCCTGGCGCTGCGCCTGCCGTACACGGCGGCGTTGGCCGGAGCCGCCGCATGATCACGCCACGCACGGTCATCGGCGCGCGCTTCATGAAAGCCGGCCGGATGTATTTCTTCGAGACTCGCGGCGTCGAGGATGTCGACGTGAACGATTTCGTGATCGTGCGCACCGAGCTCGGAGAGGACGCCGCCCGCGTCGCGATCCTGCCGACCGACTCGCCGCTCGTGATGATCGATCCGCCCCTCGGGAACGTCGTCCGCAAAGCAACCGGCGCAGATCTCTTCGCGATGAACAAGCACAAGCGGCTGGAAGAGGACGCGACGCGGGCGGCCGCAGAGATGGTCCGCGCGCGCAATCTGCCGGTGAAAATACTTGGGGCGGACTGGCAGTTCGACGGATCGAGCGTCGTCTTCTTCTTCTCGAGCAGCGACCGCCCCGACCTGAGCGAGCTCAACGCGGCGCTGGCCGCTCACTTCGGCACCCGCATCGAGTTCCGAAAGATGGGCGCCCGAGACGAGACAAAAGTCATGACCGGTGTCGGCACGTGCGGCCGGGAGTTGTGCTGCTCGTCGTGGCTCGACAAGTTCTCGAACATCTCGATACGGATGGCCAAAGAGCAGGACCTGCCGCTGAATCAGTCGAAGCTCACCGGCGTCTGCGGCCGGCTCAAGTGCTGTCTCATCTACGAGCTCGAGACCTACCAGGAGGTGAAGGGCAAGCTGCCCAAGCTCGGTGACACGTTTCACATCCCATCGTGCGTGAGCGGGTCGTGCGGCACGGCCGGCTGCGCAACGACGCAGGGAGTGAACGTGGTGAAGGAATCGATCGTGGTGGGGATGGTCGACGGAACGCGGAAGGTGCTTACCGCCGCGGAGCTCGGGGTCTCCTTCGCCGCGATTCCCGCGCACACCAAGGGTGTCGGGAGCTACGGGAGCGATGAAGTGCCGCGACAGGAGCGTCCGACGCCGATCTCCGAGACCGGCGAGGGACAACGCAAGCGCCGCCGGCGCCGCGGCAAGCGTCGAGGCGGGAGGCCGCCCGGGCCTTAGAGCGGCTCGTTCTTTCAGGCCTTCGCGTTTCTCCCCGCGTACAGATCGCGCGTGAGCTGAGCGTGACCGACGTGCTCCGCGGTGTGGGCGACGCTGTTGATGAGCCGGTCGCGAACGGTGGCGCGAGGTCCGGGCCACGTGGAGAAGGGAGGATCGCGCTCCTCCTCGAGACGGCCTTCGAGCCCGGCGAGCGCCTCATCGATCCGGCGACGTACCTCCGCCGCACGGGCGGCGAGATGACCTGCCCCGCCCTTCGAGGCGAACTCCGCGTCGCGATTGCGCACGACGGTCTTCCCGGCGGCGGTCCGTACGACATGATCCTCGGCCGATGCGATCGCGTGGGTCACGAGCACCAGCAGCGAGTTCGAGCCCGGGGCCGGCGGCTTCCAGTTGACAGCCTCGTCGTCGAGACCGGCGATCGTCTCGAGAAGGCGGTCGAACTCGTAGCCGAAGCGGACCCGGAAAGACTCGATCTCAGGCGAGCTCATCAGCGCACCCGGCTCACCACGAAGTCCGCCGCGTTGCGCAGCGCGTCGCGCTCCGGACGGTCGGGAAGGCGCTCGAGAGCGCGAAGCGCCGCGTCGTGGAAGCCGAGGGCGCGCTGACGTGCCCGCTCGGGACCGCTCGACCTGCGGATCTCCGCGAGGAGCGCTCGCATGTCGTCCTCGCTCTTAGCGGGCGCGAGGATCCGCCGCTCCAGTGCCGCGCCACTGCCGTCGCGGTCCTCCACCGCGTAGATCATCGGCAGGGTGGGCATGCCCTCGAGCAGGTCACGGCCCACGGTCTTTCCAAAATCCTCTTCGTCGCCGACCAGATCGAGCACGTCGTCGGTGATCTGGAACGCCATGCCGAGGTTCGTCCCGAATGCGCCGAGGGCGGCGACGTGGTCGGGCTCAGCGTCGGCGAGGAGGGCCGCTCCCTGACTGCACGCCGCGTAGAGCGACGCCGTCTTCAGCTCGATGCGGTCGAGATAGGCGGCCTCGCTCGGGAGCGATCGCGTCGCCGTGATCTCGCCGAGCTCGCCGTCGCAGAGCGCGAACACGGTCTGCGCGACGATCGCGATGACCTCCGGCTTCGGGAGGACCGCGGCCAGCGCGTACGCCTTCGCGAAGAGGTAGTCACCCACGATGAGGGCAACGTCGTCGTTCCACTTCGCGTTCACGGTCTGGACATTGCGGCGCACCTCCGCACGGTCGACCACGTCGTCGTGCACGAGCGAGGCGGTATGCACGAGCTCGAGCGATTCGGCGAGGTTTAGGACGACCTCGCTGTCTCGGCCTGGGCCGAACCGCGACGAGAGGAACACGAGCGTCGGCCGGAGAAGCTTGCCGGGCGTCGTGAAGAGATGGGCGACGGCGTCGCGGAAGACCGGATGCGCCCCGCGGCCGACCTCGAGCAGGCGCCGCTCGAGCTCGCCCAGCTCGCCCTCGACGGGCGCGTAAAAGGAGGTGTTGGTGACCGCCCGCACGCGCCCGAGTCTACGGACGATTCGCGGGTTTGCTTAGGGCTTCCGTGACGGCTTCGGCTGCGGGGTCGGTAGCGGTGGACTCGTCTGTCCCGGCGGCTGCGCCGAGGGTGCGCCGCTCGATCCGGGGGCTGGCGAGGTCGGCGCGCTCGGTCTCGGCGCGAACCCACAGATCTGCCAGCTGAAGCGGCCGTAGCTGTAGGCGCCGGAGACCGCGCCCGCGGCCCAGGCGTTGTAGTCCCTCTGCCAATCGGCGAAGGGGGCGCGGAGGTTGATCCCGCACGAGGTGTAGAAGGTGCGGTCGTCGATCGTCGGCTCGGTGCCCTGCACGTATTGCTCGGTCCATCTGTAGGTCGAAGGGCAGTACGGGCCCGGCAGTAGACCTGAGCCGTTGCCGCCGTACTTCGATGGGTTGACGCAGACGACCTTGTCGACGATGCCGTCGGGCCGTGGATACCACTCAACCGGGAGTGAGCCGACGACCGTCTTCATGTAGTCGCGCCAGAGGATTCCAGGACCGAGCGCCGAGGAGATGCCGCGCATCTCCGAGTTATCCGAGTTCCCCATCCAGATCGCCGTGAGGCGCTGGGGCACGAACCCGATCGCCAGGACGTCCTGCAAGTTGTCGGTGGTGCCGGTCTTCAGGGCGGCGGTTCGGCCGATCGACGTGAACGACGAAAAGACGAACGAGCCGTTCGGTCCCGTGTCGGTGTTGTCCTTGAGGATGTTGGCCATGATCCACGCGTACCGCTGGTCGAGAACGCGCCGACCCTCAGCCTTGGAGTAGTCCTTCACGACGTTGCCCGCCGGATCGACGATCTTGAGGATGAAAGTCGGCTCGACGCGAACCCCCATGTTCGCGATGACCTCGTACGCGCTCGCCATGTCGATGAGCCGCATCTCGCCCGCGCCGATGCCGAACGAAAGGCCGAGCTGCGACCGATCCCAGTCGCGATTGATGCCCAGCTGGTGGACCGTGTCGATGATCGCGTCGACGCCGACAGTGCGCGTGACCTGGAGCGCGGGAAGGTTCAGGGACTCACGCAACGCCTGCCGGATCGTGACCGGGCCGTGCTGCTCCTTCGTCGCGTCCTTGGGGCTGTAGCTCTTACCGCTCCCGTCGGGCATGTTGAACTGGATGTCGTAGAGCTGGGTCGACGCGGTCATCCCCGCTTTGAGCATCCCGGTCAGGTAAGTGAAGAGCTTGAACGTCGACCCCGGCTGACGGAACGCGATGCCCGCGTGGTCGTAGTCGCCCTGCACCTGTGGCGTGTGCATGTAGTAGTCGTAGCTGCCGACGTACGCGAGGATCTCGCCGGTCGTCGGGTCCATGGTGATGAGCGCCGCGTTGTTCACGTTGTTGCCCTTGAGGGCGTCGACGTGCTGGCGCACTTCCTTCTCGGCGAGCTGCTGCATGTTCCAATCGAGCGACGTGTAGACGTTGTAGCCGCCGCGATAGGCCGCCTTCTCGCCGAGGACCTGCACCAGCTGCTCGCGCACGCGGAAGGTGAAGTGCGGCGCGTAGAGCGACGTCGTGACGGGCTTGACCTCGATCGCCTCGTTCTTCGCCGCGTCGGCCTCGGCGGCCGTCGCGTAGCCGTTGTCGACCATGGCGTCGAGGACGAGCGCCCGGCGGGCCTTCGCGCCCTCCATGTTCTGGATCGGGTCGTAGTCGGAGGGGGCCTGCGGCAGGCCGGCGAGAAGAGCCATCTGGCCGAGCGTCAGCTGGTTCAGGTCGGTGACGCCGAAGTAGGTCGCCGCCGCCGCCTTCAGGCCGTAGGCCTGGTTCCCGTAGTAGATCTGGTTGAAGTACATCTCGAGGATCTGCGCCTTGCTGAACGTCCGCGTCGCCTCTACGGCAAGGATCGCCTCCTTGATCTTGCGGGTGAACGTCGGATCGTCACCGAGGAGGCGGGTCTTGATGAGCTGCTGTGTGATCGTCGATCCACCCTGGCTGATGCGGCCGCTCGCGCTGTTGACCTGGATCGCGCGGATGATGCCGCCGATGTCGACGCCGGGGTTCGTCCAAAAGGTCTTGTCTTCGATCGCGATCGTCGCGTCCTGCATGCGCTTGGGGACGGCGTCGATCGAGATCAGGTCACGCCGCTCGTCCGAAAGCGTGTAGAGGAGGTGCTCGCCGCTCCGGTCGTAAATGTGTGTGGTGAGCGGCACCGGTACGGTCGCGAGGTCGCTCGCGGCGGGAAGGTCCGATGCGAAATAGCCGAACGTCGCGGCCGCCGCCACTCCGACGAACGCGAAGCCGGCGAGGAGAACGGCTGTGAGGACGCCCGCGAACGTGCCGACCGGCCGCACCGCGCTGACGCGGCGCGAAAGACGCCCGCCCGTCCGGGCGGGAAAACGGTAGGCGCGGTACGCCCGGCCAGGCGCTATCCCCTTGATGGACATCTGGTCTGTTTAACGCACGGGATGCACGGTTCGTGCCATTAGCCGAGACAGGGGTCGTCTAGCGCCGCGCAAAGCGTCCATGCAAACGAGCGCTGAGGGCTGCCCAGCCTCGCAGCGAGCGCGCCTCGAGGGATGCACGGAGCGAGCGTTGCGCCTCGCGCGCATCGCCTTCCCAGCCTTCGATGAGCTGGCGGTCCTCGGCGCGGAGCGAGTTCGCCGGCCCGCGGCGCACCATCGCCGCCTCGGCGAGCGACATCTGGTCGTACAGCTTCGCGACCGCCGCCGCGGCAGGGCCCGCGTGTCGCGCCAGCGTCGCGCTATGCCGGGCGAACTCGCCGTTCTCAAGCGTCACCGCCTGCTTTGTCTGATCGAACATCGTGGTGAGCTCGAGGTTGGCGGCCAGCTCGCGGTCGACCGAGTTGACCGCGTCGGCAAGCTCTCGCCGGTCGGCCGGATCCGGCGAAAGCGGTCGTGCGAGCCAGCCGGCCAGCGCCGCGAAGGCGGCGACGATCGCGGCGATCAGATAGGGCATGCTCCCATCGTCCCACGTCCGCCATGTATCCATCGCGGGCATGTGCTTGATACATCAGATGTATGATGCTGGGCGCAATGCTGCGACCACGCGAGCGGGTGCTCGCAACGCCCTATTTCCCCGTCGGGGGACCGGTCCCGGCGGCCGATCTTGTCGGTCGCGAGACCTACCTGCGTCGGCTCACCGAGCGCCTAGAGGATGGCCAGCATGTCCTCATCTCCGGTCCACGGCGCATCGGAAAGACGTCGATCATCATCGAGGCGCTCCGCCGGTTGCGCCGGCGCGGCGCGTACACCGCCTACGTCGACTGCCTGGGTGCCACCGACATACGCGGGCTGGGCGAGCGCCTCGCCGACGCTGTTTTGCAGAACCTTTCCGGCGTGGAGCGGAGCTTCGAGCAGGCCAAGGCCATCGCGGCGGGGATGCAGCCGACGGTCAAGGTGAAGTACGAGCACGTGGAGCTCGCGCTCCAGCTCGCCCGCGAGACGAACGCGCAGCGTTTCTTCGAAGGCGCGCTGGATCTCGCGCAGGGGCTGGCGAAGCGCTCGGGAAAGCGCGTCGTGGTGGTCCTCGACGAGTTCCAGGCCGCTGGACGGCTCGGTCCGCGGGTCTTCGACGTCATGCGCACGCGCTTCCAGGCGCACCGCGGGGTGAGCTACGCGTTCCTCGGGTCGGAGCAGGGCATCCTCGAGGAGCTCTTCAGCGCGAAGGGCCATGCGTTTTATCGGTTCGCCGTACCGCTGGATCTAACGGACGCGGGTGGGCACCGCTTCGGCATCGACCCTGACGACTGGCTCGAATATTTGAAGACGAAGTTCGCCGCGAAGAAGCTGACGATCGATGACGCAAGCGTCGATCGTCTCCTCGACGCGACCGGCGGGCATCCGCAGGACACGATGCAGGTGTGCGCCGCGCTCCATTACCTCATGCGCGACGCTGGATCACGTAGCGTGACGTCCGACCTTCTCGAGGTCGCCTACGAGCAGGCCATGCGCGAGCTCGAGCGGCCATTCGCGCTCCATTGGACGGAGCTCGGCTCGCACAAATATCTGCAGCAGGTCGCAAAGCGGATCGCTCATCGCGCGGTGCTGTACGCAGCCGATGCTGAAGGCGGCGCCGTGCCGCGACCGGAGGTTCTACGGGCGCTCGCCGCGCTGCAGGAGCGCGGCCTCGTCGTGCGACTGGGCCGCGGCCGCTACGACTTCGTCGAGCCGATGCTCGGCGAGTACGTTCGCCGGCTCGATGAGGGTCTCGTTACAGCGGGTACAGTTCCGACGAGATGAGGCGCCAGCCTCCGATCGAGCTCCGCGCGGGCGTCAAGGTTCGCTTTGGGCCGGACCGCCGCGTCGGCGAGCTCGTGCGCTCGTCGCCCAACGGCGAGGAGTGGCTGGTGAAGGATCGATTCGGAAAGTTCTGGGTGGCGACCAACCGCCTCATCCTGGAAGACGAAGAGGCCGCGGCGCACTGAGCGCCACGGCCCCTTAGTTAGTTCGCTCCTGCGCGTCGCGTCAGGCGACGACGCCGCGCCGGCCGCCCATCGCGCGCCAGATCAGCAGCACGATGATGGCGCCGATGACCGAGCCGACAATGCCCGCGGCAGACAGGGCGAGCGTCCCACCAAAGATGAGAGCCGCCAGCGTCCCGCCGACGAACGATCCGACGATGCCCAGGATCATCGTCCCGAGCCAACCCATCGGGTCGGGGCCCGGCACAAGCGCCCGTGCGATGATGCCCGCGATCAGTCCGACGATCAGGAAAACGAGGAGACCTCCAAGGTCCATACGAACACCTCCGTTTTAGTTACGGGCCCCATGTCTGCAGCAACCGTGCCGGTCTCTGTGACGGCAGCCACGCGCTTGGGCGGCAGTACCCCCGAGGCGAATCGAACGCCTGTCTACGGCTCCGGAGGCCGTCGCTCTATCCGCTGAGCTACGGGGGCGGGCGGGTCAATTCTAGGTCGGCGCAACTGCTAGCGTGACGACCGACAGATGACCGCGGGGACGACCACTCGCGAGCGCGACAAGGAGCTCTCGCTCGTTCAACACCTCGGAGAGCTGCGGAGCCGTCTCGTGGTGTCGGCGATCGCGCTCGTCATCGCGACGGCGATCGCCTTCTACTTCGGCACGCAGCTCATCCGCATCCTGCTCATCCCGGTGGACTGCAGCTTCATCCCGACCTATGTCTGCCGCCAGCCCCCGACGACGCTCATCTCGCTCAGCCCAACCGAGAACTTCACCACCTACTTCCGCGTCGCGCTCTTCGCGGGGTTCGCGCTCGCGATGCCGGTGATCCTCTACGAGATCTACGCGTACATCGACCCCGCTCTCCTTCCGAAGGAGCGGCGTTTCGTCCGCTTCATGGGTTTACCGGTCATCGGTCTCTTCGTCGCGGGGATGCTCTTCTGCTACTTCGTCCTGCTGCCGAACGCGATCAAGTTCCTTGTCACCTTCGGCCAGGAGGTCATCCATAACGAGCTGCGTGCCTCCGACTACCTTTCGTTCGTCACCATTTTCATTCTGGGGATGGGGCTGATCTTCGAGGTTCCGGCCGCGATATTCGCGCTCATCAAGATTCACGTGATCACGCGGCAGTGGCTCGTCAAACAGCGCCGCTACGCCGTCCTCGCGGCGTTCCTCATCGGCGCGGTCATCACGCCCACGCCGGACCCGTTCAACCAGACGCTGGTCGCGGTCCCGATGTATCTCCTGTTCGAGCTGGGCCTGTTCCTCGCACGCTTCGCCTGAGCTCTTCGAGGCGCGCCCGGAGCTTCGCCTCGGCGCCGAGGTCGGTCGGGACGTAGTAGCGCCGCCCAGCGAGCGAATCCGGCAGGTAGGTCTCGTTCGGCGCGACATGGCCGTCGAAATCGTGCGCGTTCTGGTAGCCCCGCCCGTACCCCTGCTCCGCCATCAGGCGCGTGGGCGCGTTGCGGAGATGCAGCGGCACGGGATCGACGCGCGTTTCGGCGAGGTCGTGCTGGAGCTCGCCGAGGCCGCGCTTCAGCGAATCGGACTTCGGCGCGAGCGCGAGGTACACGGTCGCCTCGGCGAGCGGGAAGTACGCCTCAGGCATCCCGATGAGATGCGTGGCCTGTTGAGCCGCACTGGCGATGACGAGCGCCTGCGGATCGGCGAGACCCACGTCCTCGCCGGCGAGGATGACGATGCGACGCGCGATGAACATCGGGTCCTCGCCCGCGTCGATCATCCGCATGAGCCAGTAGAGAGCGGCGTCGGGATCGGAACCGCGGACGCTCTTGATGAACGCCGAGATGGTGTCGTAGTGCTGGTCGCCGGCGCGGTC
>DASPWX010000014.1:0-5450 GCA_035637615.1 Bathyarchaeia archaeon | reverse complement strand
CTCGCGGAGCAACCGCATGGACTTCGAATCGGAATTCTCGCCGAGCACGTGGATGCGGGTCTTCCATCGGATCGATGGGTCCGCCGACGCGAGCAGCGCGGGGATCGGAGCCGCCGCCGATCGTTTCACCGTGCGCCCACCCTACGAGTTTCCCCTTCGCCACGGCCACCAGCGAACATGAGGCCATGAGCACCCCAGGGCAGGCCGCGCGTCTCGTCCACAACCCGTGGCGGGAGCGCGGCTACAGTGGGGCAGCGAGAGGTACCACGCGACCGATCTGGTTTCACCGCACGATGCCCGGATATGCGCCGACCCCAGTGGTCGAGATGCCGGAGCTGGCGCGTATCCGCGAGGTCGCCGGCATCGCGGTGAAGAATGAGCAGGAACGGTTCGGACTTCCATCGTTCAAGCTTCTCGGGAGCTCTTGGGCGCTCCACGAACGCGTGAAGGCTGCCGCTGGTCTTTCTCCGGACGCGCTTATCGCCTTCCCCGATCTCTCCCAGATCGCGCGCAGCCTCGGCCCGCGCACGCTCTGCACCGCGAGCGACGGTAATCACGGGCGCGCGGTCGCCGCACTCGCAGAGGCTCTGGGTTGCGGGTGCGTCGTGTTCCTTCCCGCGGACAGCGCGGCCAGCCGCATTGACTCGATAAAAGGGCACGGCGCGATGGTGGAGCTGGTCGACGGCAGCTACGACGACGCCGTCGCTGCGGCGGGGGCTGCCGCGCGCGCACGCGGTCACTGGTATTGCCCAGACACGGTCGGCGCCGAGGCCGCGGATGAGGAGCGGACGTTCGCGAGCGATGTGATCGCGGGCTACGGCACGCTCTTCGAGGAATTCTTCGACCAGATCCTCCGGCCACCGGATCTCCTGTTCGTTCAGGCGGGAGTCGGCGGCCTATCGGCAGCGGCCGCGTCGAGTCTGCGCCGAATCTCGGCCACGGCAAGGGTCGTCGTCGTGGAGCCCGAGGGCTCGAACGCGATCGCACTGTCGTTCGCGTCGGGTGCGCTGGTCTCAGTCCCGGACACGCCGACGGTCATGGCGTGCCTCCGCTGTCAGAGCGCGTCCTTCGTGGCCTGGCCGATCCTTCTCGCGGGCATCGACGGCGCAATGGTCGTGACCGACGCGCAGGCGGCCGCCGCGGTGCGCGAGCTCGCACGAAGAGGGGTCATAGCCGGCGCCTCCGGCGCCGCGGGCCTCGCCGGTGCCCTCGTTGCCTGCGCGGACGGCATGCTTCGCGCACGACTCGGCATCACTCCTGACTCGCAGGTCGCAGTTGTGAACACCGAGGGCGCGACCGACCCGGCGAGCTACGCAACGATCCTCGCCGGGTACCGGTCTGACGAGCTCCCGAGAAACCAGGCGACGGTGTCGGCGCGCATGGCCGGCACGAAAGCGTGGCCGACGCCGGGATAGCTCTGAAAACGCGACGGAACGCCGATCTGCTGCAGGGCCTGCGCGAAACGCGTGCCGCGCTCGAGCCGAGTCCGGCCGCCGACGGCATCCCAGTCGCGCACGACGTCGGCGGGATTCGCATCGGCTTCTCCGACACCAACGAGGATCCGCACGTGCCGGAAAGCAGCGACGTCGAAGGGTTTCTGGTCGTTCCAGAGGGCAAAGTCTCCGATGCCGAACGGATAGGGCGCCGCGCTCGTCGGCATGGTGTACGTGCCCGCCGAAAAGGTCGCGAGGGCGAAGACACGCTCGGGATGGCGCAGAGCGAAACGGTGCGCGCTCTGCGCTCCGCGCGAAAAGCCGACGATGCCGATTTCGGACGCGATGTGGAATCGCGACTGCGCGATGACCGCATCTGCGAGCGCGATGAGCGATTGGTCGACCCGCAGATCCGCAAGCGTCAGGGTCTCGTTCCCGATCGGATCGTAGACCGGATTTGGCGCAAGAAGGAGCCAACGGTGTTCTTCTGCGGCTGGTGCGAATTCCTGCGCCAGATCACGACCGTCATTGCCGAGACCCGGGAGGACGAGGATGAGGGTCGCGAGTGCCGACGGCACGTTTGTGACCGAATCAGGAACGAACAGGAGCGGCGCCTTCTCGCTCCGCGTGAGCCGGTCGACGAGCGAGGTCTCGTATGTCGCACCTGCCGTCTGCCAGCGTGGGTCGAGCGCCGGTGCCGCGTGGATGACGGAAGCGCCTACGACAAGCCCGATCGCGACGCCGACGGTGGCCGTGAGAAGACGCCGCATGACTACGCGCCCGACGCTACGCGCGGGTGCGGCGACGCAGGTGCAGACCGGGTCTCAGAGAAAGCCAGGAGCTGCGTGCGGCAGGAGCGCCGCACGCCGCCCTGGAATTACTGCGCTGAGAGATCCGCCGGCTGGGCCTCGATGGCCTCGCGGTTGCGGCGGTCCTGGTGCTTGTTGTTGCGGCCACCCTGCCACGACTTGCGGCGCTCTTCGCCGTTCGAAGTCGGGAGAGATACGAGGTCGCGCTTGTCCATCATGTTGCAGTAGCCGTCGAACACGACGCCCTTGTCCATGACGAGCGACGGAGTCACGAGGTCAGCCTTGACGCGGGCGTGACCGCGGAGCTCGACGGAATCGCGAGCCTTGATCTTGCCGTTGACCTCGCCGTTGATCACCACCGAGCCACAGGTGATGTCGGCTGAGACCTTGGCCGTCTCGCCGATGATGAGAAGGTCGTCGGTCGTGATCTCGCCGGTGAAGGTTCCGTCGAAACGGACCTGACCCTGGAAGCTCAGCTTTCCTTCGAAAACCAGCCCTGGGCCGAACGTCGCGTTTCCAGCCGCGTCGGCGCTCCCGCTTTGGTATTCACGCATTTGTGGTCTTCCCTCCTGCCGCCGGCGCACGCCGGGGTCGCGTAACCATGAACGTTGCGGGGGCACTGCTGCAATGGCTTGGAGGGGGCAAACCCGTAACGATGGCCGCGGACGCTCAGGGGGTGCTTGTGCGTGTCTCCACGAGAAGGACCTCGGCCCCGTTCGGTCCGGCCTCGAGATCGATCGCGGGCTCGTCCTGGATCTTGGCCGCACCACCTTCATCGAGCTGTGGTCGGACCAGGGCGCCGTGGACCACGAAGAGATAGCCGCCGAAGTGCGGGCGGAACTCGTGCCGCGACTTTGTGGTCGCGTTGAGGAGCCCGGCATAGACCGCCGCGTCCTGGTGCACCGTGACGGCACCGTCCGCGCGTGGCGCGCCGTCGCCGCCAAATCCCTCGGCCGGTACGAGCACGGGTTTGAGGACGTTCCGTCGAGCGTCCGCGGCGAACTCGCGCTGCTCGATGCTCGGCTCGAGGCCGCGGCGCGCGGGCAGGATCCACATCTGGATGAAGCGCATCGGCTCGGTCTTCGAGCCGTTGCGCTCCGAGTGCTGCATCCCGGATCCGAGCGTGGCCCGCTGGACGGCGCCGGGATGAAGGACGCCGCCGTTGCCGCGCGAGTCGGCGTGTTCGAACGTTCCCTCGGCCACGTAGGTAATCCCCTCGATGTCCCGATGCGGATGCATCGGCCAGGCCGCGCCCGGCACGAGCCGATCGTCGTTGAACACGCGAAGATCGCCGATGCCCATGTTGGCCTCGTCCCAGTACTGGTCGAAGCTGAAGTGCCAGTTCGCGCTGAACCAGCCGCCTTCGGCGTGGAACAACGACGCACGCGGCCGAAGAACGATCGTCATCGCGGCTTACGAGCGCGGATCGCGAAGAGCCCTTCGTCGAAGCGCAGCGCGCCGGTCTCGTCCAGACGCCGTTGCAGCCCGAACAGCTCGGTCTTGAAACGGCCGACGGAGAAGTCGGGCACCTCCCATGGGATCGCTTTCAGGTAATAGACGAGAGCGGCGACGTCCAAGAACGAGATGCTGCCCCACCACGATCGCGCGAGCTCGATGTTCAGACCCGCCTGGACCAGATCTGCTGCGAGCCGGTCGAGAGTGACATCGGGCCAGTGTGGCTCGGTGCCGAACCATCCGAGCAAATCGGCGTGGCTTCGACCGTTGACCTGTTGCGTCAGAAAGACACCGCCCGGTGTGAGCACCCGGGCGACCTCGTGGGCGTCGTACGCCTCGTGGCGATCGAGGACCACGGCGAACGAGCCGTCGCGGAACGGCAAGGGGCTCGAGGTCTCGTCGGCGGCATACGCGACCACGGACGCGCCGGTCGGCGCGAGGCGCTCGCGCGCGATGGACCAGTTCGGCGGGTAGGCCTCCGTCGCGACCATGCGACGAGGAAACGCATCGGAAAGGCGCGCGAGAACCTCGCCACCCCCGGTACCGAGGTCGAGGGCGCATTCCGCTCCACGCAGTGCCTCGCGCGCCAGGTCCTCGTACGACCAGGGCGGCTTTTCCTCGGAATAGCGGCCACGGATGTGGCCGAAATCCCAGCCGCTGAAGGGCTGGGATTCCTCGCTGGACCAGGCCGCGATCAGGACAGCCTCGTCCACGGCGGTGGGGTCGCCGCCTTTAGGCGGCAGCGGTCCCCGTGATGTGCGGCTGGAGCTTCTTGAGAAGCTGCTCCTTCGGGTGGAAGCCCACAACCCGGTCGGCTTCACGCCCGTTCTTGAAGAGGATCATCGTCGGGATCGAGCGGACTCCGAAGCGCCCGGCGGTGATGGGATTCGCGTCTACATCGAGCTTGGCAATCTTCACCTTTTCGCCTTGCTCGTTGGCGATCTCTTCGAGCACCGGCGCGACCATCCGACAGGGGCCGCACCAGGCCGCCCAGAAATCGACGAGTACGGGAGTGTCAGATTTGATGACCTCCGTCTCGAAGTTCTGGTCGCTGACTACTTGTGGCTTGGACATGCAGCGCCTCCTGTTATTACCACCTAAACGCCAGTTGCTGACCGGTTTGTTCCACCTCTGGAGACAGGCCCAGGACCGGCTCGAGCAAGTCCAGCGCCACCTCCGGCCGTGTTGCCCATGATCGTAGCGGCCCCCACTTTACGAAGCGCCAGCCCCGCCGCCGGACCACCTCCGCGGTCGCAGCGGCACGCCGCAGCTTGAACTCGGCGAGGGCTCGCCGCTCGTCGGCGATGGCGAAGAAGCGGAAGACCCGGTCTTCGTCCGGGACCGCCTCGCCCAGTGCGATGACGCTTCGATGAAGCCGTGCCGTCCACTCGAGCTGCCACAGAAAGACCATCCGACCCTTGTCGTACCAGAGGCAGTCGACGTAATCGAGGGCGTCGGAATGCAGGCGCGCGATGCGCGAGATGTCATCCGTCCGTTCCGCGTCCGTCATGAGATCGCCCAGTACCGCGCCACGATCGACATAGGCTTCCGGCAGCGCGCGGCGTTCGAGGTCACGGCCGACGTGCACTCTGAATCCGAGCCGGCGCCCTGCGTCGAGGAGCTGGATCGCGAGCAGGGTCTGGTCGGCCTGTCGGCGCACGAGAGCGTCCTCGTCCCGTAGACGCCACCGTCCGTCGTCGCTCTGGTGTCCATACGCGGCGATGCAGCGTTCGATGAGCTCGCGATCGGGCGT
>DASPWX010000013.1:0-27573 GCA_035637615.1 Bathyarchaeia archaeon | reverse complement strand
GACCGAGCCCGAGATCATCTTCATCGCGCCGAAGAGCTCCTGCCCGGCACGCTCGAGAACGTAGCTTCCGGAGAACTCGGCGCGGACACCCTTGGTGACCCAGTTCTCGGAGGCGTTGAGCATGTGCCACTGGTAGCCCTGGACGACGGCGAGGCGGTCGCCGTTGGTCGGCGCACCGTGTCCATTTTTCGCATGGCCGTTGCCGTTGCCGTTCTTGGGCTTGGTGAGCCGGCCGAAGTAGTCCAGGAAGTGCCAGATCGCGTCGGCCGGCGGGACGAAGTCGGCGTCGAAGACCATCACGTACTCGGTGCGCGGGTTCATCCGGCGCAGCGCCTCCTGGAGCGCGCCGCCCTTGAAGCCCTTGCGGCTCGAGCGGTGGATCACGCGCATCCGGGGATGCTCTTTCCATTTCTTGAGAAGCTCGACGGTCTCGTCGGTGGAGTCGTCGGCCACGATGACCTCGTAGTTCTCGTAGTCGAACGAGGTGCAGGCCTCTAGGAGGCGGTCGACGACGCGCTTCTCGTTGTACAGCGCAAGGTGGATCGAGACGAAGGGCTGCCGATCGGCGGGAAGACGGATCTCACCCATCCGCTGCCAGGGGTCGGTGACGACGACGGCGCCGGCCTCGCTGAGCTTCTCGCCGCGCAGCGTCCGGTAGCCCTCTTTGTGCTGGCCGTTCGTTTGTCCGTTGCCATTCGTCTGGCCGTCGGCCTTGAGGCCATTGCCGATCGCGTGACCGTTGCCGTGTTTTCCCTGGAACTTCGCGGGATCGCCGAACAGCGTGATGAGGATGACGCTGGCGATGGTCACGTAGTACTTCAGCGCGTAGAGGAAAAAGAAGAATCCGCAGAGAAGAGCGAACAGCGAGAATGCAAAGTGCGGCGCGAGCGCATCGCGGAACAGCAGACCGAACCCACCGATTGCCCCGAGGACGATCACCGCGAGCACCACGCTCGCGTACACCTTGCTCAGCAGGTTCCCGGTCCAAATGACGTCGCGACTGCCGCCACCGTTCCAGACGCGGTCGAGGGTGTCCTTGATGTCGTCGGCGGTCGCGGTGACCCGGGTGAGCTGGAGGCGCGAGTGGCGCTCGGCTTCGGCGAACGCGGCCTGGTCCAAGGGATCGGCCATCGCCACCACACCGTGGCCGCGGTCGGCGGCGGTGACCACGATGCCAAGACCGCGCGCCACATCGAAGGGCACCAACCGCGCTGCCTCGCGCTCCACCGGGTCGATGAGGCGCGGCGACGACAACCGCGACTCGGTCGGGTCGATCGGCTTACTGATCTCGGGGTACGGCGTCAGCGACACGAACGGCGTATCCGTCGCGCGCGCCAGAATGTCGGCGAGCTCCGGCTGACCCAGAAGGCCGAGACGTACGACCGTCGTAGCGAGCGACTCTCCCGCGACACGTTTGGCCAGCGCTTCCTGTACCTGCTCGCCTGTCATGACTCGGCTGCCCAGGAGCAGCTCGACGACGCGCCGGCCTTCGGGCCGGAGCGCCGAGAGCTGCTGACGAGCGGTGACCGCGGCGGTGCTCGCGCGCAACGCACGGAGAAGCTCTGCCGATGGCGCGTCTTTGGAAACAAACGCGGTCGCGCCGGCGGCGAGGGCAAGATCGCGCATCCCTGGGTCGCGGGCGAGGAACACGACCGCCGTGTCGGGGAGCTCGGCGAGGACCGTACGCGCGACCTCGAGGCTGCCGATCCCGGGCATGGAATCATCGAGAACGATCAGATCGGGTTTGAGCCGGCGCGCGAGCTCGAGCGCGGTGGATCCATCGGCAGCCTCGCCGACGATCGCGATCTCGCGTTCTTTCGCGAGGAGCGCGTGGAGGCCCTCGCGGACAGCGAGATGATCGTCGGCGACGAGTACGCGAATCACCTGTCCTGGCCTCCTCTCTTATGCGCGCGAGCCACGTGCTGAAACTCTGGTGGGAAGCCGCGTTCAGGACGCCCTGCTGACGGGGGAGAAGGAAGTACCGAGCAGCCAGGCGGGGCACACACGGGGCGCGATTGAGACGGGCCCGAAACGAGAAGGGTGGGTTGAGCCGACGCTGAGCCCCGCTCAACCGCCCCTATTCGGTCGGCGGCTCTTCCTCGGCGTGCAGCTCGACGCTGCTCAGGGTCGTGCCCTCGAGGCGCAGGTGGAGACTCTCGAGCATCTGGATGACCGCCCCGAACTCCGCGGGACTGATCGCCTGGCCGACCGCAACGGTCAACGTGGCGACGCCGTTGCGGAAGTCCCGGAGGTGGAGCGCATTCACGGTCGATAGCGCGCGGATCCGCCGCTCGGTCTCGAGCAGTCGCGGGAACGAATGGATCGGCGAGATCACGATTTGGATCTGATGAAGTCCCCGGTCGTCGGCGACTCGGAGCTCCGGGAAGGTCGGAGCCGGTTCGGGCTCGACGATCGCCGAAGGCTCCGGCGCGTATTCAAGCGGCGGCGGCGTGAACTCGACCGGCGGCGGAGGCGCAAGCTCGATCGTCTGCTCTAGCGGGAACTCCTGCGCGGGGTACGGCGCTTCAGGGATCTCGAGCGAGTTCGTCTCAGCGAAGAACTCCTCGGTGATAAATGCAGCCGGCTCAACCGGTGAATCGGGCGCGGTCTCCAACTCCGTCGGCAGGGACGCCGCGTCCCAGAGCGCAGCGAGGCCTGGGTCGGGCGCGGGCGTCGGAGCCGGGGGCGTCATGGTGATGTCATTCGCCGGAACGAGGTGCTGATCGATCATCGGCTCGATCGGCTCGTGGCGAACGACGTCCTCCATGTAGTCGGCGACGAACGGCTCGATCTGTTCGGCCGTAGCCGCGGTGAGCTCGATCGCTTCCATCGGCGGCGGCGCCTCGGGCCGACGGAATTCCTCGACGTACTCGTCGACGACCGGCTCGATCGGTTCGGCCGGCGCCGCGGTGAGCTCGATCGCTTGCCGACGCAGCTCCTCGTAGTCGTCGACGATCGGGGCTGGAGGCTCAGTGGCCTCGAAAAAGTGCGTATCGACGGGCAGCGGGGCGGCCTCCGGGAGCGCAGCCTCGAACGGAATCGGTTCGATCAATGCGGGCGCTTCCACAGCGAAGGACTTCTCGACACTGCCCGCGGCTGATTCCAGAGGAGCCGGCTCGGCTGCAAGGATGTCGGCGGGCGCGATCGGTTCGGGACGCCGCAGCTCGTCGACGTCCTCTTCGACGAACGGTTCCGTGAACGCGGGTCTCACGAACTCGTCGACGGTCTCGATGACCGACTCGACCGTTTCGATCGGTGCCTCGATGGTCGCGGCCCGGTCTGCGACCGGCGCCACTGTGTCGACATCCTCGACGAGCTGCTCTGGCAGTTGAGGCGTTGCCACGACGGCCTCGGTCGTCTCGGCGACCGCGGCCGTCGGTGGAGGTGGCGCGGCCTGAGCGCGGAAGTCCGCGAGCAGCTCAGTGAGCAGCGACCGCATTTCGTCTGCGATGGCGGCCCGGACGTCGGGTGCGATCTGTCGTTCGATCGCGTTGGCTCCTGCACCAGCGGAAAGTTGACCGGCGCGCGCTTCCTGAAATGCTTCGCGCAACAGCCGCATTTCCTGTGCGAGCATGCGGCGCTCCTCGCTGGCGCGCGTCAGCTCATCGTCCGCTTCAACACGCCCGTCGCGGCTCATCTTGTCGGCGCCGCGATTCACGTCGGCCGTCGGGGCGCTCTGAGCGCGGCCCGACTCCGAGTCAAGGCGAGGCGGCTCCGGTTCGACCTCCGCCAATATCGCGGTGACACGCGCCTCGAGCTCGGCGATACGTCCCGTCAGCCCGGCGAGGATGTCGTCGGCCGCGAGCGACGATGGATGGCCGCGGCCGCCCTGCCGGCTCGCGAGCCAGATCAGGTTTTCCGCTCCCGTCCCCTTGTCCTTCACGCGCCAAGCGTACGAGCCGAAACCGTTTGAAAACCTCCCTTCTGGGGGGTTTTCGAGCTACGCGAAGACGCGCCGAAGGGCACTCCGCGCCCCGTGGTAGCCGCACATGCCGTGAACTCCGCCTCCCGGGGGAGTGGAGGACGAGCAGAGGTACACGTCGCGTGCGGAGGTCGCGTACGGGTCGAGCTTGAAGAAGGGGCGCGTCATGAATTGGAAGAGCGTGTTCGCGCCGCCGCCGATGTCGCCACCGATGTAGTTCTCGTTGTGGCGATGGATCTCGGCCGGGCCCATGACCGAACGCGCGAGGACACGATCGCGGAAACCCGGCGCGAAGCGCTCGATCTGCGCCTCCACCCGTTCGGTCATGTCGAACGTCGAGCCATTCGGGATGTGGCAATACGCCCAGACGGTCTGCTTGCCCGCGGGCGCGCGCGACGGATCGAAGAGGCTCTGCTGTCCGACGAGGATGAACGGACGCTCGGCCGGTGTCCCGCGCGCGATCTGCGCCTCGCCCTCCGCGATCTCATCGAGCGTGCCACCGAGATGCACGGTGCCGGCGCGAAGGCACTCTTTCGCCCGCCACGGTATCGGACCATCGATCGCGTAATCGAGCTTGAAGACGCCCGGCCCGTAACGGAAGGAACGGAGCTTCGCGCGATAACCGTCTGACAGGCGGGTGCCCGCCATCGCTTCGAGCTGTCGGGGAGTCACGTCGCAGAGGTACGCGCGCGCCGCGCCGAGCTCATCGAGGGTGCGCACGCGTCGGCCGGTCTCGATCGTGCCGCCAAGCGACCGCAGGCGGGCCGCGAGCGCGTCGGCGATGCGCTGCGATCCGCCACGCGGCAATGGCCAGTTCGCGACGTGCGTCGCCACAGCGAACATGAGGGCGAAGGACGCGGTGAGCGGAGCATCGAGGGGCAGCACCGAGTGCGCCGCAAGGCCGGCGAAGAGCGCCCGCGCCCGCACGCCGCTGAACGCGATGCGTGCAAGGAGGCGCACCGGGAGCGCGCCGGGCAACCCGAGCCGCGCCATGACGAACGGATGCCGCGGTATGCGGATGAGCGGTCCAAGCGCGTCCGCGGCGAGATCGTCCCACTCCGGCACGAGGGGGGCGACCAGTCTTCGATAGGCTCGCGCGTCGCCCCCGAGGTTCGCCGCCGTCGCGTCGATCGAGCGCTCGAGAAGGACGGCCGTGCCGTCGTCGAGCGGGTGCGCGAGCGCCGCGGGAGGCTCGATCCAGTCGAGTCCTTCGCGAGATAGGTCCAGCGCGCGAAAGAACGGCGATGCGGCGGCGAGCGGATGGAATGCCGAGCAGACATCGTGCACGAATCCGGGAAGAGTCAGCTCGGCGGAGCGGCATCCACCGCCGATCGTGTCGTTCGCCTCGTAGACCGTGACCGAGTGGCCGCCGCGCGCGAGCTCGATAGCGGCCGATAGTCCGTTCGGGCCGGAGCCGACGACGATCGCGTCCGCGGTCAAGCCTGCCGCAGGTGCCGTTCGAACCAGTCGAGGGCGCGACGTAGAGAGTCGATGCGATTCTCGGTCACTCGGAAGCCGTGCCCCTCGCCGGGGTACACGTGGTACTCGTGCGTCTTACCGCCGTCGCGCAGCGCCTTCACAACCTGCTCGGCTTCGGTACGCGGCACGCGCGGATCGTTCTCCCCTTGGAGGATGAGGAGCGGCGCGCGGATCTTGGACGCATGTGTCAGCGGCGAGCGCTCTCGGTAGAGCTCCGCGTCCTCGATCGGGTCGCCGAACTCGCGTAGGAGGTAATCGCGCAGGTCGCCGCGCGTCGTCTCGGCCATCGTCTTCCACGAGACGATCCCGACCGCCGAGACACCGGCCGCGAAGCGATCGGGGCGCAGCGCGAGCGACATGAGCGTGAGGTAGCCCCCGTAGCTGCCTCCGTAGACGCCGATCCGCGCCGGGTCGGCAAGCTTCTGATCGCCGAGCCACGCCGCGCCGCGCTCGATGTCCTCGAGATCTTCGCCGCCCCAGTCGTGGCGGTTCGCTTCGCGCCACGCCTTGCCGTACCCGGTGGACCCGCGCGGGTTGGGTTCGAGCACCACAAAGCCGGCGTTGACGAAGACCTGGGTGGCCACATTCCACTCGCGGTGGTGCTGCGACGTGGGGCCGCCGTGGATGTTGATGATCGCGGGCGGTATCTTCTCGCCCCGCAGGGCTTCCGCGTACGGAAGAAAGAGGAGCGCGGGCACCTCATCACCGCCGGCGCTCGGATACCGAATGTGCGAGGGCTCGACGAGCGTGGCGGGATCGATGGTGGCCGGAAGCGAGCGCGTGAGCGCGCGCGCCTCGGTCGCCCGCTCTCGCGTCACGAAGACGTCCCACGGACGCGAGGCGCTCGAGAAGAGGAATGCGGTCGTGTCGCTGTCGGGGCCGATGTCGGGCGCCGCGTGCATGCCGGGGATGTCCGACACCGCGTGGTCCGCGTGGGACACCGCGAACACCCGGCGAAGCGAGACCGCCGCATCCTCGTTGTGGAGATACGCGAGCGCGCGTCCGTCCGGGCGCCACACCGCCCCGTACTCGTCGTGGATGCTGTCGGTCATGTGCTCGATGCGCCTGACCTCGCGTTCGGCGTAGCTCGCGAGGGCGATCTCCTGCCGTCCGCGCGTGTCGGTGGTGAACGAGATGCGCGTTCCGTCGGGCGACCACTGTGGGTCGATCGACTCGCCATCCTTGCCGTCGCGTGTCTCGAGCCTGGTCGTGTCGCCGCCAGTCGAAGCGACGACGTACAGGTCGGCATTCGTCCGCGTCGTCTCGCGGCGCGACCAGAACACCAGCAGCGTTCCGTCCGGCGACCATCGCGGCTGCATGTCGTCGCGGGCACCGTCGGTGAGCGCGCGCTTCGCTCCAGTTCCGACGTCGATCACGTGGATCGCGAAGGCCTTGCCTCCGGCGTTTGCCGCATACGCGATCTTCGTGCCGTCGGGAGACCACGCGATGTCGCGATGCATCACCCCCGGCTCGTTCGTGAGATTCCGCTCGCGCTCGCCGTCGCGGTCGACGAGCCAGACATCGAATCGCTCGTCGCCGCCGCGGTCGCGCAGGAACGCGAGCTGCCGCGCGTCGGCCGACCACCGAGGCCAGACCGATCGCTCCTTCGCATCGGTCAGCTGGAAGATCTGCTCGCCCTGGAGCGGCACGCTGTAGATCTCGAACGTCCCCGAGCGGTTCCAGGAGAACGCGGCCTCGCTTCCATCGGGCGAGAGATCGACACCGCCCCAGATGTAATCGACGTACGGCACGCCCGCGAGCTCCTCGACCGAAAGCCGGCGGTACCGATCGCCGATCGAGCGTGGCGTCACCACGGGTGGTGGCGGCTGGATATCCGTCTCCGGGTTCGCGATGGTGGTCGGCGGACGCGGGCTGCCGCGCGCGTTCCAGTCTTCGGCAAAGCTCTTTGGGCGCTTCGCGCCCTTTACCGCGGCAGCTGGCCCCCGCACCCCCTCACTCTCTCCGGCGGCCGATGCGCGTGCTGAACCTACGGGCCTTCGAGGTCGCTCGACCAACTCGCGTGCCGCGGTCGCGACGACGAGCGTCTCTGGACCCATCGCCGCTTCGCGTGGGGCGGTGACCTCCCGCGGGACGATGGGGTCGTGCGGCACGAGCTTGTCCTCGAGACGGCCTTTGTATGCCCGATCCCAGGGCGCCTGCAGGAGGATGCCGAACTGCTTGCGCGGCTTCGGGAGCTCGTCCTGCAGCGCGAGAAGGTTGTCCTTTCCCGCGTTCCACATGGGGGAGCGCCGCGCGGACAGAACGACCGAGAAGTTGAGAGGAATGAGCGTTCGCGCGGCGTCGCTGGCGAGGTCGAGGTCGCCACAAACCAGCACGCCTCCGGCCTTGTGCAGCAGGAGGACGGTCGCGCCTTCGCCGTTCGCAGCCACGCGGATCGCGCGGGCATCCGGTCGGACGAGCTCGTCGTCTCCGAGAACGAGATCGGCGCCGCCCGGCACGCGATCAGCATCGTCGGCGTGCACCGCCACCTGAAGACCGAGCGCCTGTCGGTACTTGGCTGCGTCGGCGGCGCGAGCGGCATTCGTCGCGACAAGCAATGAGGCGGGACCTGCGCCGCGCACGAGCCGAAGCGCGCGCTCGCTGAATGGCGGAGCGTCGATGAGCAGGTTCCCGCGTTGCTCGTCGTAGACGATGTATTGGCGCTCGTTCTCGAGAGGCTCGTACAGCTCGAAGATCCACGACCGGAGCTGATGAATATCCACGGGGCCGGCCTATCCTAACGTCGGAAGAACGAGCAAGCCGTCCGCGCGGACGAGTGCTTTTTTCATCTCGAGTCGACGCGCAACATGCGCGACGCGATCCTCGCTCCAGTCGAACAGCTTCGTGACCTGACGCTCGGTGACGCCGCCGGAAAGAGCGAGGAGATGCGTGAGCAGCGTGCTCATGGCGTCGGCTGACGAGGCTCGCTCCGCGGCACGCACCGTTTCGGGATAGCGGTGCACGAAGAGGTCGTACGTATAGTTGTAGTCCTCGCGCCCTTCGCCGACCGCGCGCACGCGCGCGACGTACATGAGCCGCTGGAGCTCTTCGATCGCCTTCGCGTAATCGGATTTGCCCTCCTGCGACGTGATGCCGAGCGCCGACCGCATCCGTTTGGTCTGCGTCTCCCCGTTCATGGCGAGGAACTCGATGACCCGGCGCGCGATCTCGGACAGTCGGCCGGCGCGCACGTCCTCGAGATGGTCATCGGCATCCCCGGCACGACCAAATGTCGCGTAGAAGATGGGCAGCATCTTCATCGATACGAACGTCGGCTTCTTGACAAGAAGCTTTCCGTAATAGACGCGCTTGTTCGCGGCGAGCTCGTCCTTCCATCCCCACATCCACTCCCACTTGCGGCCATCGCTTCGAGTGTCGAGGTGGTCGAATGCGGCGGGGACGGGATAGGCGGACTCGCTGGTGAACGCGAAGCAGAAGCCGAGATCGTCGACCATCCGTACGAGGGCGTCGGCGGTACGGACGGTATGGCGTGCGCCGACCTTTTCGCGGTGTCGGGCGAGGACCCGCTCGACCTCGCGTGAGAGCGTGACGGTGCGCGCCATCAGGAGAGGAACAGCGCGACGAGGCCGGCACCAACGGCGACCGACATCGCGCGACGCGACCCTTGATGCAGGCGTGCGAACTCGATCCGCGCCGGCGAGCTCTGGGGCAGCTCATCGAATCCGGTGGTCGCCACGCGGATCTGCCGGGCCACAGGGTTGGCCCATGCGCTCGAGTAGAGCGTCGAAACCGCGAGCACGGTAAGGGCGGCCCAGCGCAGCAGCAGGCGGGTGTCGGGCGCGCCGGTGACCTCGAAGCCGACGGCCTTGAGCACGCTCGTGATAACGAGAACGATCACCGAGAAGACGGCGAGGCCGTCGAAGCGCGCGAGGATGCTCCCGAACAAGGTCCCGGCATCGGCTCGGGATCGTGACGACGCGAAAAGCGCGGGCGCCGCCGCGGTCCCGAGCACGAGCGACCCACCGACGAGGACCGCAAGCGCCAGGTGATACAGGAACTGGAGCAGGTCGAAAGACAGCGTCTCCACCGGGGAATCCGAGCATACCGGGAATTTCCGACTGACTGAGTCGGTTTAGCATTGACCACGAGGGAGCTCGAATGCCGACATATCGCGACTACTTCGCCGACATCAAAAACCGCATCACCGAGGCCACGCCCGAGAAGGTCGAGGAGCTGATCCGCACGGGCGAGATCCAGCTCGGCGACGTTCGCGAGAAGGACGAGTGGAACGCCGGCCACATCCCGGGCGCGGTCCACGTGCCAAAGAGCTACCTCGAACAGTGGGCTGAAGATCGCCTTCCCGAAAAAGAGAAGACGACCGTCCTCTACTGCGCCGGTGGTGTGCGCTCCGCCATGGCCGCGGACATCCTGCAGAAGCTCGGCTACCAAAACGTGATCTCGATGGCCGGAGGATTCAACCGCTGGAAGGATGCGGGCAAGCCGTGGACGACGCCGGCGAGTCTCACGCCTGTTCAAGCGCAGCGTTACTCGCGGCATCTCCTGATCCCCGAAGTCGGCGAGGCCGGCCAGCAGAAGCTCCTGAATAGCAAAGTGCTGCTCATCGGCGCGGGTGGACTCGGATCGCCGGCCGCGTATTACCTGGCGTCCGCCGGCGTCGGCACCCTTGGCATCGTCGACTCCGATGTCGTCGACCTCACCAATTTGCAGCGACAGATCCTGCATACGACCGACCGCATCGGCGAGTCGAAGGTCTCATCGGCGAAGCGCACGCTCGAGGCGCTGAACCCGGACGTGAAGATCGTCGGCTACGAGGAGCGTCTCTCCGCCGCGAACATCGACCGGATCATCGAGGGCTACGACCTCGTGATCGACGGCGCCGACAACTTCCCCACTCGGTACCTCCTGAATGACGCATCGGTGAAGCACCGCATACCGGTCGTGCACGGATCGATCTTCCGCTTCGAAGGACAGGTCACCGTCTTCAAGCCGTTTGAGGGTCCGTGCTACCGCTGCCTCTTCCCCGAGCCGCCGCCGGCGGAGCTCGCACCGTCATGCGCCGAGGCGGGTGTCCTCGGTGTGCTGCCCGGGGTCATCGGAACCATCCAGGCGACGGAGGCCATCAAGCTGCTCCTCGGGATCGGCGAGCCGCTCGTGGGACGTTATCTCCTGTACGACGCGCTCGAGGGCAGCTTCCGCGAGGTGCGTCTGCGCCGCGATCCGGATTGCCCGATGTGCGGCGAGCATCCGACGATCACCGATTACATCGACTACGAGGGCTTCTGCGCCTCGCCCGCGGAGTGGCGCGCTCAGCATGCGTCCGCGAAGGTGAGCACTCCCGCCGACTAACGGCCCCTATCCTTTTCGGTGTGGTCCGGCGTTTTGGATTGGTGGCGGTCCTTGCCCTTCTGGTCATCTCCTGCAACGTGGAGTCGACAGGGACAAATTCCTCACCCACCGCTACGCCCGACATCAAGCGTGGCCGGCTGGATATCACGTACAGCGATCTCCTCTCGAGCGATGTTCACAACGTCTCGAGCAAGAAGGTCCTCGAGTCGGCCATAGACGGCCTGAAGGCCGAGGCGAAGAAGACCGGAGGCAGCGAGGACTTCGCCTCGCTCGACCTGCAGGACGTAACCGAATCGGTGATCGGCGACTTCAACAAGTTCGCCGACGCGACCGCCGCGTTCGCGTCGCGAAACAGGCAGATCAGCCCGAGCCGACTCGCGGATGTCGCGATCGCGGGGATGATCGGCGCATCGCCGGACTGCCACACCTACTACGTCAATGCTCAGGGCGCCGGCTTCACGTCACGACCGGTCCGATCGACAGGCACGGGAGCACAGATCCCCTCGAGCGGTGCGTCACTCGGAGGACCAGACCAAGCGGGTCTGACGGGCAAGATGCTGCCGGGCGGGATCGCATACATCACCTGGCACGACTTCACGTCGCAGAGCAACTACAAGATCGGCGACACGGTCCGCGCGATGCTCGACAAGAGCGTGGCAGGTGGCGCCCGGGCGTGGCTCTTCGATCTGCGCGGCAACGTCGGCGGTATCGGGCCGACGGACACGATGGCGAGCTGGTTCTTGAACGGGGAGCCGATGCTGACCACGATGCTGAAGAACGGCAACGGCGGGTCTTCGACCGCCATAAAGGACTTGCGCTTGCCGGACGCATATCAACTGCCGATCGCGATCATCCTGAACGATCGGGGTGGCTCTGCCCCCGAGGTCCTCACGGCGGCCCTTAAAGAGAACAAGCGCGCGACCATCGTTGGCCAGAAGAGCACTGGCTGCGTCGGCGCGTTCTTCAGCGTCACCTATCCCGACGGTGGTCTGCTCGCGGTCGTATCGCAGGAGTATGTCGGGGCGGTCACGGGGACGAAGTACAACAACGTCGGCATCGTGCCGGATGTCCCCGCGGACGACGCAACCGCGGTCGACAAAGCGATCGAGGTCCTCAAGCAAAAGATCGCCGGGGGCTGATCGAGCCACAAGAACGTGACGCTCAACCACACGTCGGGCGATCGAACAAGCGAGCGATAAGGCTGCGCGTATCTTCTGAGGCGCCGGCCGCCTCGGCCAGTACCCCTGGGACGATTTTGGTACCCATGGGTCATTGGCGAACAGGGCCGTGGGCCGATATGGTCCCGTGGCGCACGTGAGGAAGGGAAGTGACGACGGCTTGAGGTCAGGCGTCGCCAAGGTCACCGCGCTCCAACTCGAGGTCGCCGGACCGGTTCCGGATGTCATTGCCCGCGCGAAGGCAGGCGATCGAGGAGCGTTCGCGGAGCTCTACGACCGCCACGTCGATTCCGTGTATCGCTACCTCCTGTATCGCGTGCGGGAACCCTCCGACGCCGAGGACCTCGCGAGCGAAGTGTTCACACGAGCCTTCGCGAACATTCATCGCTATCGCTGGCAGGGGAAGTCGTTCCTCGCCTGGCTCTACACGATCGCGCGCAACGCCGTCACCGACCGTCGCCGCCGCGAACGCCCGATGGTCGACCTGGATAACGCGTACGGCGTCGCCGAAGACGGACCGACAGCGCACGAGCGCGCGGTGCACGGCGAAGCGGTAGACGCATTGCGCGGCGCGGTGAAGCACCTCACGGCAGAGCAGCAAGAGGTCATCGTCCTTCGCTTCGTCGAGAACATGTCGAGCCGGCAAGTCGCGCAGGTCCTCGGAAAGAATGAAGGCGCGATCCGCGCGCTCCAGTTCCGAGCGCTTGGTCGCTTAAGAAAGCTCTTAACGAGCGAAGTCGCCTGAACTGCTGACGCAGGCGACCCGTAGACTTCTCGACAGGTACTGGTTGATCCGTCTCCGTACGTTTCTGCCGCTCGTCGCGTTCATCGCGGCCGCTTGTTCGCTCGTCCCCGCTGAGCTGCAGCGCGAGCTCCTCCCGTCGAACACCTCGTACAAGACGGCGGAGGCCGCCTACCAGGTGCTCATCGAGCGTCACGTCGACAAGCCGACGTCGACGACGCTGATCACCGGCGCCTTGGACGGCGTCGTCACCGAGGCGAAGAAGGAAGGCGCCACCGACACTGCCCTTCCGTCATCGAGCCTGAACCTCACGGGCAGCACGTGGTCCGACTTCTCGAAATTCTCCGACCGGCTCGACGCCATCGCCGCGGCGACGCCAAACGCCAACAAAACACTCCTCGAGCGCGCGGCCGTCGACGGCATGGCGAAGTCGATGAACGAGTGCCACACCTATTACCTCGACCCAACCCGGGCCAAGAACTTCAATCAGCCCCAGCCGCCGGTGTCGGGCATCGGCGTGACCATCAACAAACCCAGCACGGACGCGCCGATCGAGGTGGTCAATGTGATCCCCGGGACGCCGGCCGAGCGCGCGGGCATCAGAAACGGCGACAAGATCGTGACCGTCGACGGGACCGATGTGACCAACCTCCAGACGGACGAGGTCGCGAACAAGGTGAAAGGGCCCGAGGGCAGCCCCGTCACCATCGGGATCCTGCGTGGCCAGGACGCGCTTTCGTTCACGCTCAACCGCGCGCGCTTTTCGGTCCCGCTCGAGACCGACAGCCTCATCGACGGGAACATCGGACGCATCAAGGTCCCGCAGCTCGTCGGCGCGGTGTCCGACGAGGTGTCCAACGCCGTTAAGCGCCTAAACGCGAGTGGCGCTGGAGGCCTCGTCCTGGACCTTCGAGGCGATCCCGGTGGAGACCTCTCGGCCGCCGTCGATATCGCGAGCATCTTCGTCCGTCAGGGCACCCTCGTGTACCAGACCGGCCGCGACGGGAACCGCACGCCCCTCGACGTGAACCGCCGCTTCTACATCGACAATCCCAAGCCGCTCGTGGTCCTCGTGGACAAGAACTCAGCGTCGGGCGCCGAAATTATCGCCGCGGGCATCCGCGCGAACGGCGCTGGGTTCGTCATGGGCACGCAGACCGCGGGCTGCGTCGGCACGGGACAGCCGCGCGACCTGCCCGATGGCGGCCTTCTGCTCGTCACCATCACCAAGATCCAGGACGCGAAGACCGGCGCCGACCTGAACGGGCCGGGTAAGGGCATCGTCCCCGACCAGGTCGTGGATCAGCCGACCGGCGCGCAGGGCGACCCGCAGCTCGATGCCGCGGTCGCTTATCTGAGAACGAAGGTCGCGCGTTCGAGCGCGGCGCCGGAGCTGCTGCTCGCCGCTTAGCTGACCGCCCCGAGCGTCGCGAGTCCGATCACCAGAACGACGATCCCCACGATCTGATTCGGCGCGATGCGCTCGCCGAGGGCGAGCATGCCGAGCACGGCAGGCACGATCGGATACATGCCCGTGCCCGTCGCCGCGAGCGACGCGTAGCCGGACTCGATGCCGCGCGCGAACAGACCGTTGGCGAGCGTGTCCAGGATTCCCACCGTGGTGCCAAGAGCGAGAACGATGCGCTCCCGAAACACGCGCAGGTCGATGTGGCGTGAGGCCACGAACGCACCGATGAAGACGAAGCTCGTCGCCCGCAGCAGCAGCACCATCGCGATCCATGAGTATTGGCGGGTGGCGATCGCGAAGATCGCGCTCCACAGACCGAACCCGACCGTCGCGACGAGACCGATGCGCACGCCGGGCACGGGACGCCCCAGGGTCACTCGAAGCTCGCGCGCGTCGGTCGATGTGAGCACCACGCCGACGAACACGAGGGACGCGGCGAGGATCTGCGCGAGCGTGAGCCGCTCACCGAGGAAGATCACCACGAGGATGACGGTGATCACGACATACGAGGCCACGACGGGCGCCACCACGGCGACCGGGCCGAGCGCCAGACCGCGGTACAGCGCGGCCACCGCGATCACTCCGGTCAGTCCAAGGGCGATCGCGTACGGCACCATGCCGGGCTCGAACGCGGGCCACCGGCCCAGGATCCACATCACTACCGCGAACGAGACGAGACCGGTCGACTGCATCGCGAACGCCGTGCGGACCGCGCCCACGCGGCGCGCGCAGATGCCCGCGGCATAGTCGGCGAAACCCCAGACGACGGCCGCGCCGGCGCCGAAGAGGAGAGCTTCCAGGTTTTAAACGACGAGCTCGCGCGGTGCCTGGGTGAGATTGCGTGCACCGCCCTCGGTGATGACGAGCATGTCCTCGAGACGCACGCCACCGATGACGGGGTCGTAGACGCCGGGTTCGATCGTGACCACATCGCCTACGAGAAGCGGGGCCGTGCCCGATCGCGAGATCGCGGGCGCCTCGTGGATCTCGAGCCCGACACCGTGACCGGTCGAATGGATGAACCCGCGGGGCGTCGGATCCGACGGGTCCTTCTTCTGTCCGGGACGCATCGTGTCGTAGCCGGCCTGCCAGATGATGTCTTCGACGAGCTCGTGGACCTCGCGTCCGCTCACGCCTGGACGGAGCGCCTTGATGCCGGCGTCCTGAGCCCGACGGACGACGTCATAGATCTTCCGGATCTCCGCGGGCGGCTCGCCCTTCGAGACGGTGCGCGTCATGTCCGCCCAATACCGGGTCTGCTTGTGCTGCGGGAAGATGTCCATGACGATCGGCTCGCCCGCGTGGAGCGGGCCGGTACCGATCTGGTGTGGATCGGCGGCCTGCGGACCGGGCGCGCAGATCGCCCCGTCGGACGCGTACCCGCGCTCGAGAAGCGCCGACTCGACGATCGCGCGCAGCCGTTCGGCCGTGAACACCCGCCCGTCGAGCTCGAGCGTCCGATCGGCACGCGCTTTCGCGCGGCGGATCGCATCGACGCCTTCGCGCCAGGCATCCTCAGTCGCGCGCTGCGCCGCTTCGATCGCCTCGACCTCGTCGGGTCGCTTGACGCGACGGCGCTCCCGCATTTCCATCGCGACGACGAGCTCGACGCCCATCTCACGCAGCCTGTCGGCCTCGGCGAGCGGAAAATACGGCGGGACCGCGACGCGCCGGAGGCCGCGCTCGTCGAGGAAGCGCTTCATGATCGTCGCCCAGAACTCGGTGCCGGAGACGCCGCGCCCGGAGAGCTCCTGCGCGCCGTACTCGTTCATGTTGACGATCGTCGTCGCGCGCGATTCCTTCCGCGCGCGGCCTTCCTCGAGCGAGCTCGTCACGATCACGAGCTCCTCGACGTCCTCCAGGGCGATGATCGCATCGGGCGCGAGGAATCTCGTCGTGTGATAGACGTCCGGGAACTTGTACCCGTCGGCGTAGAAGAGGAGCGGGAGCCTGGACCGATCCTCCGGGGATTTGGCCATTTCCGGCCAATCTAAGGCGCTTTCGGGTCCCTCACCAATCGAGTGCTTCCGCAGGAACCCCGGATAGATCAGGGGCGATCCAGTCAGCCAGGGCCAGCTGCGTCGCGTCGAACGACGTCGTGAGGGCGAGGCACCGCGCGCCCGCGGCCTTGGCCGCTGCGACGCCGGCGACCGCGTCTTCGACCACCAGGCAGGTCGCCGGCCGAAGGGCGAGTCGCCGGCACGCCTCGAGGAAGATGTCCGGTGCGGGCTTCTTTCGAACGACCTGCGTCCCGTCGACGATCGCGGCGAAGAGGTTCGGAGAGAGACCGACCTCGCGCAGATTGCCCTCGACCTTCACCGCATCTGCGCCCGAGGCGACCGCGATCACCAGGTTCCTCGCGCGACAGGTCTCAACGAACTTCTGAACGCCGGGGAGCGGCTGGAGCTTTCCGCGGATGAGCTCGAGATAGATCTCGTAGGTACGAGCTTTGTCGCGGGCCGGATCCAGCGGGATACCACGGCGCTCGGCAACACCCCCGATGAACCGATCCTCGCCGGTCCCGATGAACGGCCAGAACTCTTCGGCTCGGACGCGGTATCCCTTCTCCGCGAACATCCGGGTCGCCGCGTCCGCGATGAAGGCCTCGGAGTTCACGAGTACGCCGTCCATGTCCAAGATGACACCGCGCAGCTCGGTCATTCGAATGACCTCGTGCGACGAAGCATTACCGGATGGACTCGGCCACGTCCCGTTGCCAGATCGCCCGATCGTGAGCGAAGTGCACGCGGACCGGATCGAACTCGTGGAATCGCGCGATCCAATCCGGGTAGGCGGCGTGCTGCTCGCCCGCGAGCGCGAGCTCGTGCGAGTACTGATGGCGCGCGTAGTCCGACGAGAAGCTCAGGGCCTGTCCGGCGAGGACGACGCGGCCTTCCTTCGTATCGACGACCACCGATTGATGGCCGGGCGAATGTCCGGGGGTGGGGACGATGTGGATGCCCGGCCACGGCTCGGCGTCTCCGTCGATCTCCTCGAGCGCGGCCCCGGGGAAGTCCGCCACGTGAGGGAGATGCGTGTAGTCGCTCTGCTGGCGCGCGTGCGCCAGCTCGCGTTTCTGAACGAAGATCGGCGTCCTCGTGAAGTGGCGATTGCCGCCCGCGTGGTCGGCGTGGAAATGGCAGTTGGCGATCAGCTTCACATCGGTGATGCCGTGACCGGCGGCGCGGAGCGCCTCGTCGATCGGCCGCATGTAGACCGGTTGGTAGAGATCGACCATCTTCCTCGGCTCCGGCGAGAACCCGGTGTCGAAGAGGAAAACCCCGCGAGCGTGCTCGATCACGAACGCCGTGACGACGACACGTTCACCGGGAAAACGATCACCGTCGGCGGGCATCGTGTAGTGACCGGTGTGGATCGGCTGGACGCGCGGATGAGCCACCGCGCCTCAGACTAGGGCCGATGACCGACCTCGCCGGTTTCGTTGCGCTCGCGATCGTGGTGATCGTCACACCCGGACCGGACACGGCTCTCACCATCCGCAACACCCTCGTCGGCGGAAGACCGGCCGGAATCGCGACCGCGGTCGGCGTGGCGCTCGGCCAGGCAACGTGGTCACTCGCGACGAGCGTGGGGGTCTCCGCGCTTCTGGTCGCGGCGGAACCGGCATTCGCCGCGCTGAAGCTCGCAGGCGCGGCGTACCTCATCTATCTGGGCGGACAGTCGCTCTGGTCCGCGTACCGCGGCCGCCCGGCTCACGAGACCGTGGACGCCGCGTTCCCGAGAGTGCGGACGACGAACGCTCTTCGGCAGGGCGTTCTGAGCAACCTCACCAATCCCAAGATGGCCGTGTTCTTCCCGAGCCTGCTCCCCCAGTTCGTCTCGGGCGATGCGCCGCCGTTCCTGCCGCTCTTCGCGCTCGGGATTCTCTTTTGCTTGATGACCCTCACCTGGCTGACCGGGTACGCGTTCGCGGTCGCGCGCGCCGGCGATGTGCTTCGGCGGAGCGCCCTTCGACGAGCCATCGAGGCGGTGACGGGCGTCGTACTCATCGCGTTCGGCCTCCGGGTCGCGGTGGCTCCGCGCTAGCGGACTACTCGCGCACCATGCCGTAGCGCTTTGCCTGCGCCGTCATCCGCACGAAGTAGCGAAGGCGTGTGGCGAATACGTCGGGCCTGCCGCGCGCTCCCTCGATGAAGCCGAGTCGGATCCGCTTGTACGCGGTGGGGAGCTTTTCGAAGCGTGCCCACGCGCCGGGCTCGGCGCGGAGCGCCCGCCGGACATCGGGCGCGACGACGAGCCGCTCGCGGCGCAGGGCCGAACCGAGCGCTACTCGGCCGGCAGCGGTCATGCGCCCTTCCCCCACGAGCCGGCGCGCGCGGGCCTTGTTCATCTCGGAGAGCGGCGAGCCCTCGCGGCGCGGTGTGAAACGCTGCGCCCGCGAGTGCACGCCGACCTTCTTCACGATGCTGTCGATCCAGCCGAAGCAGAGCGCCTCGTCGACCGCGTCGTTGTACGCCAATGACGGCTTCCCGCTTGCCTTCGCGTGAAGGACGACCCAGATCTCCTTCTTCCGCGTGTGATTGCGGTTGAGCCACGCACGCCACGCCGAGCGCGTGGGCACGTCAAGCTTCTCGCCGATCTCCATGAACCCGCGCGATGCTAGGGAGGCACCTTGAATGGGTGCGCAACGCCCGTGTCGCCTGGACGAGCGCTCGACCGACCGCCAGCCCGAGCGCAGGAGGGCATGGTCCCTGCTCTAGATCGCGTGATGCCGCAGAAGACACAACCGCAACAGGCGGTTCGGCCGCGTCAGCGGCAACGCCAGCCTGGGATCGTCAACACCTGATGCTCGAGATCGGATTCCTTTTCGCGTTCATCGGGCGGCAGCTCGGCCGCGTTCTCACGATCGCGTTCAACTGGGCGACGATCGTCCTCTTCGGCCGCGTCCCACAGGATCGGCAGCTGTACCTCTCGGGCATGGCGCTGACCGCGCTCCTCTGGCCGATCGTCCTCGCCGGCATCGCCTTCCCCTCGTTTGCGACATTCCTGCTGGGCTTCTTCACCGTTCCGGATTGGGCGAGCCCGTGGGTGCGCCTCGCGATGCTGGTCCTCGCGATCGTCCTTCCGCTCGTCAACGGCGCTCTTTCGGCGCGCCTACCGGACGAGGCGAAGCGCCCGAGGGGACGCGCGCTCGCGACGACCGTCCTCCGCGGTTATCCGAATTCGCTCGCGCTCTTCGTCGTACTCGTTTGGATGATGGTCGTCGCGCCGCTCGGCCAGATCCGCGCCCTCTTGCGGCGCTGGGAAGCCGCGCACGTCCCGATCGCTGTGAAGCCCGGCGGGTACGACACCGTCGTTCGAGACCTCGCTGGAGCGCTCGACCGCGCGGGCATCAACGTGATCCGCAAGCGTGCGCACTGGGCCTACGAGCTGCCGGGAAAGGTGCTTGCCGTTCTCGGCGGCGAGACGGTCCGCGCGCTTGTGCCCGTTGAGCTGGCGGACCTCGTCGGCGACGGATTCGAGATGACGCTGCATCCAATGGACCTGTCTCTTCTCGGACGAAAGAAGACGCTGTCCCACGCGCGCGCTGCGATCGTCCGCGAGCTCACATTCACGCAGGCCTATCAGACCTGGTCCAAGGAGGCGCAGGCGATCGAGGACCGTCTGATCAGGGCAGCGCGCGGCGAGGACGATCTCGATGCCATCGGCACCGAGCTGAACGAGCGGGACTTCGACTTCGAGGAGTGGGAGATCCTGTACCGGCTGTTCCTCCAGGTGAGGCTCCGCGTCAGCGCAACAGGCACGGATGCCCTCGAGACCGCGGACGAACCGAAGCCCGCGTTACGCGACCGGGTCGTCGCCGCGGCGCGCGTCCTTGTGGGGCAGTCCAATGGTCATTAGGAATTAAGAGGTCGTCGCGGGGCGGCGCGCCGCTTGGCGCGCCGCCGAGTGCGAACGACTAGAACGCGACCGCGCGCGCGCCGCGACGGAGGCGGCGAGCGCACGCGGGACGATCACCGAGGGACGTGTTCACGACCAACCGGGCACGACCGCGATCAGGCGGTCGCCCCAGGGATCGAAGTCGCGCTCGTCGAGCCCGCCCGCGATGCGGGCGCCCGATTCGCGGAGCGCGGTCTCGCCACAGTGCCACGCGCGGACGCGGGCCGGCGACGAACGGTTCGTGCGGATCTCGTACTGATGCCCGCCGAGCGCGATCCACACCTCACGCTCTACCGACCCGTCCTCGAGCTTGCGCTCTCGGATCAGGCCGTCCGGGGCGGATGCGACGGCGTCCTCCTGCGGCGGCACGTAGAGGCCTTCGATGACGAGCAGTCCGTCGCGAGCGAGCAGGCGACGCACGTTCGCGATCGCCGCCGCGCGAGCGCCGTCCTCGAGTAAGCCCGCGAAGGGATCGTTCGGCGCGACGATGAGGTCGAATTCGCCTTCCTCGGGCAGCCTGTCGAGACCGGCGCCGAGGTCAAGAACGCGCCGCGCCTCGAGCCGCTCCGAGAGCGCCCTCCATTCGGCTGCGTCGTCGCGCAATCGCGTCTCCACGAAGTCGGCGCTTGTTGCGAGCACGCTCGCTCTAGAGCACCGGACGTGCCAGCAGAGGGGTCGCGGCGTAGGCCCGGTAGAGGCGTATGAGCGTGTCGCGCGGCGCCGTCTGGAAGTCGCGACGATCGCTGTCAGACCAGGGCGGCGGTTGCGGCGCGGCGCGAGGGCGGCCGCTCCATTCAGCGAGCGCCCGGACGGCGGGCTTTGCGCTCCCGTCCGCGCGCCAGAGGCCGAAATGCCGCTCATGCGGCGCACGATCGAGTGGCGGCTCGGACCAGATCGCCCGGTCGTAGTCGGCGTAGCACCACACCAAGCCGCCGATGGCCCCTGCCGAGTGAAGACGCGCATACGCACTATCGATGTAGCGCGCGGCCTCATCTTCGGTCAGGAGCGCGGAAGCACGTTCGGCTTCCGGGTCACCGTTCCGCGTCGGCGTGCCGAATTCGGCGAACAGCACGTCCCTGCCGCTCAGCCAACGCGTGATGGCGGCGAGGAATGCGACGAGCTCCGGATCGGTCGGCCCGCGGCACCACGACGCGTAGATCGGGTAGCCATGCATGCAGACGACATCGCAGACCCGCGCCGCCTCGGCCGGTCCGATACGCCGGTCGTCCTCGAGGTCCTCCATGTGCAGGCCCAGCGTGATCCCGCACGAAGCGTCGGCAGATCGGATCGCCCCAGCGATCCGCTCCAGCCAGCGCACTCCATCGTCCGAGGTCGGCGGCACGCAGCAGTTCGAGTTCTCGTTGCCAAGATCCCATCCCCAGAGGGCCGGGTGTCCGGCGAGAGCGCGGGCGCACTCGCGCGCGAGGAGCGCCTGCGCCTCGAAGACGAGGGGATCCACGTACCAGTTGCGCATCGCGCGCTCGACGACCTGATCGTTCGAGATGATGCGAAACCGCCCGCTCGGAGCGCTGCCCGCGAGGGCCCACTCCGGGACGAAATTCGCTCCGCTCATATGACCGGTGAAAAGCGTCGGGATGATCCGCAGACCGTGGCGCCGCGCCGTGTCCGCCACGGTCGCGAGGAGCGTGATCGAACGCTCACTGACCGACGTCGGCTGCGGCTGGAAGTCCTCCCAGAGCAGGAAGAACCGGACGAGCTCGCCGCCCGCCTGCTGGATGCGCGCGAAGTCCCGATCGACCTCGCCCGCGTCGAAACGGCCCCACCAGCGCATGGCACTCGAGGCCGGCCAGTAGTTGACGCCGACGTCGAACGGCTGGCTCACGCGATATGCGCGCCGGATACGACCTTCTCGTACACGCGCAGATAGTCGTCGACCATGCGGTCACGGCTGAATCGTTCGGCGACACGGGCGCGCACGACGCGCCGGTCGAGCTGACCGATGCGCCCGACCGCATCGACCGCGCCGGCGACGTCGTCGACGACGAAACCCGTGATCCCTTCGTCCACCACCTCACGGACGGACCCTCGTCCGCGCGCGATCACCGGCGTCCCGCAGGCCATCGCCTCGATCATCGAGAGGCCAAAAGGCTCCGCGAATTCGACGAGATGCAGGAGCGCAAGCGCGGACCCGAGCAGCTCGTCACGCTCGGCCGGTCCGAGTGAGCCCACATAGCGCACGCGCGCCCCGTCGACGCGGGGGGCGATCTCCCGGTCGAAATAGCTCCGGTCGTGAACGATTCCCGCGATCACGAGCGGAAGGCCGACGGCCTCCGCGACCGCGATCGCCTCGGCGACGCCTTTGTCGGGGTGAATGCGTCCGAAATACACGAGGCCACGGCCGGGTTGCTCGCGCGGCGTGAACTCCGCGAGGTCGATCCCGTGGTACACGGTCGCCACATATGGAAGGTCGGGGTCGCGATCCGCATCGCTGATCGAGACATACGCGACGCGGTCGGCATACCGCCGGTACACCGGCTTGATCCGCTCCGACGAGAAGCCGTGGATCGTCGTCACGACCGGAGTCGTGAGGAGACCCGTGTACGTCAGAGGCAAAAAGTCGTAGTGGTTATGGATGACATCGAAGTCGCGCGCCTTCTCGAACGCATTCGCGATGTGGAGCGATTCCCAGACCTTCGGGTCGAGGGAGGGGTCCTCTTCGAGAGGTCGCGGGCAGACTGCGTCGAGACGAGCCTGCGTGACGCTGTCCGCCGTCGCGAACAGCGTCACGTCAACACCACGCTCGACGAGCCCCTCCGTCAGGAGCGACACGACGCGCTCCCACGGCCCGTAGTGGCGCGGCGGTACGCGCCACGAGATCGGCGCGAGCATCGCGACCCGCATTGCGTCGCTAGCCGCGGGAGCTGGTGCCGGCCTCCTGATCCTCCTCGGCGCGGTCTCCCTCGACCTGGCCGCCGCGAATCTCACCGCGCCACGCGCCGGTCGGTGCGCGTCGCTCCTCAATGAACTTCTTGAAGCGCCCGAGGTCGCCCTGAATGCGGGCGTCATCCGCGCCGAGGACGTCACCGATGCGCTCGGTCACGTCTTTCGGCTCCCAATGCATCTCGAGCTCGATCTTGGTCTTGCTCTCGCCGAGCGGCACGAAGCGCACGATGCCTTCGTTACGCGCGCCGGAGATGCTGCGCCACGCGATGATCTTGTCAGGGACCTGCTCGGTGATTTCGGCGTCCCACTCTTCGATCTTGGCGCCGACTTTCGCGCGCCAATGCAGGCGCTTGTCATCGAGCTGCTGTACTTCCTCGACGCCTTCCATGAATCGCGGGAACTCCTCGAACTGGGTCCACTGGTCGTACGCGACCCGGACCGGAACGTCCACGTCGATGGATTTCTTGACTGTAGGCATGTCTATGACTCCTCCGCTTCTTTGCTTTGGATCCGGCGCTTGTTGGCGCTCCCCTTTTGCTTCGACGCCTTTTCCTCGAGCCGCTTAACCGCCTCGCGGGGCGAGCGAGTCGGCGGTTGTCCGGCGCGATTGCGGGGAGCGGAACGTGACGCCATGAGGGCTACCGGCGCAAGAGCGGTGCCATCCACGCCTCCCGAAACCGCCGCTCGGTCGGGCGTTACCCGCACGGTCCGGCGCTCCCGCGAGTGGTGGAGAATCGTCCCGCTGTCACATCCGACCGCTCCGTGGTGCTCTACCGGTGTATGGAGGCGTCGTCGTCCATGACGCTGCCCGCGCGTGAAGGGGCCCGGGTCCCTGGCGGGGCAGGGCATGTAGCGGATGCGCTCTCGCCGGAGTTCGAGAGCCTTTTCCGGACCGAATACTCGCGCGTGGTGGGCATCGCCCATCGTGTGCTCGCCGACCAGGCCGAGGCGGAGGATGTCGCCCAAGATGTCTTCGTCTCGTTCTACCGGGCGCACGCCCCGGAAGCCTCATACGCGCCGGCGTGGCTGCACGCTGCCGCGGCGCACGCGGCTCTGAATGCTCTTCGTGGGCGCGACCGTCGGACGCGGCGCGAGGCCGCGCAGGCCGTCCCTCTCGACGCCCCGGCCGTTACCGATGACCCCGCGGAGATCGCGGTCGCGTCCGAGACGCGTGACGAAGTGCGCGCGGTGCTCGCGCGCTTACCCGAGCGTTCGGCCGCGATGCTCGCACTTCGTTATGCCGGCCTTTCGTATGCCGAGATCGCCGCCGCACTCGACGTCCGCGCGTCGAGCGTCGGGACCTTGCTTCGACGCGCGGAAGATGCTTTCCGGAGGGAACTGCCATGAACGACACCGATATCGCCCGAGCGCTCGGCACGACCGAGCCGGAGGTGAACACCGACGACGCGCTGACGCGATTCCGAGCGCGAGTGCAGGACGAAGGGATCGCGGGTGTGGCGCCGGTCACGCGTCGGCGCTTCACGTCGCGGTGGCTGCAGGGGCTCGCGGCCGCGGCCGGAGTCGTCATCGTCGCGAGCGCCCTCACACTGTCCGGCGTCGCGGGTTCGATCCTCCAGATCTTCGAGCCGAAGAGCGTGGTCGGGGTACCCGTGAGCCAGAGCGATCTCAACTATCTCAGCCAGGCCTGCGCCGGTCTCGACCTGCAGGAGTGCATGGGCGCGTACGGCACGTTCGTATGGACCACGCCGCCGCAGCCGAAGGAGGTCCAGACGCGCGGGCAGGCATCGGCGGACGCCGGCTTTGCGGTGCAGGCGCCAACCTCACTGCCGTCGAGCGTCACCGGCAGCCCGCGCTACGGCGTGATCAATCGCTCGACCGCGACGTTCACGTTCAGCGCCGATTCCACCCGGCAGGTCGCTGCGCGACAGAACCGCACCGCGCCGCCGATGCCGGCGAACATCGACGGCAGCAAGCTCTTCATCACCGGCGGGCCCGCGACCGTTCAGATCTGGGGCGCGCCGGCGGGTGCGACAGGCGCCACCGGCGCCTACCCCGACGTCCCGACACTCATCGTCGGGCAGGCGAAAGCGCCGACCATCTCGAGCGACGGCGTAACCGTGGACGAGCTCCGCAGCTATCTGCTGTCGCAGCCGGGTATTTCGCCGCAGCTCGCCGCCGCGATCCGCGCGATCGGCGACCCCTCAAGCACCCTGCCCGTGCCCGTACCGGCGGAGCTCGCGATCTCGCACCCTGTGACCGTGCAGGGCGTGCAGGGCCTGTTCGTCGGCGACAACACCGGCATCGCGAGCGCCGTCATCTGGCAGAAGGACGGCATGATGTTCGAAGTGATCGGGTCGTTCACGGAGAGCCAGGCGCTTTCGATCGCAAACTCCATGCGATAGTGGCGATCGCGAACGGGGCGATCCGCCTCGAGCACGTCACAAAGCGCTACGCGAAGGTCGTCGCGCTCGACGATCTGTCGCTCTCGGTGGAGCACGGCGTGTTCGGCTTCCTCGGACCGAACGGCGCGGGGAAGACGACCGCCGTGAAGATCCTTCTCGGCCTGACGCGGCCGACCAGCGGGAGCGGCACCCTTGCCGGCGCCGCGCTCGGATCGAAGTCGTCCCTGGGCCGCATCGGCTACCTACCCGAGCTCTTTCGTTATCAATCGTGGCTGACCGCGCGCGAAGTCCTGGCGCTCCACTGCGAGCTCGCCGCGATCGCCCGTGCGAGGTGGGCGTCCGAGATCGACCGCATTCTCGCGACGGTCGGGCTCGCCGATCGCGGGACGAGCCGCGTGGGCACGTTCTCCAAAGGCATGCAGCAACGGCTCGGGCTCGGCGTGGCACTGCTCGACGATCCGGCGGTCGTCCTGCTCGATGAACCGACGAGCGCGCTCGATCCGGTCGGCCGCCACGACGTCCGCGAGATCATCCGCGCGCTCCGTGAGAAAGGAGCGATCGTGTTCCTGAACTCGCACCTCCTGAGCGAGGTGGAGCAGGTGTGCGACGCGGTCGCGATCGTCGATCGCGGCAGGGTCGTGGCGCAGGGCGATCTCGCGACGCTCCTCGGAACGTCGTCCGTACGCGTACGCGCCACCGGCATTTCGCGCGAGGCGCGTGCGGCCATGGCCAGGTTCGGCGAGGTCGACGACGACTCGGACGGCGCCGTCGTGATCAAAGGCATCGACCGCGAGCGGATACCGGAGCTCGTCGGCGCGGTCGTCGCATCCGGCGCGCGCGTGTACGCGGTCGAGCCGCAGCACGAATCACTCGAAGAACGTTTCCTGAGCCTTCTGGGGCAATGAGCTGAGGTCCGTGTTTGTCGTCGCGCGGCAGGTCGTGAACGAAGCGGCGCGGCGCCGGCTCCTGCTCGCACTCGTGCTCCTCACCCTCGCGGTGATCGCGCTGACCGTCTGGGGAGTGTCGCGTGTGGACGAACTGCGGAACGCCGGTCAGCCGCTCTCCGACCCGCAGAAGAAGACGATCGTCTCGCAGCTCCTGATCCTCGTGATGTTCATGTTCAGCTGGGTGCTGTCGCTGGCTGCCGTTTTCGTGGCCTCGCCGGCGATATCGGGCGAGCTCGAGTCGGGGATCGCGCTCGCGATCCTGGCGCGGCCGATCGCGCGAGCCGAATACGTCCTCGGGAAATGGCTCGGACTCATCGCGGTCGTCGTCGCATACGGCCTCGCAGCGGCTGTGGTCGAGCTCGTCGCCGTGCAAGCCGTGAGCGGCTACCAACCGCCGCATCCGTTCGAGTTCCTGGGCTTCGTGCTCGGTGAGGGAGTCGTGATCCTCACGTTCTCGCTCATGCTCTCGACACGACTTGCGGGAATGGTCGGAGGAGTCATCGCCGCGATCCTCTTCGGCATCGCCTGGATGGGCGGGATCGTCGGCGGCGTGGGAGCCGCGTTCAACAACGCGACCGTCACCCATGTCGGCACGGCGACGAAGCTCATCCTGCCCACCGACGGGCTCTGGCGCGGAGCCGTTTGGAGCCTCGAGCCCTCCATCGTCATCACCGCTCAGTCACAGCTCGGGCCTGCCGTGGCCGCGAATCCATTCTTCTCCGCCGAGCCGCCGCCCGCCGCGTATGTGATCTGGGCTGTCGCCTGGATCGCCGCGATGCTCGCTCTGGCGATCTGGAGCTTCCGCTCGCGCGAAATCTGAGCGAGGAGATGGCACCGGCCGGCGAGCGCTGCGGGTGGCACGGGGGAGCGGGTTGCGCGCGAGCCGCTGACCGGCCGCGTCAGAGGTGAGCGGTCCCAAAGTGGTGGGGAGCGGACCGGTAGGCGAGCGCGCGACCCCGACCCCGGGACAGGACCCGCAGCGCTTAGGATGCCGCCGATGCCGATCGACCGAGCCTTCTCGCGGCGAGCGGGATTCCAGGCATATCTCATCGCGGCGTTCTCATTGGTCTATGCGGTCGTGTTTCTCGGCTTCGTTCGGAATCATCCGGAGAACACGCAGGCGGCCGCGCTCGCGTGGGCGCTTATCGCGGGCGCCGGGCTCTCCGCGACCATCGCGACAACGTCCGCGGCGGCGCGAGTCGGCGGTGACGCTCGCTGGTGGCTCACGGCGCTCGGCGTTGGCTATGGCGTGCTCTCGGCGGCACACGGGACATTCGCCGCGATCGCCGTCGAACAGGGAATCGCGACAAATGACCTATCGCCGACCGATCCTCGCGGGCT
>DASPWX010000012.1:0-15097 GCA_035637615.1 Bathyarchaeia archaeon | reverse complement strand
CGTCCGCATCGTCGATTGCCGCTTCAGCTTCGACGAGGACATGCGCCCCCGTTACATCGACGGCCACGTGCCGGGAGCGGTCTACGTGAACTGGGCCGCGGATTTCACGGCTCCCACGCCCCCGTCGGGGCATCCGCGCTGGATGCTCCCGAGCGCGGAGGATTTCGCGCTCGCGATGGGTCGGCTCGGGATCGGCGACGAGACCATGGTCGTTGGGTACGACGCGGAGGGCGGCCACCACGCCGCTCGGCTGTGGCTCGCTCTCCGTCGGTTCGGCCACGACCGGATGGCCGTGATGGAAGGCGGGATCCAGAAATGGATCGCCGAGGGTCGGCCACTGGAGACCGGGACCCGAGCCATCGAGAAACCCGCCGTCTTCACATCTCGACCACGCGATGGTGTCGTCGCATCGAAGCAGGATGTCCTGGCGGCGGTCCGCTCCGGCGACCCCTGGCTCCTCGACGTGCGCCGCGATGCTGAGTTCACCGGCGCCGAGAAGCGCGCGGCCCGTGGCGGCCACATCCCGGGCGCGGTCAACATCCTCTGGAAGGACGCACTCAAAGAGGATTGGACGCTACGCGACGCCGACGAGCTCGAAGAGTTCTACACGAACGCCGGGTTCGGACCTGAGACGAGCACTGTCACGTACTGCCAGGCCGGCGTGCGAGCAGCGTTCACCCACCTCGTGCTCACAGCACTCGGCCACGATGAGGTGCGCACCTACGACGGGTCATGGGAGGAATGGGGAAACGAACCCGACCTCCCGATCATCGCCGGACGAAGCTGAGGCTGCCGCTCGCCGGGAGTGACGGACGAACGTGGATCGTGAAGAAGATCCCGCTGTCCTCGAGCCACGCGGAGCCATCCACGACCCCGCGGAGACCCAGGCGATATTCGCCGGCGGTCGCGGGCGCCCGAAGCGTGAACTCGAACCAACCGACCTCGCCTGGACCGACGTAGTCGGTCGTCGTCGAGGCGAGGCGATTCGCAGACAGCCAGTCCCCGGCGAGCTCGAGGCGATCGACATCCCGCGGTTCGTTCGTGCCGAGGTTCGCCTGCTGGTCGGCGAGCCCTCTGTACCAGCCGCGTGATCCGGTGTTCGTGAGAGCGACAACGAGCCTCGTCATCTCACCGGCCGCGAGGACCGGGTCAGCACTCTGGCCGGCCCAGGCGGCGTGATACCCCGAGTCCGGTGGCAGCGCGACCTGCGCGGGTGCTACGAAACCCGCCTGTGCCGTCGCGGTGGTGACCATCGCTCGCGGGACAGGTGCCGCTCGACCGACATCGACGACGCCGCCGAAGTCAGCGGTCCAATACCAGCCGTAGGTCGATCCTGTCGTGTACGCCCGACCGACGCCGATCGCGTGGTACTGCGGGTTCACGAGGACCGCGTAGTGCGCGGGACTGTTGATCCAGCCATTCAGCACGTCCGCTGTGGTCGTATATCCCGCGGCAAGATCTTCTCCGGTCCATGTACCAAATGCGGGATATCCCGCGTCGTACATGCGCTGCGTCGGAGAGCGGCCGTCCAGCGAGGTGTGGGCGAAGTAGTTGCGAGCGCCCATGTCGGAGGACATCCACTTCGCCGCCGCGGTGAGCGTGTCGGAGACAGCAAGCGTCGGAAGTCCGCGAGATGTGCGGAAGGAGTTGATCCGCGAGACGAGATCTTGCTCGGCGGCGTCCAGACTCGCGGCATCGGCCACCAGCGGTCCGAATGAACCAAGCAAGCCCGCGACCGCAAGCACGCCTGCGGCCACGGCGGGTGAAAATCGCATCGGCACTCCCCTCAGTGCCGTCCATGCTTGATGTGGACGTGGTCCTGACAGGTCGCGCGGCGGTGTCAGGAATCCGCTCGATGCGGACTTGATCCGCCGGGCTTGGTTGGCTACCCGGCTCTAGCGGCGTCGGATCGCGGTCTCGATTTCGGCGGCGAGCTCGGGCGGGACGTCGGCTTCGATGCGGATGCCGGCCTCTTCGTAGTCGACGCTCTTCAGGGAACCGCGCGTACGGATCTGCTGCACGAGCGCTCCGGCGTGGTATGGCAGCGTCTTCTTCACGCGCTTCCACCCCGCGGCTGCCGCGTCGGCGAGCCGGCCGCGTAACGATTCGAGGCCGTCGCCGTTCAGCGCGGACACGAAGACGGCAGCCGGGAACTCCGCCGCGAGCGCTTCGCGCAGCCCGGCGCCCTCCTCTCCGCGCAGGCGATCGGTCTGGTTGAAGACGAGGAGACGGGGGCGGTGCTCGAGCTTCAGGGACGCGAGCGTCTCGTCGACGACGCGCATGTGCTCGTGCAGGTTGGGATGCGTCACGTCGGCGACGTGCACCAGGAGGTCGGCGTCGGCGAGCTCCTCCAGCGTGGCGCGGAACGCCGCGACGAGGGTCGGCGGCAGCTTGTTCACGAATCCAACCGTGTCCGAAAGGAGGATCGTCGCGCCGCCGGGGAACGCCGCGCGGCGCGTCGTCGGGTCGAGCGTCGCGAACGGCTGGTCCGCGACGAGAACGTCGGAGCCGGCAAGCGCGTTCATGAGCGTCGACTTCCCGGCATTCGTGTAGCCGACGATCGCCGCGAGAAAAAGCCCTTCAGTCGTGCGTGAGCCGCGCGCCCGCTCGCGCTGCCGGGCAACTTCGTCGAGCTGCTTGCGGAGGTCCTGGATGCGCTTGCGGATGATCTGCCGGTCGCTCTCGAGCTTCGATTCGCCGGGGCCGCGCGTGCCGATGCCGCCGCCGAGTCGCGACATCTCCTTGCCGCGCCCGGTGAGGCGCGGCAGCCGGTATTCGAGCTGCGCGAGCTCCACCTGGATACGACCCTCGCGCGATCGCGCGTGCCGCGCGAAGATGTCGAGGATCACCGCGGAGCGGTCGACGACGGCAACTCCGGTGATCTCCTCGAGCGTGCGCTGCTGCGACGGCTTGAGCTCGTCATCGCAGATCACGATGTCGGCGCGCAGACGTGACACCTCGCGGCCGATCTCACCGGCCTTGCCCTTGCCCACGTACGAATTCGGGTCGCGCGTCCGCCGAGCCTGCAACGAGCGCCCCGCGACGATCCCGCCGGCTGCTTCGACGAGGGTCGCAAGCTCATCGAGAGAATCGTCGCCATCGAGGCGGGAGCGCGGGATCTCAACGCCCACCAGATACGCGCGCTCCGGCGGAGTCTCGGTCTCGATCACGGCATCGACCCCTCGAAGACATACTCGGCGGCACCCGCGAGCTCGAACGCGCGCGGCCCCGCGCGCACGAACAGATCGCCGCCCGGAACGCGCGCCGTGACGCGCTCGGCCATCTGCTGCTCCGACATCGCGGCAGCCACCGTCGCGCAGGCGCCGGTGCCGCACGCGAGCGCACCGAGGGCTCTCCTAGTCATTTCTGCTCTCGGCCGTTGTTCGAACACCCATGATGAGCAGCCAGGCTCCAGAGATCATGAAGGCAAGCAGGCCGATCATCGAAATCGCCGCCAGATACAAACCAGCGACGTATCCGCCGAATAGCAAGGCAGCACCGGCGATTTCGACGAGATGAAGCGCGGTGCCGCCGATCAGTCGAGGAGTTTGGAGCCCCACGGAGCTTCCACCGAGGCGAATGGCCTGAACATAGCCGTAGACGTAGACGATCCCGGCCGCGGCCGAGACGATGAGCCACTCCAGTCCTACCGCTTGATGATCCTGACCGCCCATCACCCCAAGACCGCAGATCATGAAGATGGCAGTGAACCCGGCGAGCGTGCCGACCGCCCGACGGCGGTGCGTTGGGTCTCGCGCGATGAGGCTCGGGTTGAGCGACATCGCGACAAACACCAAGCCGGTCAAGGCCGCGGCTGCCCCGCCAACGGTGATGAAGTAGTCATGCCACTCATCGGGTCGATAGATGTCAGTCATCGCATGGGTTCTCTACGGTGTATGCGACCGAGATTGGATTCGTCACGAGGCGAGCTCGCCCCGGAACACGTACTCCGCAGGCCCCGCTAGCTCATAGCGATCCGGTCCTGGTCGAACGAGAAGCGTTCCTCCCGGAAGGCGAACGCGAACCTCCAGCGCGTCTACCTCGCCAAGCGCCACGGCGACCGCAACTGCGCCTAATGCACCGGTACCGCACGCGAGGGTCTCACCCACGCCACGCTCGTCGACACGCAGCAGGATGAGGTCCGGCGCGACGACGCGCGCGATCTCCACGTTCGCATGGCCCGCCGCCTGACGAGCGCTGGCCGCCAGCGCGGGCAGATCCGCGGTCGCCGGGTCGGCGACGAACAGCACGACGTGTGGATTTCCGAGACTCACGCGATACGCCCGCATGCCGTCGACGGCGATGGATTGAGGTGAGCGAGGCGGCGCGAACGCGATCGCGATGCCCGCCGCATCGCGGCGTGCCTTCACGTCGCCGCCGAGGAATGAAAGCTCGAGCTCATCACCGCCGTGACGGTCGAGGAGATACCGCGCGACGCAGCGCGCTCCGTTCCCGCAGGACTCTCCAAGCGAACCGTCCGCGTTATGAATGGCCACGGGCCAGCAGCGGTCACGCTCCGCGCCGACGACGAGCACGCCATCGGCACCGATCCCGCGCCGGCGATCGCAGAGGTCGCGCACACGTGCGGCGGTCAGCTCGGCCGGTCCGTCGACGATCACGAAATCGTTCCCGCAGCCTTGCATCTTCGTGAAGTTCATGCGGCGGCCTCGACGATCGCCGGGAGCGGATCGGCCGCGGTCGGGTCGAACCAGCGGATCGCTGGATCGCGGCGAAACCAGGTCATCTGGCGTCGAGAGTAAGCGCGCACATCGCGGGCCGTAAGTAGATTCGCTGTCTCGAGATCGATCTCGCCCCTTAAGTGAGCCGCCCAGTGAACGTAGCCGTGCGCGCTCATGCTGGGAAGGCGCGGATCGACACCGCGTGCCATGAGCGCGCGTGCCTCGTCGAGCACGCCGCCCGCGACCATCTCGCGAACGCGGCGCTCGATCGCGGCGACGAGGACGTCACGCGGCGGCCGCAGTCCGATGCGGAGGGCGGCGACCGAAGCTCCGCGGCGACGCGGGAGCGGGCCGCCCGCGATCGTTGCGACCTCCAGATAGCGAACCAGACGCCGGCGGTTCCGCGGATCGACGCGTGATGCCGCCTCGGGATCCAGCGCGCGGAGACGGTCGTGGAGCGTCGCCGGGTCGTCTGCCTCGAGCCGCGCGCGAAGCTCGGGATCATGCGGCAGCGACGCGAGATCGAGGCCATCGAGCAAGGCGCGCACGTAGAGGCCGGTGCCGCCGACGACGAGCGCCACGCGGCCTCGCGCCCGGACGTCGGCGAGTGCCGCGCTGGCGTCGCGCTGGTACCGAAGCACGTCGTAGCGCTCGCCGGGATCGACAACGTCGACGAGGTGATGACGGATGCGCGCGCGCTCATCCGCGCTCGGTTTCGCCGTCCCGATGTCCATTCCGCGATAGATCTGACGCGAATCGGCGGAGACGATCTCCCCGCCGACGCGTTCGGCGACGCGTATGGCAAGCGCGGTCTTGCCGGACGCGGTCGGTCCGACGATGGCGATCACGTCCGTACCGCCGCCTCCACCGCGCGGAGCGCGTCGCGAGCCCGAGCGACCGTCGCCTGATCCGGTACGAGCTCGCCGTACCGAAGATCCTCGAAGGCGGCGACGATCGGCGACGCCGCTGCCCATCGCGGATCCGCGGCAGCGATCCGTATCTGATGCTCGGAGGGGGTTTCGGCTGCGGCACGCCAGCCCTGACCGGCTCGGTCCGCCAGCGCGAGGAGGCGCCAGTAAACGAGGCGCAGGGCCGCGGCGGGTGTCCCGTCGTCGTGCGGCGCGCGCCGGCGAGCCGAGCGTCGCGGGAAGAGCGAACGCAGTGTCGCGCCCAGGGTGAGGCCCGACGCGGCCGCGCGCTCGAGCTGCGCGCCTTCTGGGAGCGTAAGGCGCCGCTCGCGCACGGCCCGTTCGAAGAGTACGAGCGCGACCAGGATGACCACGATCACGATGACGATCTCAAAGCCGCCGACGACGAGCGGCCGGGTCCGCTCGATCTCGCGCAGCAGCGCCGGGTCGTCGTTCGGGACAGCCCGGGGGGCCGGCGACCCGAAGAAGCTCCAGCGGCGGAGCAGCGGCTCGAGGATCGCGTAGACGAGGGCTGCGAGATATCCGAGCGGGAGAAGCAGCGTGAAGATGATCTCGTCGAACGCCGGAGCGAGGCTTTGCCCGAGATCGCTGAGGATCTGCTCGAGGGCCGGTGCCGCGAGCGCGGCGATGAGCGCTCCGATGCCGAGGGCAAAGACGACCGAGTTCGCGGAAGACAGCCGAGCCGGCCCCGACGTGCCGGTCGTGAGCGAGAGCTCCTCCGCCGATCGCGCGACCGAGAGCGCGACGGCCGACGCCGCGATGAAGACGAGCGCGAGCGGCACGAGCGGCGCGCTGTCCATGCGGATGGGCGCGACCGCGACGACCGCGAGCGTAAGCGCGCCGAAGGGCACGGCGTTCCGCGCGTCGGTCCACCGCACCGCGCCGCGGGCCAGCGACACGACCCGCCAGAGATAGACCTCGGCGACGATGAGGAACAGGATGATGCGGCCGCCCCAAGAGACCGCGTCGAGTGAATGTGTCGGCAGAAGCACGGCGACGATCAACCCTGCGCCCAGCGTCGCTCCGACGACCGTGGCGCCGCGGGCCTCCGAACCGGTCTCGCGCAGCGCCGCGACCAGCACGAGTGTCGCGCCGAGGAACGCCAGCGTCGTCGGTATGAGAGCGAGCGGCTCGAGGCCGCCGCTCGTGTTCACGAGCGCGAGCAGGCATGCGAACGCGATGGCCTCCATCAGCGCGCGCGCCACGAAGAGGGCCGCGAGCGCGCGCGAGCTAGACCGCCGCACTTCGCTCCCGCGGGCTGAGGACGTCGCATGACACGCCCTGCGCGTAAAGGTGCGCGCCGAGCGCGGCGTCTATTTCGGCCGCGGAGACGATGAGCACGCGATGGTGTGCGCGCCGAAGCGCGACCGCGGCGTTGGCGAGGCCATGGCCAAGGCGCGGCGTGACGACGATGAGCGTCGCGCCCCACGGCAGGCGACCCCGCTCGCGGAGGAAGACCGTCTCGGGCGCGCCGACGGCGTATGGGCCAAGACGCGCGAGGATCTCGAGGCTGCGCGTGAGTGACCGGGGTCCGCGCCCAAGCGCAGATCGAGGCCGCTCGTGGGTGAGGTTGTCGATGCCGTTCGTCACCAGACCGACCTGCCGTCCCGCCGCCGCGGCAAGACGTATCAGCTCCGCGGCCGCCGAGACGACGAGCTCGGCAGCCTCGGGATCCGCCTGGATCCAGTACTGCTCGTACGACGCGACGTTCACGAGGAAGATCGAGTCGAGGCTCGTCGCGGGCTCGTAGAGCTTCGTCTGCAGCTCGCTGAGACGCGCCGACGCCTTCCAGTGAATTTCCTTTCTCGCGTCGCCGCGACGGTGCGGCCGCACGCCACGAAACCGGAGGGGGTCCGGAACGAGGCCGCGGCGCGTGGCGGTCTCGGCGAGTGGTCGCAGCGATGCGAGCGCGCGGTCGCGGACCGCGAGCGCCGTCGGGTACGCAATGATCTCCGGCGCGAGGGAGACGGTGCGCTCGGTCTGCGTGAATCCGAGCCAGTCGCCTGCTCGCAGGCGCAGTGGCCCGATCGCGTACGCGCCGCGTGCCGGGACGCGGACGGGGAGACGGACCACGACGCGCTCGCGGCCGCGCATGGGGAACCCGAAATCGATCCAGCCGCGCGGGCTCCCGGGCGCCGGGTTCGGTGGCTCGACGCCTTCGGCAAGGAAGAGACGCGCGTCGAGCCACGGCAGCGGCAGCGGCTTGCGGTTGACGATCTCGACCGTCGCGATGGGAAGCTCGCCGGCAACGATCCGGTCGGGAAGGAGGGTCACGCGCGCGTCGATCGCCGCGAGTGCGAGGCGACCGGTGATCTCGACCACGATCCATGTGATGAGCGAGCCGACGGCGAGAACGATCAGCGCCGGTGCGCGGCTGATGGCGGCGGCGGCGATGCAGACCACGACCACCTGCCAGGGAAAGCGACCGGTACGCGCGTCGAGCGGATGGGTTTCCATCGATCAGCCGGCGGTCGCGGCAACGTCCTCCGCGGGCACCGGTGTTCGCGCGAGCACCTCGGCGACGATCGCGCTCGTCGTTCGGCCACGCATCTGGGCGTCCGCATTCAGGAACAGGCGATGGCGGAGCACGGCGACCGCCTGGGCCTTCACATCATCCGGCAGGACGTACGCCCGCCCGCGAATCGCGGCGTGCGCCTGCGCGGCGCGATACAACGCGAGCGCGGCCCGCGGGCTCGCGCCGAGGTCGACCCCGTCGATCCGCCGAGTGCCGCGGACGATCTCGACCGCGTAGCGGCGGACAGCATCGCCGACGCGCACGGCGCGCACCTCGTCCCGCAGGGCCGTGATCTCGGCCGGGGAGAGGATCGGACTCAACGTGTCCGCCCCGAGGTTCGCGGGGCCGTGGATCCTCAAAATTGTGTCTTCGTCGTCGGCGTCGGGGTAGCCAATGTTCAAGAGGAACAGGAATCGGTCGAGCTGCGCCTCCGGCAGCGGGAACGTGCCCTCGAGCTCGACCGGGTTCTGCGTCGCGATGACGAGGAACGGATCCGGGAGTGGATGCGTCGTCTCGTCCACGGTGACCTGGCGCTCCTGCATCGCCTCGAGCAGCGCCGATTGCGCACGCGGAGTCGCTCGGTTGATCTCGTCGACCAGGACGACGTTCGCCGCGAGCGGGCCCGGCCGGTACTCGAACGCGCTGGCGCGCTGGTCGTAGATCGAGACGCCCGTGATGTCGCTCGGCACGAGATCGGGCGTGCACTGGATGCGCCGGAAGCTCAGGTCGAGCGAGCGTGCGACCGAGCGCGCGAGCGTGGTCTTCCCCACTCCGGGCACGTCGTCGAGGAGGACGTGGCCTTCCACCAGAAGAGCGCCGAGCAGCTGCTCGGTCACCTCGCGCTTCCCGATTACGACCGCGCCAACGTGCTCGACGAGGCGCTCCGTCGCGCTTCGAACAGTAAGGGTCACCCGAGAACTATGCGGCCTCCAGTTTCGGGACGGACGCTCGGCGCCGCGTTGGCCCACCCCGGATCACGCTCGCCGTCACGAGCGCGACGGCGAGGCTGACGAACGCGCCGACGGCATGCAGGGCAAGCACGATGGGATCTTGCTCGCGCATCGAGAACGGCGTGAAGGACCGCTCGATGAACAGGATGAGTGCGATGACAATCAGCGCCCGGAGAGCGACTCGCGCGCCGTGGATCGCGCGCGCGGCGACCGCGAGCGCGACCGCGGCGAAGACATAGACGATCCATCCGGAGCCATCGCTCGATGTCGTCCACGCCTTCCCCCCTGGCACGTAGCCCTCGTAAAGGCCGTCGGCGACGAGCGCGAGCGCGAGCGCCACCGTGACCCCGCCGATGAGCCATCCGTTCCGGGACGCAACGGCGCCGGTACGCCGCAGCGTCGCGTCCGCGTCCTGTTCGGGCCTGGGGCTGGTCGGGGTCGAGCCTTCGAGCGAGAAGAGCGTGTCGACATCGGGCGCCGCATTCCCGAGACGCCAGACGCGAAGCGCGGTGACGAGGATCAGGAGCTCGACGCCCGCCGTCGCGAAGTGCGTGATGATCGATTCGACCGGCTTCGGCCCGAGAGCGAAGGCGGTGACCGGACGCTCGATCAAGAAGAAGACGGAGAGCCCGATCCGCGACTGAAGACTGCGCTCGCTCCCGCGGGCCACCATGATCGCGACGACGGTGTTGAGGATCGCGAACACGTAGGCGATCTCGGCGAGGTTGTCGTACTTGCCGGTAAACCACGCCGGGCCCCCCGGGTACACGCCGTCGAGGAATCCGTCGACGACGAAGAGGACCGACGCGAACAGCATCAGGAGGACGACCGGACGGAGCGCCCCTGCCACCCGAGACCCCCTTCTCTCCCGCGGAATCTTATCCCTAGGTGCGACCTCGGCGTGATTCCAGACGTTCGATGGTCTCCGGTGGCACGAACACGCCACCGAGGTTGGTACCGTGCTCGCCCCGGCCATGGAAGTCGCTGCCGCCGGTGGGCACGAGATCGAGCGCGCGCGCCAGATTGAGACAGCGCGCGGTCATCGCGGGTGTGTGCTCGCCGTAGTACGCCTCGATCCCCGCGAGACCGACGGCCACCAGCTTCGGTAGCAGCTCCTCGAGCCCGACGACGGTCCCGGGATGTGCGAGCGAGGGCACGCCACCGTGGTGTCGCACAAGCGTCACGGCCTCGACCGGGCTGAGCCCCACGCGCGCCACATACGCCGGAGAGTCCTTCGCGAGCAGTGTGTCGAACGCCTCGTCATAGCTCGAGACGTATCCCTTCTCGAAAAGCGCCTGCGCGAGATGCGGGCGTCCGAGCGCGCCGCCCTGCGCGATCTCCAGCACGCGGGCGAGATCGAGCGCATACCCGAGCGCGTTCAGCCTTTCGACCATGAGCTCGATGCGCCGTCCCCGGTTCTCGCGCAGCCAGCGGAAACGCGCCTCGAGGGCTGCGTCCTGGGGATCGATGAAGTAGCCGAGCACGTGCGCGTCGCCCCACTCGGATTCGGTGTTCAGCTCCGTCGCCGGGATGATCCGTACGCCGAGCTCGGCGCCCGTTGCGGCGGCCTCGGCAACACCCGCGAGCGTGTCGTGATCAGAGAGCGCCTGGATCTTCACGCCGCGAGCGGCGGCGCGCTTCACCAGATCCGCCGGCGAGAGCGCGCCATCCGATCGCAGCGAGTGCGTGTGGAGGTCGATCTCGTAGCCCGCCGCTACGGCATCCACTCCCGATCCAGCCGCTCGATCGAGCGCGCGCGCCCGGTCTCGCCGTCGATCTCGACGACGACGCTGTTGAACTGGACGACTCCGGACGCGACCTCGAAGCGCCGCGGAAGGTGATCGAGGAAACGGGAGACGATGATCGACGGCTCGATCCCGAGCACCGAGTCGCGCGGCCCGACCATCCCCGTGTCAGCCACGAGCGCCGTGCCCCGTGGGAGGATCCGCGCATCCGCGGTGGGGACGTGTGTGTGGCTCCCGAGGACGGCGGAGAACCGCCCGTCGAGGTGCCACCCCATCGCAAGCTTCTCGCTCGTGGCCTCGGCGTGCCAGTCGAGGATCCGGATGCGTGGAGCGCGCTCGCCGAGCTCGTCGAGGAGCGTGTCGATCGCGCGGAAGGGATCGTCCTGCTGCGCCATGAAGACTCGCCCGAGGGCGTTTACGACGAGCACGCCGTCGCGAATGACCCAGCCGGTGCCCGGATTGCCCGGCGGCAAGTTCAGCGGACGAATGCAGTAGTCGAGCGCGTCGATCTCCTTCAGGAAGCTCCGCTGGTCCCAGACGTGGTTCCCGTTGGTGATGACGTCGGCGCCCGCTTCGTGAATCTCGCGCGCGATCTCACCCGTGAGTCCCGCGCCGCCGGCGGCGTTCTCGCCGTTCACTATCACGAGGTCGACGCTTCGTTCGCGCCGGATCGCCGGGGCCAGCGCGGCGACGGCCTGGCGGCCGGGCTTTCCGACGACATCGCCGACGAAAAGGATCCTCACGCCGAGGTCAGCAAGGGAGCGCGTTCAGCTGATCGACGGTCGCGTTGTACGCGGCGACCTTTCGATCGACGTCGTTCGCGATCGAGTTGTACTGATCGACGAGCCCGATGTAGATGTTGTAGACGTCCGGCGGCAGCTGCAGAGACGGGTACTGCGCGACGATCGCGTCGATCTTCGCCTTGACGACCGCCGCCTGTGCCTTCGCCGCATCCACCGTCACGCCCTGCGTGGCAAGCCGCGCACCGAGCACGTCGCGCTGCGTCACGCACGGGTCGGCCGGCGGCACCGGGATCTGGGTGAAGCCCATCGTCCGCAGTTCGCGCTCGGAGAACCGGTTCGGGCAGCTCTCCACACTTCGGGCAACGAGGCACGTCACCGGATGTGTCATGAGACCGTACTGGTCGACGCCCTGAAGGAGCGGGTCGGGAATCTTCTCAAGCCAATGGCCGTCGGCACCGGCGCCTGCGCCGAAACAGCACCAGATGTGCCCGAGCTCATGCAGCGCGACCGCGACCGCGTTCTCGGCGGAGACGGTGCCGAACTCGTCGACCGCGTACACCAGCACGCGCTGGCTTCCGTCCGCGGCACGCAGGTGCACAGACGTCCCCTTTCCGGGAACGACGTACACGACGATGTCGGCCGATGACGGCACGAGGGTCAACGCGCCCAGTCCGCGGGTCGCGAGCTTCCACTCGTTCTGGAGAGTTGCGGTCATCCGGGCGATGTCGGCATCCCGCGCCGGCACAAGGCTTGGGTCGAGGCGCGTGCTCACACCCGAGAGTCCCCCGATCGGATCGACCGCCTCGATACGCGTCGTGAAGCCCTTCGCGTCGAGGCTCTTGAGCGCGACCGCGAATTCCGCCGAGAAGTCGCTCTTCCCTCGCTCGCCCGAGCAGGCGACGTCGTGCCGGCCGTGGCCCGCCGGGATGAGCGGCGTCGCGTAGGTCCATTGGACGATCCCGTTCAGGTCGGCCCTCGCACTGAGCGTCTTCGGCGGCCCGTCACCGAGGCTGCCCGCGTCGACCTTGATCGCGAGCTCGCAGCTATCGAGTGGCTGCGTCTTGATCTGAAAGGAGCCGTATGTCGAGGTCATAACGGCGATCGGAGAAGGCGACGCGCTCGCCGGCGCGCTCAGCTCCCCCGACGCGTGGGGAAGTCGCTGGGCACCGACCGGTGCGCACGCCGCAGCCAGAAGCGCGCATGCGGCGATACACCGCGGCAGTCTCATTGGTCGTGTCGATTGTGACGGTGTGGTCTAGGCGGGCGGGTTTCCATGGTGGAGCGTTTCGGTCACTTCGCGTACTCCACGGCGCGAGTCTCGCGGATGACCGTGACCTTGACCTGACCGGGGTACTGCAGCGTGTCCTGGATCTTCTGGGCGATATCGCGAGAAAGCCGCGCCGTCTGAAGGTCGTCGAGCTGTTCGGGCTTGACCACGACGCGGACCTCGCGGCCCGCCTGGATCGCGAACGATTTCTCGACGCCGGGGAAGCTGTTCGCCACGCTCTCGAGCTCCTGCAGTCGCTGGATGTAGTTCGAGACGATCTCGCTTCGTGCGCCGGGCCGCGCCGCGCTGATGGCATCAGCCGCGGAGATGAGCGTGCCGACCATGGTCACCGGCTCCACGTCGCCGTGATGACCGACCACTCCGTCGATGACCGCCTGCGGAAAGCCGTAGCGCTTGAGGAGCTCGCCGCCGATCACGGTGTGCGGGCCTTCGACCTCGTGGTCGATCGCCTTGCCGATATCGTGCAGAAGACCGGCGCGCTTCATCGTTTGCGGGTCGTACCCCGTCTCCGACGCGAGCATTCCGGCGACGTGCGCGACCTCGATCGAGTGGCGGAGCACGTTCTGTCCATACGACGTGCGGAAGTGGAGACGTCCGAGGAGCTTGACGAGGTCGGGGTTGAGCCCGCCGATGCCGACCTCGTAGAGAGCAGCCTCGGCCGCTTCTTTCATGACCTGGTCGATCTCGGTGCGGGCCTTGCCGACCATCTCCTCGATCCGCGCGGGATGGATGCGACCGTCGACGAGGAGCCGCTCGAGAGCGCGTTTGGCGACCTCGCGGCGGATGGGGTCGAAGCCCGAGACCACGACGGCCTCGGGGGTGTCGTCGATGATGAGATCGACGCCCGTCAGCGTCTCGAGGGTCCGGATGTTCCGGCCCTCGCGACCGATGATGCGGCCCTTCATGTCGTCGCTCGGGAGAGCCACGACGGTCACGCTGTGCTCGGCTGTGTGCTCCGCGGCGTAGCGCTGGAGCGCCATCGTGATGATGTCGCGGGCCCGCTCGTCCGCCCGCTCTCGGGCCTCGATCTCGAGCTCGCGGACCTTACGGCCGGTGATGTCGCGCATCTCTTCCTCGACCCGGTCGAGGAGAAGCCCGCGTGCCTCCTCCATGGTCAGGGAAGCGACCCGAGCCAGCTCGGTGCGCTGCTCGTCCTGCAGCTGTGCGATTTTCCCCCGCTCGGCCTCGAGGTCCTGCTCTTTCTGACCTAGGCGCCGGTCGCGCTCGTCGACCTGGCTGATCTTCTGATCGAGCTGCTCGTCCTTCTTGTCGAGCCGGCCCTCGTAACGCTGGAGCTCCGCTCGGCGCTCGCGGTTTTCGAGCTCGGCGGTCTTGGCGACTTTGAGGGCTTCGTCCTTGGCCTCGAGGATGATCTGGTTCTGCCTGGCCCGCGCCTCGGCGAGCAGGCGATCAGCATTCGCCCGTGCGGTCGTTTCGCTCGCAAGTGCGAACGAACGCCGTAGGAGAAGGGCGATCCCGAAGCCGACGATAGCCGCGACGAGGGCCACAAGGCCCACGACGACGATGTCGGGCATGTCGGCGATCCTTTCCGTGCCGCGTGTGCGGGGACGGTCGCTCGTATGAGTGCGCTCGCCCCCGTTTTCGCGTAAGTGACCGGCGGAACGGGGCGCTCCACCAGCCACGTTGGTTCACAAAGTTTTGGTGTGGTCAGGATAACGCAGGTTCACGCGCCGCGTACGAAACGCGTACAGGATAGGCTCGAAACCGTGCCAGCCCCCGAAAACGAGACACGACTCGATGAGGCCGCGCTCGCTTCCCTACTTTCGTCCGGCACTGGCTGGACGCGGGCGGGCGACAGCCTCGCCAAGACCTACACGTTCAAGGGCTTCAAGGGAGCCGTGGCGTTCGTCAACCGGGTCGCCGATGCCGCCAATGCGGCGAACCACCACCCGGACATCCACCTGGAGGCGTACAAGACCGTCCGGATCGTCCTAACGACCCACATCGCCCACGGCCTGACCGACGCGGACCTCGACCTGGCCCGGAAGGTCGATGCCGCGGAGCGACCGGCCGGGGCCTAGCCACGAGGAACCAGTCCCTGTCCGGGGTGTAGTGGAGGCATGCGAGCCGCGCTCGTACTCATGGTGCTTGTGACCGCCTGCGGATCCTCTCTCGGAGCCTCGAACCCGAGTGCGCCGACCTTGCCGTCACCGTCGGCGACGGCCTGCGAGCCGACGACCCACCGCGACGCGTCAGGTGTCGTCACCGCCAATGGAACCGTCGGAAT
>DASPWX010000011.1:0-29267 GCA_035637615.1 Bathyarchaeia archaeon | reverse complement strand
GGGGAAACTCGTAGGGTGGGCGCACGGTGAAACGATCGGCGGCGGCTCCGATCCCCGCGCTGCTCGCGTCGGCGGACCCATCGATCCGCTGGAAGACCCGCATCCACGTGCTCGGCGAGAATTCCGATTCGAAGTCCATACGGTTGCTCCGCGAGGAGATCCGGAGGTCACCAACAGTCCGCGCGCTTCTTTCCCGGCGCGACCAGCTCGGGCGGCCCGGCACAAGGCGGCAGGTTTACTACAAATGGCAGGGCCTTCACTGGGTCCTCGCAAGCCTCGCCGACCTCGGTTATCCCGAAGGCGACGAAAGCATTTATCCGCTTCGTGACCGCGTCCTCGAGCTCTGGCTCGGCCCGGGCTATTTCCACGAGTTCGCCGCACGGACCGAAGCCGAGGCGTACCGCGGTCGGGGCGTCCCGCTGATGCGCGGGCGATATCGCCGCTGCGCGTCGCAGCAAGGCAACGCGCTCTACTCCCTTCTGACGCTCGGCATCGCCGACGACCGTGTGCACCGACTCGTTGAAAGGCTGCTGCATTGGCAGTGGCCCGACGGAGGGTGGAATTGCGACCGCCATCCCGAAGCCGACACCTCGTCCTTCATGGAGACGCTCCTTCCGATGGTCGGACTCGCGGCGTACGCGCGAAAACACCGGCGACCGGCCGCCGCGAAGGCCGCCCGCGCCGCGGCCGAGGTCTTTTTACGGCGGCGGCTCTTCAAGCGCGTCTCGGACGGAAAGGTCATCGCGTCTGACTTCATCGCCCTGCATTACCCGCGCTACTGGCACTACGACTTCCTCGGCGGACTGAAGGCGATGGTGCAGGTCGGACGGATCGGCGACGCGCGCTGCGCGGATGCGCTCGATCTGCTCGAGGCGCGACGACTAACCGACGGGGGCTGGCCGGCCGAGAAGCGCTACTACACGGTGAGTCCAAAGGCGATGGTGACGAGCGCCGACTACGTGAACTGGGGCGGGACGAGCCGCAAGCGGATGAACGAGTGGGTCACCGTCGACGCTCTTACGGTATTGCGCGCGGCGGGGCGGCTCAACGCCTAGCGTCTTACGTGCGCGGAACCGCGCGCTAAGCGCGCCGATAGTTGACGGTGTTTCTTTTCGCGCCCGTTCGCACGCGTCCGCCGGGGTACGTCCCGTAGGCAGCCGATTGGCAGCGGTCTGCGGGCTGGGGAGCGCGGGTAAAGTTGTCGGCGTGCATCGCATGGCAATCGTCGCGCTGCTGGTCGTCGTAGCCGCGTGCAACTCCCTCGAGGTCGCGCCAACGACGACCCCGGCGCAAAGCGCGGCGGCGGTCAGCCCGACGTCGCTACCGACGATCGCCGCACCGTCCCAGGCACCGGCAGTTCGGCATGTGAACGAGGTGCTTGGGTACGCCGTAACGCTGCCGCCACCTTGGCGCGTCAGCGAGTGTCTGTCCGGGGTGAGCCGCGAAGGCTCGTACCTGGGGCAGGACGTGCTTACTTGGCGCACCGCCGCCGAGGAGCATGCCCTCGGCGCGGGGGGCGACACCGGAGGCAGCGGTGCGCTGTCTTGGGTCATCGCTATCGCTGTCGAGACGTCGTCCCAGACGCCGACGGATTACGCGAAGTCTCGCGGCGGGAGCGTCGGCGACAAGGTCGAGTCGACGACCATCGACGGCAGGCAGGCCATTCGCGTGACGGGCGGCTTCGGCGGGATCTGGATCTACGTTGCCAACAGCGGACGCATGTACACCCTCAACGAAAGGCCCAGCTCTGAGCCTGGACCCCCGACGACCGATGCGACCCTGACCTTCGATTCGGTCGCGCGGTCGCTCACTTTCGTGACGCCGAGCGCGCGGCCGACGCCGACCCCGGCGCCAGCGCTCTCTCCGGCGGTCGAGACGTTGGTCGATGAGGTAGCCGCTGCGTTTGCTGCCTCAGATGCCGATCACCTTCGCGCGCTCATGCCTGCCGAGTGTTGGTTCTCGTCCGCCGGGTACCGGTCCAGCGGCGTGTCCGTCAGCCGGGAGAAGATGGCCGACGGCCTTCGCTCCTCTTTCACCAAGGGCCTCAAGGTCACGGTCGAGTCGAGGCCGATCAATGGCGACGCGCCGTTCATCCGGGGCCCCTTCTGGGTGTGGTCGACGTGGTCGGCGTACGGCTCTGCACCAGTCACGCCTGCGAGCACCGTCCAGCTCGTGTTCGACCAGGTCGACGGAAGCTGGTACTGGATCGGCGCGCTGTTCAATGCCGAGGAGTTGAGGCGCCCGTAAAGAGAAGGTGCGGACTTCCCGGGTCGTTGCGCCGATACACTCATCACGGATTTCTTCGGGAATCCACCTGAGAGTGCGGGGGCTCCGGTGAGTCCCTCGGTCTTCAAAACCGTTGACGGGGCGTAGAACGTTCCGTGGTGGGTTCGACTCCCATGCACTCTCGCCGAACGTGACCGCAGAAGAGCTCGCCTCCGAACTCGAGACCGAAGGCCTCGACGAAGCTGCCGCCGCCGAGCCCGGCCGCACCTCCGCGTGGTCGGCGCTCGAGCACCGCGATTTCCGGCTCTTCTGGGTCGGTCTCGTCGTCTCGAACATCGGGACGTGGATGCAGCAGTTCGGGCTCGGGTGGCTCGTCGTGCAGCTCGCGATCAAGGACGGCGTCCCGCAGCTCGCACCGTTCTATCTCGGCCTGGTCGGCCTCTCGCGCGCGTTGCCGGGCCTCGCCTTCGGTCTCTTCGGCGGCGTCGTCGCCGATCGCGCCGATCGCCGCCGCCTGCTGCTGGTCACGCAATCGAGCGCCGCGGTGGCCGCGGCGGTCCTGGCGTTCCTCGCGATCACGAATCAGATCAACATCGTCGAGATCGTCCTCATCAGTGCCCTGAACTCGATCATCTTCTCATTCGACGCGCCCACGCGTCAGGCGATGGTGCCGCGCCTCGTCTCCGACAAACAGCTCATGAGCGCGATCGGCCTGAACTCGGCCGCGTTCAATGGAGCGACGCTCGTCGGTCCACTCGTCGGCGGCGTCCTGATCATTCCCTTCGGGGTCGGCGGTCTGATGCTGATCAACGCGGTCTCGTACTTGGGGATCGTCATCGCGCTCCTGCTGATGCGTCCGCAGCCGGTGATCGAGTACGGCCCGCGGCTCTCGCTTCTGAACTCGATCCGGGAGGGCCTTTCATTCATCCGCGGCGATCCGGTGCTGCGCTGGGTCGTCGTGCTGAGTGTGGCGACCGCGCTCTTCACGCGTCCGTACATCCAACTTCTGCCCGCCGAGGCCCAGATGCTCGGCGTCGGCGCGATCGAGCTCTCGTGGCTCCTCGCCGCATCGGGTGCCGGCGCGCTCGTCGGGGCGCTTTTGACCGCGTCGCTCGGCGGATGGAAGCATCGCGGTGCGCTGCTCGTGGGCGCGGCATTCGCACACGGGACTCTGCTGATCTTCTTCGGCCTGCAGCACACCGTTCTCGGCGCGCTGGTGTTCGTCGGGCTGACCAGCCTCGCCGTGATGGTCTATCTCGGGATGGCGAACACCCTCATGCAGACCCGCACGCCCGATGCGCTACGCGGACGCGTGATGAGCGTGCAGACGATGGTCTTCATCGGGTTTATGCCGCTTGGGCAGATGGTCCTCGGGTCGGTCGGAACGCTCGTCGGGATAAACAATGCGTTCCTGCTCGGGGGCATCCTCGTGACGCTGCTCGCTGCGTACGCGGCACTTCGTGTCAGCGCGCTACGTGAGGCGGTCGCGACAGCGCGGCCAAAGGCCGCGACGATCTCCTAGGTCGCGCGCGGGGCCGCCTTCGGGATCGCGCGCTCGCCGCCCTTCCGTCCGACAGCCTTCCGCGCCACGCCGAGGCGCTCCTGGTAGCAGTGCGCGCACAGCATCGAGTCCCCGACGGCGAGCTGGATGTATGCGTCAGACCCGCAGTCGGCACACCGCCCGGGTGCGCCCCTGTTCATCATCAGGGAGGGGGCGTGCACGATTACGGCCATGGATAAGTTCGTTTTGATGACTTGAGGAGCGTTGACAGGGCTCGCGGCCTGAGGTAAGTTCTAGAACATCCGTTCTAACAGCCTGGATAGGCCAGAGACAGGCTTCAAACGGACGGTTCGCGAACGATCAAGGGGAGCGCAGTGGCGGAGAACCGACTGGCCGTGGCGATCGCGCGGATCGAAGGACGCTTTGGCGTACATGCGCTTGCGCGCGGAGATACAAGCGAGCGCCATCGGAGCGATCTCGTCATCGCGACGAAATCGTCGCTCGATCGTGTGCTTGGAGGCGGACTCGTCGCCGGCGAGCCCATCGCGTTCATCGGTCCACCGAGCGTTGGAAAACTCCAGCTCGCCCTCCGCGCAACAGCATCCGCGCAAGCGCAGGGTGGGATGGCTGCGTGGATAGATCCGACGGCGTCGTTCGATCCCATCGCCGCGCAGCGCGCGAGGGTTGATCTCGAGCGGCTCATCGTCGTGCGCGCGCGCGGGGCACATCTCGCGCTCGCGACGGCCGCGGCACTCCGCAGCGAGGGATTCCGCCTTGTCGTCGTCGATGTCGGCGACCCGGCTTTCGGTGGGACGAAAGTCGATGACATCGCCCCCGCGCTCCCTGCGGTCCGCGGGTCACCGGCTGCGCTCCTCGTCGTCGCGGGCGAGCCTGGGCGGCGCGTCGCGATCCCGACGTTCTTCTTCGAACGCGTCGCGTGGGAGCGCCGGTTCGATCGGACGGTGGGATGGTCGTTCGCGGTAGGGCGCGCGCACGCGAGCGATCGCGCGCTCTTCTGTGTGACATCGCTCGATGGCGCGCTTGCCGATCTCGGCACGCGTCCCGATCTCGTCACGGTCGCGGTCTGACATGAGAGATCCGGTGACGCTCGCGATCGTCGTGACCGACGCGCCGGAGCTTCACGGCCGGTTGCTCGCGACGCTCCATGCGGTGCTCCCGCGCGTGGGTGTGCTCGACCCGTGCGCGTTCGCCTGTGATCTCGCCGGCACCGAGGAGCTTCTCGGCGCGCCGGCTCGCGTCGCGCGGAACGTGTTGGCGCGCTGCGCGCGGGTCGGCGCTCGCGCGTCGGCGGGGATCGCGCCGACGCCATTCGTCGCGCGCGTCGTCGCGGAGCGAACGCCGCCGGGCGAGGTGCGCTCGGTAGACGACGGCCGCGCGTTCCTCGTGTCTCTGCCACTCGATGTGCTCCCGGTCGACGTGAAGGTGCATGAGGAGCTGCGGTTGCTGGGTCTGCGAACCGTCGGCGAGTTCGCGGATCTACCGCGCGGGTCGGTCTTCGACCGGTTCGGGAGCGCCGTGGCGCGCGCGCACGCGCTCGCGCGAGGCGAGTACGGCGATATGGTCCGTGCTTCGGCCCCACCGCGCCGGATCCGTGCGCGCCGTGCATGGGACGATGCGATCGGCTCGCGCGAGCAGCTCGTCTTCGCGTTGCGTGTCGTGGTGGACGAGATCTCCGCGGCGCTCGCGCGAGATGGCTTCGCCGCGCTCCGCCTCGAGCTCCGGCTCGACCGCGAGGATGCCGGACCGCTTCGGATCGAGCGCACGGTGCTTCCACCGACCCGCGAAGCCGCCGCGCTGCTGCGCTCGCTCCGCTGGGCGCTCGAGGAACGAAGCGAGCTCGGCCTCGTGACCGGCTGCGCGCTCGAGGTGCCTGAGGTCGAGGCCGCGCGCGGCCGGCAGATCGGCCTCTTCGCGCCCGACGGCGCGCGCACCGAAGAGGCGGTCGCGACCGCGCGCTACCTGCGCGCGAAGCTCGGCAAGGGCGCGGTGCTGCGCGCGCGGGTCGCGGACGAAGGCGCGCGCCTGCCCGAGCGCGCGACTGAGTGGGTGGAGGTGATCGCGTGAGGCTCTTTGCCGAACCGCTTCCCGCGAAGCTCGTGTGGGACGAAGGCGAGCTCGTCGCCTTGATCGTCGCAGGCCATCGCCACACCGTGGTCGAGCAGATGCGCCGCTGGCGTGTGGAAGCCGACTGGTGGAAAGACAGCGTGTCCCGCGACTACGTGACGCTGCGAACCGCGGACGGCCTGGTGTGTGATGTCTACGGAGACAGGCGCTCGGGTGCCTGGTGGCTGCAGCGGGTCATGGATTAGCCGAAAGTCATGGGACTACCGGTCAATTGCCCAGACCGGCCAGTCAAGCGAGCCTTGCCCGCACATGCGTCGGCTTGTCGCGTTTGCCCTGGTCTGCGCGCTCGCCTTTACGTTCGTCGGCACACCCGCGACACGTGCCGCGGTCGTGGCATCGAGCTGGTCGGTTGGCGCCGCACCGTTCGGGCTCGCTCTCGACGCATCGACGGGCAGGGTCTACGTCGCCAACAGCGCGTCATCGGTCTACGACATCAACAACCCGTCCGCACCGCCGCGTGGCCTGATTTCGGTCGTCGACCCGGCGAGTGGCTCAGTCGGCAGGATCCTGACAAGCCTTACGTCTAACTTCGTCGTCGTCGACTCTGCCAGCCGCCGGCTCTATTCATCCAACGCGACGTACTCGGCGAACCAGGAGTCGACCGACGTCTTCGACCTCGATAGCGGGGCGCAGGTCGCGAGCATCTCGGGAGTGGGCGGCTTGATGCCCGCGCTCGATGTGGCTGCCGGGCGGCTCTTCGTCGGCGGACACGGCCTATCGGTGATCGACACGGCAACCAACACCGTTGTCCTGTCGATGCCCTCGCCGGCTGGCGGTGGTGCTTGGTTCGGGGCCGCGGTAGATATTCAACGCCACCGCCTCTTTCTGACCGATGGGTCGAATTCGGATCCGCGACTCTTCGTCTTCGATGATCAGGATCTTTCTCCGCTCGGACAGGTCGCCCTTCGAAGCACGGTTCGCTACGCGATGGCGGTTGATCAAGCGCGTCATCTGGTCTTCGTCGCCGGCTTCGACCCCAACGGCGCTTCGACCGCAACTCTGTATGTCATCGACGCGGACACGCTCGCGATCATCCACACGACGACGATGCAGGGATCCCCTCTCGGCCTGGCGCTCGCACCAGTGCAAGGACGCGTGTACGTGGCGATGGCCGGAAGCTCGTTCAGCGCCGGAGCGATCTACGGAATCGATGACACGACGTTCGAGGTGGCTGAGACGATGCGAATCTCTCAGTTCCGACCCGGTTTGCCGCTTATGCATCCGGATGGCCGGTTGTACGTCGGCAACTACAACGACCGGGGCGACCCGGCGTGGAACCCACCACAGGACAGCACTCTCATGGCCATCGACCTGAACAATCACGCCCCCGTCTTCCAGAGCATTACCGTGTCGCCGTCGACCGCATTCACGGGCGACACGCTCAATGCGGACGCGTTCGCCATGGACCCCGATTTCAGCTCTTCGCTCACCGGCGATCCGGTCGCGTACTTGTATGAATGGTCGCGGAACGGAACACCGATCCCTGGAGCAACAGCACCGACGCTGGATCTCTCGGTCGCCGGGAACGGCGACCGTGGCGACACGATCAGCGTGCGCGTTACGGCGAGCGATGGTCAGATGACGAGCGACGCGAGCGCGTCGGTCGTTATAAGCGACAGCGCGCCAACCGCGGGCGTAAGCCTCGCCAGCAGCGCGCCTGCCACGAACGCGGTTTTGACCGCGACTGCGATTGGCAGCGACGTCGATCACGACGCCTTGAGCTACCGGTTCGTTTGGAGCGTGAACGGCGCGGTGCGTCGTTCGTCGTCGGGACCCAACACGTCGGACAGCTTCGATCTCGCTGTCGGCGGGAACGGCGATCACGGCGACGTCGTGATGGTCGAGTTGGTAACCAGCGATGGCACTCTCGATAGCGCTGCCGCCTCCGCCGCAGCCACGGTCGTAAATTCTTCCCCGACCGTCTCTGTATCGCTCAATACGACGACGCCCACCACGAAGACCGTTATCACTGCCACCGTCCTGGGCCAGGACATCGATGGCGACGCCTTGACGTATGTCTACACGTGGCGTCTCAACGGCGTCGTAAAGCGGACGGTAACGACGACGTCGCCGACGGATCGCTACGACATCTCGGCAAAGGGCAACGGGAAGAAGGGCGACGTGGTCGTCGTCACCGTCACCGCGAGCGACGGAACGCTGACTTCACCAGCCGCGAGCTTCTCGGCGACGATCCGCTAGCCGCGCGTCGAGACGCGGTCAGCGTTCGGCCGCAGTCACAGTTCCACCGCCGCTTTGGCTCGCCCTCGCTACAGGAGATCGCTCGAGTGGGGGAGTCTCCCTCCCCGGCAAACCGGTTTCCTTGTGCGAGTGGCAGTACTGAAAACGCTTGCCGTCCTCATCGCCGTCCTCGGCATGGCGCTGATCGAGTCGGTTCGCCCCGCGGCGCTTGCGGACGACGACGATGGCGTCGGTCTCTTCGTCGGATCCGCTCGCGCGCTCCCCCAAAAACATCCGATGCGCGGGAGCCGTCGCTAAGCGCCAACCCTTCGCTAGCGGCCGATCTCCGCGTTCGATGCGGAACGCGAGATCACCTCACCAGCGACCCCCAGCGCCCTCGCTGGAGCGTTCAGCAACGAGCCGAGAAAGCTGGCGTAGCTTGTCAGCGCCTCGACATGGCCTCCGCCGTAGGCGCGCTTTCGGTTCGCGAGCACGGCGATCACGCCACTTGGGTCGCTCCCTCTCCCGGGGACGGGAACGACGACGCCGCTTCGGCTGCGGGGCACTAAGACGCCGATGGGGCGAGCCTCGAGATCGTCGACGATCGACGCTCGCCCCTCCGTGGCGGCGGCAGCGACGGCGCCGGCCACCTCACGATGGCCGATGACCTCGTCGGGCGCGCCGGCACCTGCGACGAGCTCGAGGCCACCGCCCGGAACGGCCACGTAGATGAGCGCGGTGTCGCCCGGAACGATTTCGAGCGCGGCTTCGGCGAGGAGCTCCAGAGTCCTCGGCCCGAGTCCGGGCCCGAGGGCGATGGCTGCTTCGGCGAGCGCATCGACGAGTCGCGCCCGCGGCACGAGCCGGCCACGAACAAGGCGCATCGCTCCGAACCCGGCACCGATCGCGACGAGGGCGACGACGCCGATGCCGTTCCCCCCGATGCGTAGAACCGGCTCGCCGATCGCGTGATTGGTCGCGTTCCAGAGCGCCGCGGTCACGATCGTCGAAAGGAGAGCGGTCGCGATGCCAATCTCTGGACCGAACACCGCGCCGGCGATAGCGACCGGCACCATGGCCAAGAGCGATGCCGACGCTCCGAGTGCAGGCTCGGCGAGCAGGAACGCGCCGGTGTAGCTCACCAGGAGGATGCCGATTGCGGAGATCGCCTGCCGGCGACGCGCGAGAACACCCCAGGGGCTGCCCGGGATATTGCGAGCGGTCAGGATCACCGCCGATCGCCGCGTCGATTTCTTTGGCGGCGGTGCAGCGCGTCGCAACTCGGCGAGGAGTGAGTCGAGCGGGGTGTCTTTCGTGACGACGGCAATGGCGCCGGCGGCCAGGGCGGCTTCGCGGATCGCGTCGTCGAGCGTGAACATCACCACGCGGACTTCCGGCATGGTCGCGCGCACCTTCCGCAATACGTCGATGCCCGCAAGGCGCGGCATATCACTATCGAGCACGACGAGGTCGGGGTTGGTTTCCTCGATCATGCGAAGTGCCTCGGCTCCGTCGGCGGCCGCACCGACGAGCGAGAAGTCGTCCTCGGATGCGAACGCGTCGCGAAGACCATCGCGAACGCTGGCGTTGTCGTCTGCGATCAGCACGCGCCGGACCACAGCAGAACGCGGCACCGCCGCCGCGATCGGGCGAACTCGCCGTTGACGCTCCACCGCTTGCTCCACCTGGTCTGAGCTGGCAAACCCAAGCTCCTTGAGGATCTCGCCCAGCGGGACTCTTTTTCCCCGCCGGCGCTCTTGCTCGGCGAGCGCCCGCTCAAGCTGCGCCGGCCGAATGACGCCGGCGTCGATCAGGTGGATACCGATCCCCGGATCGCGTTCCGAGCCGTGCAAGAGGAGTTGAAGAAGATCGGCCAGATCCAGCGGAACGAATGGCTTGACGATGAACGCCGAAGCTCCGACCGCGCTCGCAAAGGCTCGACCTTCCGGATCGTCGCGCGCGGTGAACAAGACGACGCGAATGCTCCGTGTATCCGCGGCCGCTTTGAGCTCTCGGCAGACCGAATAGCCGTCACGCCGATGCCCCTCGAAGTTCACATCCAGAAGGAGGACTTCGGGACGATGGCGTCTGGCGAGGGCGAGGCACTCCTTCGGCGTGGACGCCTCGATAACGGTCCATCCCTGAGCCACCAGGGTCACTCGAGCGGCCGCACGTAAGCTGGCGTCGTCGTCAGCGACCAGAACGCTCGGTTGTTCCCCATCTCGAATCTCGGGCACGCATGGCCGACTGTCAGACCTGTTGCGCTGGTAGGCAAGCAGGACTTAGCCGAATGTGCATTCACTATGCTAGAACAGACGTTCTAATACGCTCTCGGCCAGGGAGCGGTGGGGAGCCCGAGATGCCTGGCTGGGTCGACTTACACGTTCACAGCAACTACAGCTTTCTCGACGGCGCCTCGGATGTCGATGACCTCGCCGACGCCGCGGTCGAGCAGGGCCTCGATGCGCTCGCACTCACCGACACGAATGGCCTGTACGGCGCTGTGCGGTTCGCCAATGCCGCTAAAGAGCGGGGACTCCGTCCGATCTTCGGTGCGGAGCTCCAGCTCCAGGACATGGGGCACATCGTCCTGATCGCGCGCGATCGTCAGGGCTGGACGAGCCTCTGTCGGACGATCTCGGCGGCCCAGCTTGCCGGCGAGAAGACGAAGCCGAAGGCCACGTTCGACCTCGTCGCCGAGAACGCGGGGGGCCTCTTCGCGCTCACCGGGTGTGCCCACGGCGCTGTGCCGCGGGCGGTTCGCGCGGGCGACCTCGACACCGCACGCGAGGCGCTCGCGCGGCTCGGCTCGGTATTCGGCGAGCGCCTCTATGTCGAGCTCTCCGACCATCTGGACCCGGACGGCCCCGCGTTCTGCGACACGCTGGCGGCACTCGCCGGCGAGATGGGTCTCGGCTGCGTCGTGACGAACAACGTCCACTACGCTCGCCCCGAAGGCCGTCGCCTCCACGACGTGCTCCGTTGCATCGACCTCGGGACCACGCTCGACGAGGCGGGGAATCGTTTGAAGCCCAACGGCGAGTACTGGCTCAAGGGCGAGGCGATGCTGCGGGAGCGGCTCGACCGCTTCGATGAGGCATTTCGCAATACGCGCGAGATCGCCGATGCCTGCGTGCTCGATCTTCTGTACGACACGAACACCCCGCGCGCCGAAGCATCGTTCGTCGGGAAGGATCGCCTCCCGGGTTTCCCGGTGCCCGAGGGCCACACCGCGTTCTCGTTCCTCTACGCGCTCTGCGGCGAGGGCGCGAAGGTCAAGTACCCGCGGATCACGCGCGACGTCGCGAAGCAGCTCGCGCACGAGCTCGACGTCATCGACCGCTGCGGCCTCGCTGAGTTCTTCCTCATCAACTGGGACATCGTCCGCTTCTGCAAGGAGCACCGGATCCCGGCGCAGGGCAGGGGATCGGCCGCGGACTCGATCGTCGCGTATGTGCTCGACATCACCAAGGTCGACCCGATCCAGCACGACCTCCTCTTCGAGCGCTTCCTCACCGAGGACTCGCGGACGATGCCGGACATCGACCTCGACATCGCGACGAACGACCGTGAAGAGGTCATCCAGTACGTCTACAAGAAGTACGGCGAGCGCTACGCGGCCATGGTCTGCAACGTCGTGACGTATCGCGCGCGCTCGGCCTCACGGGAGGTCGCGAAGGCGCTCGGCTTCCGCCTGGAGACGATCGATCGCATGGCGAAGTCGATCGACCAGTACCACGTCGACCCGCGCGGCATCCCAACGTCGGCGCAACACCCCGCGTATCACCACACCGATCGCGCGTCCGAGCACGGCTGGGAGGAGCCGCGCGCCATGCCGGACACGGTCGGGGATCTCCTCGAGATCTTCGACGAGAAGGAGCGCGCGCGCTTCCCGCTCTTCCGCGAGCTGACGCTCGCCATCGCCGATTTTCCGCGGCACCTTTCGATCCACAACGGCGGCATGCTCATCACCGCGCTGCCGCTCGTGGACACGGTGCCGATCGAGCGCGCGACCATGCCCGACCGCAACGTCGTGCAGTTCGACAAGCGCGACATCGAGGACCTCGGCCTCGTCAAGATGGACCTTCTCGGGCTGCGGACCCTCTCGCTGGTGAAGGACGCGGTCGCCGACATCGAGGCGCGCCACGGCGAGCTGCTCGAGCTCGGATCTCTCCCGCTCGACGACCCCGCCGTGTACGACCTCATCTGTGAGGTGGACACGATCGGCCTCTTCCAGGTGGAAAGCCGTGCGCAGGCGCAGGCCCTGCCGCGCGTGCGGCCACGGAACTTCGCGGACATCGTCGTCGAGGTCGCGATCATCCGGCCGGGCCCGCTGCAGGGGAACATGGTGAATCCCTACATCCGCCGCCGGCAGGGGCGCGAGCCGGTGCAGTACGCGCATCCGCTCCTCGAGCCGATCCTCAAGGAGACGCTCGGCGTGATCCTCTTCCAGGAGCAGATCCTCCGCGTCGCGATCGCGGCCGCGGGGTTCTCGCCGGCGGCGGCGGACATGCTCCGTCGCGCGATGAGCCGCGCGCGCTCGAGCGCCGACATGGAGAAGCTGCGCGGGCCGTTCGTGAGCGGGGCGCGCGAGAAGGGCGTCGACGACGTGACCGCGAACGAGATCTTCCGGCAGATCGCCGCGTTCGCGGAGTTCGGGTTCTGCAAGAGTCACGCTGCGGCGTTCGCGCTCACCGCGTATCACACCGCTCATCTGAAGCTCTATTACCCTGCCGAGTTCTACGTTGGGCTCTTGAACAACCAGCCCATGGGCTTCTACTCGCCCGCTGTCATCGCCGGCGATGCGAAACGTCATGGAGTCGCGATCCTCCCAGTCGATGTGAATCGATCGTTCGCCAAAGCTGTCTGCGAAGCAGTCTCGGCGGAGTCGGCGGCGCCGAAACCCTCTTTACGCGACGGTGGACCCCCCGGCCTCCGGCCGGTGCCCTGGGGGCAGGGGCCCCCAGGCGCGAAGCGAGGCGCGGGGGCCCTCGGCGCCGCCTCCTCCGCATCGCATCCTCTCGACACTTCTCGCACGATCGCTGCTCATCGCAAGTGCCGCGACCACGACGTTCGCATCGGATTCGGCTCTATCAAAGGGCTCGGCGAAGAAGAAGCCAAGGCTGTTGTTCGTGAGCGTGAGCTCGGCGGAATATTCAAGTCATTCGATGAGTTCGCGACACGCGTTGGCTTGAAGGAAGAGGCCCTCCGGAATCTCGCGCTCGTGGGGGCATTCGATTGCTTCGGCGAGCCGCGCCGCGCGCTCCTCTGGCGCGCGCGCGACGCACATCGCACCTCGCCGTCGTTCGTACGGAGGGCTCTATCGCTGCCGACGACCACCGCGCCGGCGCTCCCGCCGGTCGGCGAGCAGGAGCGGACCGCGCTCGACTACCGGATCACCGGCATTCCGACGGGGCCGCAGATCATGAGCTTCTATCGCGAGGACCTCGCGCGACGTGGTGTGCTCCGCGCATGCGACCTCGAGAGCCGTCGTCACGGGAGCTACGTCCTGATCGCGGGCGCCGTAGTCGTGAAGCAGCATCCCGAGACCGCGAAGGGCCACGTCTTCCTCTCGCTGGAAGACGAGACCGGGATCTCAAACATCATCATCCGTCCCGCGACATACCGAAAATTCAAGCGCGTCCTGGACAGCGACGCGGCCGTCGTGGTGGGAGGAACGCTTCAGACCGTCGACGGCGTGATTTCGGTAACGGCGCAGCGTCTGGAGGCTCTGAAGCTCTTCGCGAAGATCGCGGCGCGCGAATGGCAATGAGCTCACAACCGAATGCGTACCTATTGGCCGAGCACGTTTGCCTTTAGCGGTCCTCGCGTCTCGCGGAGTCAGGTGCGTTGTAAGCCGCTGCATAGCGCCGAACTATCGTCGCCAGACTCCGCTCAGCGGACCCGATCCCGATCCTGACGACCTTGTGCTCGTAACGCCCAACACCACCTGCGACTTGCGCTCGCGTCCACTTCGTCCATGGTCCATCCGCAGGCTGAGGCGTCGCGACGTATCGACCGCGAACCGAGCGCAGGAACCCGTACAGGCGAGGGTACCCGGGATAACGGTTGTTGCGACGAAGGTCCGCAATGACATGTCGCCGGATCATCCGCGATGCGGCGACGATGAACGGCACGTCGCACCAGACGATCAGATCGCTGACGTCCGCGAATGCGTCCAGGAACGGGGGCTCGGCGCCCTCGATCACCCACGCTCTCCGGGACACGTAGTCCGCTACGAGGCTCTTCCGAAATTCGCGCGTCGCCGCCGCGACACCGCCGTCCGCATCGGTACCGAATAGGCGCACCCACATCTCATCAAGCTGAAGAAGCGGCAGACCGAGCCGCCGACTGAGCGAGAGTCCCATGCTCGTTTTCCCCGAGCCCGGTCCCCCAACGATGTAGATGCGCATTCGCCGCGAATTCTGTGACCGTCCGGTTCGAGGCTGCCCGCGATCTGCCTTTGTCGAGGCTCTCCGGCGACCTGTCCCCGCCGCTGTGCCGCTTGCCCTCGCCGTGCCGCTCGTGGTGACGTTCGCGGTGGTCGGCGCGACGCGTGGTCGCGCTCGCGCCAACGGGCGTAAATCCAGACGCGCGCGCGGCCGTCGTCATACCCACTCAGGGTCGGCATACCTGATCGTGCCTCTTCGCCACCCCCAACTGGAAAAGCGTGGAAAGCATCGGTGCTGAAGACCGGAGCATCGGCCCGAGTCGCCGTTCCGGCCGGCACAGCTGAGCGTGGAGACCTGTTCACGTTGTCGCTCAGTGCGCCACTTGGCGCAGGCGACGGCGTTGCATCACGCTGGACCCCGCAGCTGAATCGGCCCAACCCACGACGCAGCCGTTGCCTCTCGTCGCAAAGACCCGATCCTCTTCGACGCACGATCGGTGCAGACCTGCCACATCTTTGACGGGTTCTCGATACGAGCCGTTACTTGCCGCGGCACCGGCCGAGCAGGAGACTCCCAAAGACACAGGCGAACAAGCAGCCTCTCTTTTGATCGCGACCGGGCGGACGCAGGATGGGGGAACGTGGACAATCAGAGCCAGAGACGAGCAGAGGACCTGCTCGACTCGATATTCAAGGTCGCCACGGAGCTCGTACGTGGTGAGCGCGCATCGCTCCTTTTGCGCGAGGACAACTCAACCGACTTCGTGATCGCCCGTGCCGTGGGGCTCGCTGACGATGTCATGCGACGCGTGCGGGTGAAGCCCGGAGAAGGGGTCGTCGGCCTCGTCGCACAGTCGAGGCGTCCGCTGCTCGTCCGTCACATGTCGAGCGCGCCGATCCAGTCGGGTGAGGGCACCTACCGCTCCGACTCCTTCGTCAGCGTGCCGATCCTCGTCGGCGACGATTCCCGCGGCGTGCTCAGCGTGACCGACCGGCACGATGGACAGCCGTTCGACGACGCCGATCTCGAGACGCTCGAGCTCCTGGCGGGGCATATCGGAGCCGTGCTCGTGATGCAGGAGCAGGGCGAAGCGCTGCAACGCCTCGCCGAGACCGACCCGCTCACGTGGCTCTTCAATCGCCGCCACTTCGACCGGCGCCTCGAGGCCGAGACCAACCGTGCGCTTCGCGCGGAGCATCTGCTCGCGCTTCTCATGCTCGATGTCGATCGCTTCAAGCTCTACAACGACCGGTATGGCCACGCGGTCGGGGACGAGGTCCTGAAGGCGGTGGCGGCCGCGGTCAAGCAGGCGGTGCGCCTATACGACGTGCCAACGCGATACGGCGGCGACGAGTTCGCGATCATCTTGCCGGACGCCGACACCGAGGCGGCGACCAGAGTCGCGACCCGAATTCTCGAGAAGGCGTCCGAGGCTACGCTGCCGCCCGAGCTCGTGGCCGCCCGCGAGCGTCTGCAGCTATCCATCGGGATCGCGACGTTCCCGCGTCCGGCCGGCGACGCCGCGGCACTTGTGCAATCGGCCGATGCCGCGATGTACCGCGCCAAGGAATCGGGTGGCGGCATCCGGGTGTGGGAGCACTCGCTCGGCGAGGGACCGCGCGGTGCGCTGCGCTCGCGCGCGCTGAACCTGCCGGCCGCGCCGTATCTCGCCGACCCCGCGCGCCTCGCGACCGCCGAGCTGCAGCGGCATCTCCCGCACGCCCTCGCGTCGGAGTGGAATGCCGTGGTCGTCGGTCACGAAGGTCAGGTCCTCACGGTCGCGCTGCCCCAGCCGAACCCCGCCGCGGTGGACTCGATATCGAAGGCGACCGGCTTCGCGGTCTATCCGGTATTCAGCAATGCCGCGGATCTCGAAGCGACGCGCCGCCGGCTCACGACGAGCAACGGCGCAAAGTGACTAGCGGGGACGTGCCTCCTCGCGAGTGACGCCGCCCTCGGCGCCGCGGAAGAGATAACCGACCCCCGGCACGGTCTGGATCACGTCGCGCGGCTTGCCATCCGCTCCGAGCTTTCGCCGTAGGCGGCTCACGTTCAGCTTCACGAGGTCGCCGCCCACGTCCGCGTCGTAGCCCCAGACACCCTCGAGTATTTCCTCCTGCGTGAGGACGCGACCGGGATTCGCCATGAAGTGCCGGAGGAGCTTGAACTCGGTCGGCGAGAGATGCACGGGCACGCCGTCCGCGCGCACCTGGTGTGTCGCCTCGTCGAGGATGAGGTCGCCGGTCTTGTAGATCGCCGGCGCCGGACGGCCGCGCGTGCGGACAGAGCGGCGCAGGATCGCCTTCACCCGGGCGACGAGCTCCTTCGGCCGGAACGGCTTGGTGATGTAGTCGTCCGCCCCGAGCTGGAGGCCGCGGAGGATGTCGCTCTCGTCCTGACGGGCCGAGAGCAGGAGAACGGCGACGTGCTCGTCGACGTGGCGGATGCGCTCGAGGACGACGAAGCCGGCGAGCTTGGGCAGGTTGATATCGAGGATTACGAGGTCGGGCTTTTCGCGCCCGACAGCCTCCACCGCGGTCTCTCCGTCGTAAGCGCGCGAGACGTCATATCCCTCACGACGAAGCGCGTACTCGAGAAGCTCCACGAGGTCGCGGTCATCGTCGACAACCAGAAGCTTTATTAGTCCTCTGCCTCCTCAGCCAAGTGGCGAGCCTTCGGGAGTGTGAAGTGTACCGACGTTCCTCGTCCAGGGGTGCTCTCGATGCTGATGTCTCCACCCTGCGCGTGCACGATGGCGCGGCAGATCGAGAGTCCGAGTCCGAGTCCGCCCGCCTGCTCGCGGACAGTACGGGAACGGAAGAACCGTTGGAAGAGGCGGTTCTGCTCGTCCAGGGGTATGCCGGGCCCCTCATCCGCGACCGTAATCCGCACGTAGCCGTCAACGCTCTTCGCGCCCACCGTTACGCGGGTGCCCTCCGGCGCGTACTTGCTGGCGTTCGAGATGAGGTTGGCGAAGACCTGCGTCGTGCGGCGCTCGTCGGCGACAACGCGATCCGCGTCGGCGTCGAACGCCTTGACCAGCTCCTGTCCCTTCGACTCAAGCATCGGCTGGATGAACGCCATCGCCTCGGAGAGCGAGTGCTTGAGGCTCGCCGCCTGGGCGCGTACCTGGAACGTTCCGGCCTCGATGCTGCCAGCGTCCATCAGGTTCTCGACGAGGTGCTCGAGCCGGAGGGCGCTCCGCCGGAGAGCTCCCGCGAGCAGCGCAAGCTCGTTGCGGGGCATATTGAGGGCGTCGTCGACGACGAGGTCGAGCGACGCGATGAGCCCCGAGATCGGCGTCCGCAGTTCGTGCGCGACCTCCATGAGGAACTCTTCTTTGAGCCGCAGGAGCTCGGCCTGGGCGGTGACGTCGCGGACCGTATGAAGTACCCGCGCGCCAGGGAGGGGCGTCGACACGAGCTCGAGAACGCCCATGCGCTCCTCGCGCGGGAACCACGCGCGGCGGACGGTGTGGGCGTCGATCTCCTGGATACGCGTCGCGCCTGACACGAGTAGGAGCTCTTCAAAAACCGCTCCGACGAGCGAGTCCTCGCCAAGGATGCGGAAAGCCGCGGGATTCGCGCTCACGACCAGACCGTCCTGGTCGGTCAGGACGATCCCGTCGCTCAGGGCCACGAAGGCCTCGGCGAAGGCCGCCTGGTCGAGGGCGGCATCTTCGCGCCGTCGGCCGGTGACTCGGCGTCGTTCCGCCGCCGAGGACTGATCCGTCATGCGAACGGGATCACCAGGCGCACGCGCGTTCCTTGACCGGGGCTGGAGTCGAGCGACAGCTGCGCCCCGATGAGACGCGCCGACTCGCGCATCTGAAGAAGCCCGAGGCTGCCGCGCGAGGCGTAACCCTGGAGCGTGCTCGCAACATCGAACCCCTTTCCGTTGTCCTCGACAATCGCGACGACCGCGCCGCCGTCTTCGTACACGTCGATCGAGACCAGGGGCGCGCGACCCGTCTTGATCGCGTTGTTCGCTGCTTCTCTGATCACGGTGAACGCGCCCGCTTCCACCTCGGGGGCGAATCGGCGGTCCGCGTCGACCCTCCGCGCGACGACGCGCGACCCATTCTGACCGCTGATGCGCTCGGCCAGAGCGCGCGCGGCGGCGCCGAGCCCGCCGTCCTCGAGCACGAGCGGCCGCAGCGCGAAGAGGATGTCGCGCAGGCCTTTCTGCGACTCGAGGATCCGCCCGCGAAGCTGCTCCAGATCGGCCATCGCTGCGGGAACGTCCTGCCGGGCCCGGCGTTGCGCGAGCTCGATGCCAAGAGCGGCGTTTGCGAGGGTCTGCGCGACGCCGTCGTGGAGATCGCGCGCCAGGCGATGGCGTTCCTCCTCCGCCACCTTCACCACTCGCAGCCGCTCGGCCGCGAGCGCCCCGGAGAGCTCGACGTACTCGAGTGCGATTCCGGCTGAGGTCGCGAGGGACTCGGCGTAGCGCTCGTCATCCGCCCGAAATGGTCCGTCGGCACGGTTCACCGCCTGCAGCACACCGAGGCGCCGGCGGTCCCGGGAGTCGATCGGCACGACCAGGATCGAGCGTGTTCGGTAGCCCGTTCGAGCGTCCACGCTCGCGTCGAAACGCGGATCTCCATACGGCTCATCTATACGAAGTAACCTGCCCGTTCGGGCCACGTCGGCGGCGAGGCTCGTGCCATCGAGTGGAAGACGGATCTCGTTGATCGCGAGGACGCTGTCGCCGCGCTCGCCGCCCTGGGTGAGGGCGCGCGACCAGAGCTCGTTGCGCGCCTGATCGACGACGTAGAGGGTCGCGCGGTCTGCGTCGAGCATGAAGGTGGCGGCGAGGGTGATGCGCAGGAGCACCTTTTCGACATTCGCCTCGAGCGCGAGCTCGCGCTGAAGCTCGAGCAGCGTCTCGAGCTGCTTGGCCTCGCTCAACGGTGCCATTCGTCGCGGATTCTTGCTCAATTGCTCGCCCGCGGCGAGAGGTCAGACTCTTCGGACATGATCGCGCGCCGCGGCCTGGTTTTCGTCCTCGCGGCCCTCCTCGCGGCGAGCTGCGGACTCCAGTCGCTCATTCCGCGACCGCCGCCGACCGAGGCTCCTTTTTGCGCGCCGCTCGACGACGTCCTGGGAAGCATTCAACTCGACTACGCCGTGGTGTTCCCCACGCAACTCGCCACGTCAGCGGCGGATGCCGAGCGCGTCGGCCGATCGATGATGGGCGACCAGGGCACGACCTGTTCTGTCAGGCTCGCCAAGTACGACAACCTCGCCGACCATCGACCACTCGTTTGGGTCGTGCACCTAGACGGCCTCGCGATCGAAGGGATCGGTGGATCGATGACTTGGAGCGGCACGCAGCCGCCGCCGCATTACATCCGTCGCGCCCTGGCGATCGTGTCGACGGATGCACCACCGACGCCACTCTTCAGCATTGCGACCGGTCGCTGACTTCGGTCGTCGCTAGCGCCCCGCGATCTGACGCACGGTCTCGAGCGTGTCGATCTCGCTCACGGGCTTGTCCGGTCGAAGGCGCGCGATCCGCGGGAACCGCATCGCGTATCCAGACTCGTGCCGATCGCTCGGCTGGATCTGATCGAACGCGACCTCGATCACCGTGTCCGGAACGACCGTCCGCACTCGCCCGTAGTCCTGAATGGTGTGTTCGAGGAAGTACTTCGTCATCTCGGCGATCTCTTTGTCGGTGAGCCCGGAGTAGGCCTTGCCGATGTTGAGAAGCCGCTCGCCGTCACGGATGGCGAACGTGTAGTCGGAGAGAACGCCGCGGCGCTTGCCATGTCCCCACTCGACGGCGGTTACGACGACGTCGATCGTGCGCAGCGGCCGCTTCACTTTGAGCCACTCCATCCCGCGCCGGCCCGGCCGGTACGGCGAGCGCGGGTCCTTGACCATGAGACCTTCGTTGCCGCGCTCGCGCGCCGCGATGAACTCGCGATTCAGGATCGCGACGAGGTCCTCGCCCGACGACTCGAGGCGCTGGTGCTCGGCGAACATGACGGGCGGGACGATGGGCAGCGCGCGCAGGATCCGTTGGCGTTCGTCGAACGGCGCGTCCAGCAGCGCGCGCCCGTCGCGCTCGAGGATGTCGAAGGCGACGAGCGTCGACGGCATCTTGGTGCGCAGCTCCTCCGCCACGTTCTTGCGCCCGAGCCGCGTCTGGAAATCGGTGAACGGGACCGCCCTGCCCTCGGCGAACGCCAGGACCTCACCGTCGATAACGTAGCTGCCGGGGATCGCGAGCAGCGGCGGCACGAGCTCGGGATAGCGGTTGGTGATGCGGTCGAACGTGCGCGAGTAAAGCTCGACGCGGTCGCCGGCTTTGTGCACCTGCGCTCGGATGCCGTCGTACTTGTCCTCGACGACATAGGGCGGCGGAAAGCGCTTCTCGACCTCCTCGAGCTGCAGCACCGGCGTCGCGAGCATCATCCCGATCGGTAGGAAGTGCGCGAGCGTCGGCTCGGCGAGCGTTCCGTGCTTCGCTCGGAGGGCCGTCTCGCCGATGTCGCCGGTCAGCATGTTCGCGCGTCCGACCTCCTCGCGGTCGTGCCCGAACGCGCGGGCTATGGCTTCCTCAAGCAAGCCCTCCCGCAGTCCGATGCGCGTCTCGCCGCTCACGATCTTCACGATGTAGCGCGCCTCGTCGGCCGTGGCCCGCGCGAGCGTCGCACGCAGCAGATCGCGCTTCGGGGCCACGCCGCGAGCGGCCGAGACGGCGTCGAACGTCTGCGCGACGTCGGCCAGTGTCAGCCGCTCTCCCGCCGCGGCGCGCTCTGCGATGAGGTCGGCGGCGACGTCGCCGAGGTCGGCGTGGCGCTGGTATGACTCTGCCATCTCGCCGCCGTTCTTCCCGGAGCGCTCGAGCAGAATGTCCGATAGCGCGCTCCAGCCCACCGAGAGGACCCGCTCGTCCCGGCGTGGGAACGGCGCCCCGGCAAAGAGTCGCGCCGCGATCTGCAGATCGGAGTCGTCCAGCCCGCCGAGGTACCGCTGCAGGGCCGCATGCTTCTCGAGCTTCTTGGGGGTCGCGCGCACGGCATCCGCCGTGCTGACCCAATCGGCGAAGGAGGTGCTCACGTGGGACTTTTCGAGCTGATCATCGTCATCCTGGTCATTCTCTGGCTCCTCGGGTATTTCGGCCGAGGCCGTATCAACGCCCCTGTGTTGAGCGGAAATGCCATCCACACCCTGCTCGTCATTGTCGTGATCCTGGTGATCCTGCGTCTGCTCCACGTCATCTAGCGTTTGTCGGGCCGGTCGGCGTGCACGGCTAGTCTCTAGCCGTGGCCGACCGCCCTCGTTATCTCTCCGTCCCCTACGCCGAGGACGAGATCGAGTTCATGCTCCAGCCCTGGTTCGACCTCGACATCGTCGAGTCGGGCACCGCCACGCCGGTCGACGACCTCGCGGCGGAGACGGCTCGTCGCCTCGCGTCGCCGCTTGGAGCCAAGCGGCTCAGGGACCTCGCCGCCGACGCGGTCCGGAAGACACCGCAGCCCCGCGCCGTCATCGCAGTGACCGACCTCACGCGTGCCTCTCCGGACGCCGTGCTCGTCCCGCCGCTCCTCGATGAGCTGAACGACGGAGGCATCCCCGATGCTCAGATCACCGTCATCGTCGCCGTCGGCCTGCATCGGGCGACGACGGACGCGGAGAAACGGGAGAAGCTCGGCTTGGTCGTGGATCGAGTGCGGGTCGTCGACTCAAACGGGCGCGACCCCGCCATGTGGGCCGACCTTGGGACGATCCCTCCCTACGACGTGCCGGGTTTCACCCAGAAGCTCGTGAAGGAAGCCGACCTCGTCGTCGCGACGGGGATCGTCGAGCCCCACCAGTACGCGGGGTACTCCGGCGGCCGCAAGACCGTGGCGATCGGATGTGCGGGCGAGCCCGTGATCACGGCGACGCACGGCATGCGCTTCCTCGAGGATCCCGCGGTACGGCTCGCGAGGATAGAAGGCAATCCGTTCCACGAGACGGTGCGCGAGATCGCACGCCGTGCCGGCCTCCGGTTCTGCTTGAACGTCGTCACCGACGATCGAGAACGTGTCGTCGCGGTCGCGGCGGGGGACCCCGATGCGGTTCTCGCCGATCTCGCGGCGACTGCCGAGGCGCTGTACACACGTCCGATCCCCAGGCAGTACGACATCGTCATCGCGGGAGTCGGCCATCCCAAGGATGTGAACCTCTATCAAGCCTCGCGCGCCGCGACGTATTTGCGGTTCGCGCCGACACCGGTCGTTCGTGAGGGCGGCGCGATCATCATCCCGGCCCGGCTCGAGGAAGGCGCGGGCGAAGGCGCAGGCGAGCAGCGCTTTCTCGCGGCGCTCGAGCGCGCCGATTCACCTGCCGCGGTCGTTGAGGAAGCGCGCCGCCACTTCGCCGGCGGCGAGCAGCGTGCCGTGATGGTGGCGCTCACGCTCCAGTGGTGTCAGATCATCATCGCTGCGTCGGAGGCGCCGGAGGTCGTACGCCTCGCAAAGCTCCGTGCGGCCGTCGACGTCGAAGAGGCACTGGACATCGCATACGAACACATCGGTCGGCCGGAGAGGGCATCTGTCTTGCTCGTGCCTCGCGCCCTACACACGCTCCCTGTTGTCCAGTCCGGCGTCAGTGTCTAGTCGGCGTGCATCTTTCAGCCGCTGAGCGACGTCGCCCGTTAACGGCACGCGAAATCTCCCGACTTGCGCGAGTGCTCGGCGACGAGATCGTCGAGCTCGACGCCATCCCGCTTGTGGGAGGCATCGATACGGCGACCTATCGGCTTGATGTGCGCGACTCCGGGGGCACCACGAACCGCCTCGTGCTCCATCAATACCGGGGCTGGGAGTCCGGCCGCGCGAGTGAACGGGTGAGTCGTGAGGAGCATCTCCTCGAGGCGATCGGTCCGGTCTTCCCGTGGGCGCCCCGCACCTTCCTCTCCGATTCCAGAGGCGAGCTATTGGGTGATCCCGCGAGCCTGCTCACGTATTTGCCCGGCGACCCGACGCCGCCGCCCCAAGTCGCCGCTGGCCCGGCACGCGCTCGCTGGATCGAGGAATTCGCGCGCCCGCTCGTGGCGCTCCACCGCATTGCGCTCGACCGGCTGCCTTCTGACTGCCGGATCGACGAGCCCGACGGCGGTCTCGAGGGCATCGCCCGGGAGGCACGTGACGATGAACTCTCGCGAGCACTTCTTTCGGCGCTACGTCGGACGGGACCACCACGTAGTGCGTCTCGGTCACTCCTGCATCACGACTACTGGTACGGCAACACGCTCTGGTCTGATGGCGGTCTGACGGGTGTGATCGATTGGACGTCCGCGCGAATCGGTGATCCTCAAAAGGACGTCGCGCTTGCGCGATGCGACCTTGCTGTGACGCTTGATCTAGAGGCGTCGAACGAATTCGTCGATCAATACCGCAGTCTCGGCGGCGGGACGGGCCCACACGTGTACTGGGATCTCCTCTGGGCGCTCATGGGATATCGGTGGATCGAAGAGTGGCTCGCGGGTTACGCCGAGCTCGGATTGCCTCACCTTCCACTGGCGGAAGGGCGCGCGCGAATCGTCGCGTTCGCTGAGAGCGCGCTGGCGTCGTGAAGCGCCGACATGGCACGTGACTCGCTAGAGTCGGCCCGTGGGCTGCTGCTTGGGCGGGTGCGTTCGCTTACTCGCCTTCACGTTGTGGCGGGCGATAGCCGCGGCGTTGCTCGCCCTCCTGCTCACGCGTGTCGACACCTTCGTCGAGGAGCGGCACACCGATTCAATGACGGGCAAAGCGTGGCGGGCTTATCGCAACCGCGGGAAGAAAGCGGTGCGTCGCGGAACGCCGCCGAACGCGGGCGGCGCGATCGACACGAGTGGGCGACCGCGACCGTAGATCGCCGGGCCTTCCAGCCGTGAAGCGCGCGTTCGCTCCGGGAGAACTCGAGGCGCCGTTCTGCGCCCTGCCCTGATGCTGGGCGCCGCGAGCGTCATCCTCGACGACCATGGGCGCATCCTTCTCGTGAAGCACGGCTACGGCGAGCTGAACTGGGAGCTGCCCGGCGGCCGCGGCGAGACCGGTGAATCAGTGGAGGAGACCGCCCGGCGCGAGGCCAGTGAAGAAGTCGGTGTCGAGCTCCAGATAGACCGGCTCACCGGCGTGTACTGGGAACCGGAAATCGACGCGCATCATTTCGTGTTTCTCGCGCGTTCGAGCGGTGACGCGCGGGTGCACGACCGCAGTGAGATTACTGAGGTCGGCTGGTTCGATCCGGCCGATCTCCCGCGACCGGTGAGCGACTTTACGGAGCGACGGATCGCGGATGCGATCAGCGCGGCACCGGTACGCCTGCAGACGATCGGACCTCGCGTTTGGCGGCGATAGTGGCGGCCTCGCCGCGGCCCGCCGTCGCCGGGGACATCTGCGTCCTCCTCGCTCTTTCGCGCCCACTCTCGGGGCGCGGCGCAGCGTTCATCGATCGGCTGCACGCCGACCTCGGAGGGGAGCGCGTCGAACCGCTCCACGTGACGGTCGATCGGGTCGCCACAAGTGACCCGGCCACGCTCGTGCGAGCCGTCCGCGAGTCGGTGGCACGTTTGCGCCCCGCTCCGGTCCGCGCCGATCGGCTGTACTTCCTGCCGTCGCAGTCTCGCGGTCCGGAGATCGTGAAGCTCGAGGTCGGACCCGACGCAGTTCTCGACCGCGACGTCGACGAAGTCCTCGCGGCGCTCCGCCGGTGCGGCCTTCCGTCGCTCTACCCGGAACATCGCGTAAAGCCGACGATCACCACGCTCCAACGAGTGACGCGCCGCGAGTCAGTCGAGCCGGATGTATCCGGGCTTCCGATCGAGCTCTTCGTCGCCGACCGCGTCATCGTCTCGCGCATCACCGGTCCCGCGCGCTACGACATCGTCGACAGCGCGAGCATCCCCGCGAGCGGATAGCCTCTCTCGCCGATGGCGGTCGCGATCTTCGACATGGATGGAGTGCTTTACCGCGGCTCGCTCGTGATGCCGTACGCGAAGGAGACGCTCGATCGACTGCGCGGCGCCGGGTGGGACATCTTCTTCGCGACGAACAACTCGACCGCCACACGACTTGACTACCTCCGACGTCTCGGGACCCTCGGTCTGGGCGGCGATCTCGATCACATCGTCACGAGCGGCTACGCCACCGCGCATTACTTGGAGCGTCGCCGTCCGAAGCCCACGGACGTTCTCGTGATCGGCGCGGACGGGCTGCGCCAGGAGATCCGCGAGGTTGGGATCAGCGTGCGCGACGCGGATACGCTCCCCGGCTCCCGTCCCCCGCCGGCAGCGGCCGCCGATGGGGTCGATCCCGGCGCGATGCGGCGCTACCTCGTGTCGCTCGACCTGCCGCCCGCGCCGGACGCGGTTGTCGTCGGCCTCGACCTGCACCTGACGTACGCGAAGATCGCCGAGGCCCAGCGCGCCATCCTGGCCGGGGCGGAATTCGTTTGCTCGAACCGCGATCGGGCCTACCCGGTCGAGGGGCGGCTCCTGCCGGGCGCGGGAACGATCGTCGCCGCGATCGAGGTCGCGACGGGCGCGAAGGCACTCTGCATCGGCAAGCCAGAGCCATTCCTCTTTCAGGAAGCCATCCGCCGAGCTGGTAAACCGGGCAGCGACCGGGTCGTCGTCGTGGGGGACTCGACGGATTACGACGTGGTGGCCGCGCATCGCGTCGGCGCCGTGGGTGTGCTGATCACGACAGGCCTGACCGAGAGGGACGCGTTGGACAAGGCGTCAGGCGACGCGGTCCCCGACTGCGTTATCCACTCGCTCGAGGAGCTCTTCGACCTCCCGGAGTTCGCTGGGGCCTAGAACGCGAGTCCGAACAGCTCCCAGCTGATGCCGAGATCCGGCAGGTCTGTGTCGCCCACGTCCGTCCACGATGTGCCCCGTTGGAGCACGTCGCTTCGCGCCCAGGCCGTACCCGCTCCCGCATAGAGCGAGGCTGCCACCAGCGACACGACGAGGATCGTCTTCAGTCTTCGCATTCCTTATCCCTCCCGTTAGCTCGCGACCTTCACGGCCTCGAGCGCTTGCTGGTACATGTGCTCGTGCTGGTGTGGGTGAACGGTCTCCTTGCCGCGCGCTCTGCGACGGCGCTCCTCGATGCACACCTGGATGAACGCTTCGACGACGACCGGGTTGAACTGCGTGCCGGCGTTCGCGCGAAGCTCGCGGAGCGCGTGCTTCGGTCGGAACGCCACGCGGTACGGACGGGCACTGGTCATCGCGTCGTATGCGTCGGCGACCGAGATGATCTGCGCGGCGAGCGGGATCTCGCTGCCCTTGAGCCCGTGCGGATAGCCCGTGCCGTCGAAGTTCTCATGGTGCGCGAGGACCAGCGGACGGATCCGCTCGAGCATCGGCACGTTGCCGAGCAGGCTCGCGCCGATCGTTGGGTGCGCGCGCATCTCGACCCACTCCTCGTCGGTGAGCTCGGCCGGCTTCGACAAGAGCGACTCGGGAACACCGATCTTGCCGACATCGTGGAAGAGGGCGCCCAGCTTGATCGCCGCGATCTCGTCGGCGCCGAGGCCCAGCTTGCGGCCCACCTCGACGGAGTAGTGCATGGTCGTGGCGGCATGACCGGAAAGGTGCGACTCCTTCGCCTCGAGCGCACCGATGAGGGCTCCGATCACGGAGACATGTGACTGCTCGAGACGATCGTTCGTCTGGCGCAACAGCTCGTTCACCGTGCTGAGCTCCTCGTTCCGCTGGCGTACCTCGGTCGACTTCGCCATGTACAGACGGAACGAGTACCACGCGACACCGAGCGGGACGGTGAAGACGAACACACCGAAGAGCCCGAGCGCCTGGTACGCGAGAGCGAGCGCCGCACCCTGCACCGCCGTCGCGCCGAAGTTCACCGGCATCCAGCTGTAGTTCGTGCGCCACACGGCGACGACGTTCTGTCCCTCGGACATCGCGATCGCGACCGAGGTGAGCGAGGTGCTCACGAGGAAATAGGCGGCGGCCGAGGCGGCGACCGACACGAGGGTCGGCGCGATCGCGCCGGGCGGTGTCATTCCGCCGGTAAGGCGATAGAGCTCGCCGGCGGCGAAGGCCGACAGCGCGAAGGAGCCAAAGTTGAACGCCGCCTTGCGGAGCGGCTTGCGGCGCGGCGTGATCGAGTTCACGAGCGCCTGGGCGAGGCTCACCCAGACCGCCGCGCCGGTGCCGTACAGGACGTACGCCGCGATCACCGCCGCGAACGAGACCGAGATCGCGCTCGACCGAAAGAGGAAGACCGGAACACGCTGGGCGAGACACGCGAGACCGACGAGGACCGCGATCATGATCGGGTCGAGCACGTCGATTCGCTGGCTGCGCGACGCCGCGAGGAGCGCGATGAAGCCCGCGAAAGTCACTGAGCCGACGTAGAGATCGATCCTTCCTTTCATCAACGCAGCTCCCACGTCACGCTGTCCCACGTCACGCCCTCCCATGACACGGCCTCCCATGCCACGCCCTCCCAACTCACCGATTCCCACGAGATCCCCTCCCAGGAAATCCCCTCCCACGTGATGCCAGGACCGAACACGTTGCCGTTGGCCGCCAGAAGCCGCAGCAGCACACGCGAGGGCAGGAGATCCACGTTCACTCGCGCGGGACGGACGGAGAGCGCGTCGTCCACGTCCAGGCCCGGTGTGCGAGTGCCGACAATCCTTCGCCCGCTCGCGATCAGCGCACCTTTCACCTGCGTCGCGGTGTAGCCGCGATGCGACTCGAGGACATCCGCCGCGGCACCGGTGACCATCGCCGTCGATGCGGAGGTGCCCGTGAGACGCGCATACGGTCCAGTCGGGGCGACGTTTCCACCCTCGCGGTCCAACGCCGTGCCTGGGACACGCAGCGAGACGATGTGCTCGCCGGGCGCCAGAACGTCGGGCTTGGCGAATCCGTCGCGCGTCGGACCGCGGCTCGAGAAGACTGACTCGCGGTCATCGTTCAGCGCGAGCGTTCCTTGATCGCCGAACGAGCCGACGGTGATGACGAACGGATCCGCGCCGGGCATCGCGACCGTGCCCTGGGCAGGCCCATCGTTGCCTGCGGCGGCGACCACCGCGACGCCCGCAAACCACGCGGACTCGACGACGCCGGCGAGGAGCTCGCGGTGGTAGCTCGAGCGCTGCGGTGCGCCGAACGAGAGGTTCAGGACCTTGATACGCATCGCTGCGCGGTTCTGGAGGACCCAGTCGAAAGCGGCGAGGACCCCGTGCATCGTCCCTTTCCCGTTCTGATCGAGCACGCGGAGCGAGACAAGCTTTGCGTCGGGCGCGACACCCTTGAGCGTGCGGCCGTGCGCGGCGATCAGACCGGCGACGAACGTCCCGTGCCCTGAGGGATCGAGTAGCGTCGCGCCGTCATTGACGAAGTCCCTCCGCGCGATGACCGAGCCCTCGAGGTCGGGGTGCTCGGCGATACCCGTGTCCATCACCGCGACGGTGACGCCGCGTCCGGTCGCGCCGCTCCAGGCCTGGTCCGCGTCGACGACCTGGACGCCGGGGCTTGGTCTCCCCCTCTCGTTTTCGAAGTGGTCCTCTTTGCCCGAGGCACTCACCACGGCATCGGCCGCGAGATAGGCGACCCGCGAGTCGCTCTGGAGGGAGCGCAGCGCGTCGGCCGACAGGCGGGCCGTGACGAGGTCGAGGTTGTCCAATGCCGCGACATCGGTCGCTCCGGCGGCCGTCGCCTTCGCCGCCACCGCAGCGGCCGTCCCGTGCGCGACCTGGACGAGTGCGTAGTCGCCGGCGGCGAGGTCGGGGTCGGTCGGAGCGGCGGTCCAGTTCGTCCCTGGAAGCGCGGACAAGAGAAGCGACAGCGCAAAGAAGGCC
>DASPWX010000010.1:0-2477 GCA_035637615.1 Bathyarchaeia archaeon | reverse complement strand
GGAGTTCCGCCCGACCACGTTCAGAGGATAGGCCGGGCCGCGGAGCGAAGGCGCGTTCGCCTCCGCTCCGCAGGCCCGCCGTTATTGCTCGACGACCTTATCCGCGCCGATGGCTTGTTTCAGGTCCGCGGAGTACTGCTTCGCGGCGTCGTCCGGACTTGAGTCGCCATTGGCGACGCGGCCGGTGGCTTTTTGGATCGCTGTCGTGATCTTGCTGAGGTTCGGGTCCGGCGGCAAGAATTTCGCCTTCTCGAGTGACTTCGTCGAGTCGACGAGGTACTGCTGCGCTTTGAATTCCGCAACGTCCGCCGAGTCGCTGCGCGCGACGGGGTGCGGATCTTCGATGTTGATCTTCGCGACCGTGTCCTTGTTGTTCCAGGTCTTGATGAACTCCCAAGCGAGGTCCTTGTTCTTGGACTTCGCGGTGATGTACCAGCAGGTGCCGAGACCGCCGATCGTGAACGATGGCCCGCCGTTCTCGGTGGGATGCAAGATGTACCCGACGTTCTTCTTCGTGCCGGCCTGGTCCTTGGAGGCCCAGCCGCCATAGACCCAGCCCCCCTCGAAAAGGAGCGCAAGGCTTCCGTCGCCGAGCTTCGCACGCATCGCCGTCCAGGGTTTGGTCGTGGTGAGGATCTCCTTCGGCGAAAGACTCTGGCCGTACACGGTCTGGTAGTAGGCGAGAGCCTTGCGGATCGCCGGGCTGTTGCCGACCCACTTGCCGTCGGTGGTGACGACGTCGCCACCGTAGGCCCACACCAGGGGTACGAAGGAGTGGTCGCGCGCACCGGTGTCCGCGGCCTGACCGGCGTACAGCGCGTAGGGCAGGACGTTCGCCTCCTTGGACTTGACCGCGGCGGCCGCGGTGACCACGTCAGCGAGCTTTGTCGGCATCCAGTCGGCGGCGAGACCCGCCGCCTGCAGGTCATCACGCCGGAAGTAGAGCCAGCGCGTATCCATGCCGTACGGGATCGCCCACACGTGGCCCTTGTACGTGGCCCCCGACTTAATCGAGGCGGGGTACTGGCTCCAGTCCGCCCACGCGTTCACATAGTTGTCGAGAGGCTCGATGTACCCCGCGTCGGCCAGCTCGCCGATGCTGTCGCCGCCAAAATGGAATACGTCCGGCACATCGGTGCCGCTCTGAAGCGCGAGAAGCAACTTGGGGTAGTAGAGGTCGTCTGAGATCTTCTGAAGATCGACCTTCACCGTAGTGCCGGAGTTCTTGGTCTGGACCGCCTGCGCGGCCTGGTCCACATATTTCGGCTTGACGCCGAGCTCATCGGGATACGAAACAGTGATCGTGCCGGTCAGACCCTTGGCCTGGCTCGGTGAGGCACCTGAGGGCGGCGCAGCGGAAGGTGAGGCTGCGGGCGCGCAAGCGACGACGAGGCCGGTGGCAGCCGCAGCTTGTAGGAACTTTCGGCGTGAGTACGTAGACATCGGTCTTCCCCCTTTGACGATCGCTGAGTATGCGCGCTTCGCGCGACAGTCGAGGGCGTACAGGCGAGTTCGCCTACGGGATAATCCGCGTTCGTGCCCGTAGACCCTCGGCGTGTCATCGCCGAATCCCGGCGCGTCCTCGAAGGCAATCGGCAGCGTGGCGTCTCGGCGTGGGGAGGCCGTCGTTATGACTTCGTCTGTCCGTCGCCAAGCACCTACCCGTTCCAATGGTTTTGGGACAGCGCATTCCACGCGATCGCCTTGCTCCACGTCGACCCCGAGCTCGCCAAGCAGGAGATTCGTTGCCTGATGCAGGGTGCTCAGCCCGACGGTTTCATCCCTCACATGATCCTGTGGGAGAAGGGCGCGCACGAAGTTGCGCTGCGAGAGGTTCAGCCGATCTGGCTGGCCGACCCTTTCTTTACCGCGACGATCCAGCCGCCGGTCGTCGCGCGCGCCGTGCTCCGCATCTACGACGCAACTCACGATGCCGACTTCGTGCGCGAGGTGCTCCCACCGATCCGCCGCTTCTTCCGCTGGCTCAAGGCGGTGCGCGATCCCGATGACGACGGACTCGTCGCGATCATTCAGCCCGACGAATCAGGACTCGATGCGAGTCCGAAGTACGACGCACTCATGGGCATCTCACCGGAGTCCACGGAGGAGACCCTCCCGGAGCTCGAGCGCTCGATGCAGCGACTGTATGACGCCTACGCGCCGTACCGGGGCGAGCCTGCGCGCATTCCCACGCTCGACGTCTTCACGTGGGAGGACGTCATGATGAATGTGATCTACGCGGACGGTCTGCGATGCCTTGCGAAGCTCGTTGCGATAGCGGGCGACCCGGCCCACGAGGCGGACGAGTTCGCCGGACGCGCGACGCGCGTTCGCCAAGCCCTCGAGGCCAAATGCTGGGACGACGAGAGGGGAGTGTTCTGGGACCTCGCGGGTTGGGACGAGACGCCCGCCCGAACCCTCACGTTCTCATGCCTCTTTCCACTCATCCTCGACGATCTAGACCCACGAAAGGCCAA
>DASPWX010000009.1:0-4616 GCA_035637615.1 Bathyarchaeia archaeon | reverse complement strand
ACGGCGCTGCTCGGTCTCGGTGCCCTCACAACCGCGGGGGCGCTCGTGCCGATCGCGCTCTGGATCCTCGCGGGATGGGCGCTCTTCGTCCGACGTCAGCGGTGGGAGTGGTGAACGCTCTGCCGCTGGCTGCCGGCAGCGCCGGGGTCCTCGGGAGCGAGTAGCCCAGTGGGCAGCGTCGGGGTCTTCTGAGCGAGCGGCCCCTGGCGTGCGGTCCATCGCGATCCCACGAGGGGCCGAGCGAAGAAGACCCCGGCGCTGCTGCTCTCGATGGCACCCGCAGACGCGGGGAACGCCTACTGGCTCGGGATGATCCAGTCCTTCGGAACGATGTGGATCCACGTCTGACCCGGATCGAGCCGGACGGCCTCGCCGCTCGCGTTGCGGAGCGTGAAGACGTCGAAGATGTCGGGTCGTGTCCAGGTCACATCCTGGCGCTTGCCGTCGCGGAACACGGACCCGTTGCCCGTTCCGACGAGCGTCATGTCGAGCTTGGGATTGCCGGCTGGGTCCAGCCCGAAGTCGGTCGTGAAGTGGACCTCGGTCTGGATGACGACGATGTTGTTCGCGGCGACCGCGGCACCGGTCGCGCCGTCGACGTCTCGCACGCCGTCGTCGTAACGCGCGTACGTGTGGGACGCCGCGTCATACCGGTAACCCACCGTGAACAAGTCGCGGTACGGGATCGTGACCGACGTCGCGTCCACGCTTCCGGTCATCCCACCGACGACCGAGTCGGTCGCGGGCGCCGGCAGGAAATTCCACGACGGGACGCTCACCGGCTGATCTCCGTCCGGCGCCCCGGCGAGGGCGTCGCGCAGGTTCCGGTAGGTCGTGAAGTAGTTGTAGGGCGCATCGCGGAAGCCGACGCGATAGCCCCAGCCATAGCCCGGGGCGAGGTCGATGTAGCGATCGACGACGGAGGCGTCGTAGTGGATCTTCATGAGCTCCTCAGGTCCGCCACCCGAGTAGACGAAGGCCGCGTCGAGGCTCGGGATGACCGGCGTGTCGGTCATCCGAGCACTCCGGACCGATCCGATGACGTCAGGGTCCTTCGACTGGAACACCGCGGCGAGCCGCGTGGTGAGACCCTCGACGAGCCACTCGTACACCTGATCCGCCTTGGTGATGCCGTAGTGGGGACGCGCGTGGGGGTTGTTGTCGATCTTCACATAGAGCGGTCGTTTCGAGGCCGAGCCGCCGGCCAGCGGCATCCCGGTGAGCGGCCAACGAGGGCACACGGTTTCCTCGGACGTCGATGTGACTTTGAACCCGCCGCCCATGTTGCGCAGAACGTTGCTGCGCACTTGAATGCCGTCCGCCGGCGCGACCGCGTCCACGTCGACCTTGCGATCGCCGTTCCAATCGCCGAGAAGAACGGCCGTCGCCCCCGCGCACGCGGAGCCCGCCGGTAGCGAGGCCCAGCCTCCGAAACCCCCAGCCGGTTGGAACGAGCTGCCCGAGTCGAAGACCTGGACCTTCGCGCTCCCATCGGCGTCGCCGTACACGGCGACGAGGTCATCCTTACCGTCCCCGGTCACGTCGGCCGCTCCGATCGACGCGCGGCTCAGGTCGTACTCGCCCTCATTGGTCTCGTACACGTTGTTCATCAGGACGAGGCCGCTCGGGGTCGGATCGAACAGGAGCAGCTTCGCCTTCGCGTTGGGCGATTGATAGAGCGCCGCGAGCTGTTGGGCGCCGCCGGTGCGCGTGAAGTGACCGACGGCAAACCGCGCGAGCGACGCGTCGAACTGGGCCGGACCGGAGTCGTAGGCCCCCTGCGTGCCGCCGAAGGTGAAGGCCGAACCCGTCGACTCGAAATAATGGATGCGCATCTGGAAGTTGTCGTACTGGTACGCCACGAGCACCGCCTCGTGGCCGTTACCTCCGAAGTTCCCGGCGACGATGCTTCGCGCTCGGTTCCACGTGTAGTTCTCGCCCTCCCACCACTTCTCGGGTCCCGTGAAGCTGGAGCCTGTCGAGCGGAAGACGAGCAGTCCGGACTTGTTCTCGCTCTCGTCGTACAGCGCGACGAGATCATCCTTGCCGTCCGCCGTGACGTCTGCGACCGCGAATTTCGCGCGGCTGAACCGGAAGGTGTTCGGCTCTGTGGTCAGCCAGACCGACTCCGCGAAGGATTCGCCGTCGGCGTTCGGCTCGCGCACTGCGATCTGAAGGCTCGCGTCTCCGGCCGCCGTTTCGAGGAGCGCGATCTGCGATTTGCCGTTGCCTCTGAAATCGCCGCTCGCGGCGACGCCGGAGCCGACCGGACTCACGGAATGGGCCGGTTTCAGGGGTGGAATGGGGGTCGGGGTTGGTGTCGGAGAGGCCTGCGCTTGATCACCGGGCGCGGGGGCCGGTGGGGTCGAGGCGGTGCAGGCCACGAGGACCACGGTCGCGAGCGCGAGCGCACGCGCAACGACGGCGTGACGATGAAGCAATCCGCCTCGCATGATGCGGCACCGCGCACGCCCCGTGCCAGCAGGCTGGAGACCGACGCCGGACTCGCCTGCCGGGCAGGCGACCAGGGTTTGCTAGGGGGTGGAGCGCTTTGGGACGAAACGTACGGCGGTCTGCAGACCGCGGGGGTGCTCCTCGAGACGGACGTGCTGGTAGTTGTGGACGCTGACTTCGTGCTGGGTGCGGAGCAAGCTCGCAGCGGTGAGGGCCGGCATCGAGCCCTGGGTACTCACGACAAAACATTCGCGGCACCCGGCGAACCTGCAAGGGAATCCGCCTGATCTCATGCGGGCCACCTTTCTGGCCGACGAGCGGCCCGCGTAGACATCAGCGTACAGCCAATGCGCGACATTGCGAGTAGCAGATGAGAAGGCCGCCAGCGATCGAAACCTATGAGATGATTACGTCAACACATCGGGCCCCCAGAAGAGACGTAACCGGGCCGCCTCGCGGCCCGTTTTTTTGCGGCAGGGGCAAGGCCCCTGATGGGACCCCCATGGGAAGGACATCGATTACTTGATCACGCTTGCTCCGGACCTCGATCGCGCGACGGGTGACCTCGGTTGGACGAGCCTCACGCCGGTCCAGGACCTCGCTATCCCACACCTACGCGCCGGGCGCGATCTCTTCGCGCAGGCGCAGACCGGCACCGGAAAGACGGGCGCCTTCGCACTTCCGATCCTCGAGAGGATCGAGGGTCGCGCCGGTGCGCCGTTCGCGCTCGTCATCGTGCCCACGCGCGAGCTCTGCGCCCAGGTCGCGGCTGAGTTCCAGGCCCTCGGCCGACATCGTTCGGCGCGCGTCGTCGCGCTCTACGGCGGGGTTGGGTATCGCGATCAGGAGGTCGCTCTGCGTCGCGGCGCCCACGTCGCGGTCGCGACACCGGGCCGATTGCTGGACCTCGTGGCCCGGCGGACCTGCGACCTCAGCAAGGTCCGCGTGCTCATCCTCGACGAAGCCGACCGGCTCCTCGACCTTGGGTTCGCGCCCGACATCGCGAGGATCGTGGCGCTCCTCTCGGGGCCTCGCCAGACGGCGCTCTTCTCGGCGACCCTCACCGCTGAGGTGCGCGCCATCGCCCAGCGCTACACCAAGAACCCCGCGACCGTCGCGGTCCAACCGGAGACGCCCACCGTCGATGCGATCGACCAGGCGTGGATCGAGGTGCGGGAGGCCGACAAAGTGAGCGCGCTTCACGAGCTCCTCGGCCGATCGGGGGTCGAGCGGACGCTCGTGTTCCGTAGAACGAAGTACGGCGCGGACAAGCTCGTCAAGGCTCTCGACCGTCTCGGCCGTCCGGCGCGAGCCCTTCACGGCAACGTCGGCCAGCGTGAGCGCGAGCGCGTGCTCGAGGGGTTTCGCCGGGGCACCTTTCCGACGCTCGTCGCGACGAACCTCGCGGCGCGGGGGATTCACGTCGACGACATCGGTCACGTTGTGAACTACGACCTGCCCGAGAACGCCGATACCTACGTCCACCGCGTGGGACGGACCGGACGGGCCGGGCGGCGGGGCATCGCCTACACGTTCGTCAACGAGACCCAGCGCAAGGACTTCGAGGACATCCGCCGCCTCGCCAAGGTGCCATTCCGCCGCGAGCGGCTCAGCTTCGCGGCTACTCCGGCGCTCGGGCAGGCGAACACCGGATCGCCGACAGCGCCGCGCCGGCGGATGGCGCACACTCGGAGATGGCCGAGACGGCCAAGGGGGCAAACCTAGGTGGGACGAAAGAAGCGAATTGGCTTCGCCGACCTGCAGGCGACGCACGCCGAGCTCGATCGTGGCGAGCTTCGTTGCCCCGAGTGCAAGCGGAGCGTGGCGGAAGCCGACGGTCTCAGATTCGTGCCTGCCCTCGGGCAGACCGAGTCCTCCCTCGCGACCATGAGCTGTCCGCGCTGCCGCACGATGATCAGCATTCGTTTCATCGCGGCCCATTAGCGGCGGCCCCCGATGGGTGCGGGGCCCAAGGGAACTCCCCCATTCGGACTATATGAAGGTGGGCGCCGGCGTAGGAGGCTTTTCGCAACACGTCGGAGGCGAATGACATGAGCTGGATGCCCGAGCCCGAGCCCACCCCCCTGCGCCTGCGCCTCGGTCCCCGATCGGACCTGCCGCTCCCGCCCGCCTTCGAAGAGGCCGACGGCTTCGATGTCGCC
>DASPWX010000008.1:0-3736 GCA_035637615.1 Bathyarchaeia archaeon | reverse complement strand
CGATCACGGTGAGATCCGGCGCGAGCGCTCCAACGGCGAGATCGAAGCGAACCTGGTCGTTGCCCTTACCGGTGCAGCCGTGCGCCACGAAGCGTGCGTTTTCGTCGCGGGCCGCGTCGACCAAAAGCTTCGCGAGGAGCGGGCGCCCGAGCGCGGTCGCGAGGGGATAGCGGTCCTCGTAGAGGGCGCCGGCCTGCAGCGCCGGCCACACGAAGTAGCGAAGGAAGATGTCGCGGGCGTCCTGGACGATCGCCTTGCGGGCGCCGCTCGCGATCGCCTTGCGCTGGACGGCCTCGAGATCGCCGGTCGCGCCGAGGTCTCCCGTGCACGTGACCACCTCGAACCCAAGTGTTTCGCGCAGCCACGCGACCGCGACGCTCGTGTCGAGGCCGCCCGAGTACGCCAGAACGCAGGTCTGGCCGGCGTACTGCTTGCTCACCTCGTTCCCTTTCGCGCGATGCCGAACGTGGTCAGCCGGCCGAGAAGCGCACGCGCGTGACGCTCGTTGGTCGCGGCGATGAAGACGGTGTCGTCTCCCGCGAGCGTTCCCACCGCCTCTTCCAGACGCGATGCGTCGAGCGCCGCGGCGAGCGCGTTCGCGGTGCCCGGGAGCGAACGCAGGACCACGAGGTTGGTGGCGAGCGCGCCCTCGACCGGGTAGTCCTCGCAGAACCGGCGCAGCCGCTCCATGCCTCCGCCCGGCGCGGCCGCCGATGGCGGGGCGTACGCGTGCGTGCCATCGCGGGCGACCTTGACGAGGCCGAGCTCGACGATGTCGCGGGATACCGTCGCCTGCGTTGCGGCGAAACCCGCGCCGCGGAGCGCGCGGACGACGTCGGATTGGGTCGCGAGCCGCTGCTGCGATACGACACGAAGGAGCGCCTGCTGCCGGTGGTGCTTGCGCGCGAGCGCGTCCCTCATGCCGCGGCCTCGAAGACCGTGCCGACCTGCTCGCCGGCGAGAAGCCGCTCGACGGCGTCGAGGCCGCGGGTCGCGACGATCGCGGCACGGCATCCGGCGGCGGCCGCGATCAGGCACGCCTCGACCTTCGGGAGCATGCCCCCTTCGATCGTCCCGTCGTCGACGAGGGCGCGCGCTTTGTCCGCGTCGAGCCTTGGGATCACGCGGCCGTCCTTGCCGCGCACACCGGGAACGTCGGTCACGAACACGAGGAGCCGCGCGTTGAGGCTCGCGGCGATGGCGCCGGCGGCCGCGTCGCCGTTTACGTTGAGGACCTCGCCCGAAGCGCGGTCCAGCGCGGCCGGCGCGACGATCGGCACGCGGCCGGCGTCGACGAGCTCTTCGATGAGCGCGCTGTCCACGAGGCTCACGCGGCCGACGAAACCGAGTTCCGCATCCTCGCGTTCGGCCCGGAGCATGCCGCCGTCGATCCCCGTCAGGCCGACCGCCGGGACGCCGCGACGGAGGAGCGCGGCCACGATGCGCCCGTTGGCGAGGCCGCCGAGGACGGCGAGCGCAACATCGCGGGTCCCCGCGTCGCTGACGCGAAGACCTCGGACGAACCGCGTCTCCATTCCCAGGCGGTCCGCCCACTCGCCGACGAGCGGCCCGCCGCCGTGCACCACGACGAGCGGATGTCCGGCGTCGTTTAGCGCGACGACCGCGTCGAGTGCGGCGTCGTCCTCGGCGCCCACCGATCCGCCGATCTTCAACACGAGAAGGTCTTTACGTGGTGTAGTCGGCATTGATCCGCACGTACTCGGCGGAGAGATCGGTGCCCCAGGCTTCGGCTTTGCCTTTCGCGACCCCAAGGTCGACCGCGATCCGGAGTCCCGGGGTGTGGAAGATCTCACGTATGCGCTCGCGATCAAAGGGACGCGGCGCGCCGGATTCAAAGACGTTCACGTCCCCGATGCGCACCGTTGCCCGAGTCTGATCGACCTTGGCGCCGGATCGACCCGCGGCCGCGAGGACCCGTCCCCAATTCGGATCAGCACCGTGAATCGCTGTCTTCACCAGATTGGATGTGGTGATCACCCGGGCGGCGAGCATGGCCTCTTCGTCGGTGGCAGCGCCACGCACCAGCACCTTGAACACTCGCGTCACGCCCTCGCCGTCCGCCAGGATCTGCTGGGCGAGGTCACCGCAGAGTCCCAAAATGGAGTGTTGAAGGAGCCCGGCGTCCTTGCCAGCCGGCTTCAGGCCCGACGCTCCATTTGCGAGCATGAGGAACGTGTCGTTCGTGCTCGTATCACCATCGATGCTGATCTTGTTGAAGGTCTCCGCCGCGACGCCGCGGAGAAACTGTGACAAGCCAGGGCCCCAGATCGCGTCGGTCACTACAAAAGCGAGCATCGTCGCCATGTTCGGATGGATCATTCCGGCACCCTTCGCGACCGCGCGGACGTGAACGGTGCCGCTGGCGCCCCGCCATACAAGTGGAAAGTCCTCACGCGCCAGCTTGGGCCTCTTGTCGGTCGTCATGATCGCATTTGCCACGTTGTCCCAGCCGTCGGTGCGTAGCTCGATCGAGTGGATGGCGGTCGTGATCCGATCTACCGGAAGAGGGACGCCAATCACTCCAGTACTCGCCACCGCGACCTCATGTGGATCGCAGCCGATCTTTTCGGCCGTCGCCTCAGCCATCGCGATGGCATCGCGCTCGCCCTGTTCGCCCGTGCAGGCGTTGGCGTTGCCGGAGTTCACGACAATCGCACGGAGCGGACCGCGGTCCAGGTGCCGTCGCGTCACGACACAGGGTGCCGCGATGACCTGGTTCGTAGTGAAGACACCTTCGGCGAAACATGGACGATCCGAAACGATCAACGCGACATCCAGCCGACTCGGCTTTCCATCACGTACGCCAGCGGCTGCCGCGCCGACAGTAAAGCCCATCAGATCGCCTGTGGGCTGAGGCCACTTCTCGTCGCCGATTACGGCCACAGGGGTAGTGCCTCGAGGCCCATCGTCTCGGGATAGCCAAATCGCGCGTTGAAGTTCTGCAGCGCGGAGCCGGCGGCGCCTTTCACCAGATTGTCGAGCGCCGCGAACGCGACGAGCCGCGCGTTCTCCTCGTCGACAAGGGCGTGCACGAGACACCAGTTGCTGCCGAGCGTGGCTTTCGTCGCGGGATACGTGTCGAGCACCCGCACGAAAGGCTCCTCTGCGTATTCGCGCGCATACGCGCCCGCGACGTCCTTGGCGCTCTTGCCGGGACGAAGCGGTGCGTAGCAGGACGCGATGAGACCGCGGTTCATCGGGATGAGGTGCGGCGTGAAAGTGAGCTTCAGCGGGTTCCCCAGAAGGACCGCCGCCTCCTGCGCGATCTCGGGCGTGTGCCGGTGCTTCGGCACTCCGTACGGTCGAACGCTCTCATCGATCGTGCCGAAGAGGTATGCGTCCTCGACCGAGTGCCCGGCACCGGTCACGCCCGACTTCGCGTCGACGATGATCTCCTCCGTCACGAGGCCCGCCTTGAGCGCGGGAAGGAGCGCGAGGAGCGCTGCGGTCGGATAGCAGCCGGGGTTCGCGATGAGTCGGGCGGTGCGCACGCGATCTCGGGCCAGCTCCGTCAGCCCGTAGACCGCTTCCTTCAGGAGCTCCGGCGCGGGATGCGTGTAGCCGTACCAGCGCTCGTACAGCTTCGGGTCGCGAAGCCGGAAGTCGCTGCCGATGTCGATGACCGTGCGGCCATCCCGGAGCCAGCCTCCCGCCTGCTTTGCAGCCTCACCCGCGGGAAGCGCTGTGAAAACGACCTCGGCATCGTTGACGTCCG
>DASPWX010000007.1:0-3008 GCA_035637615.1 Bathyarchaeia archaeon | reverse complement strand
CGTGTCGAGCGAGAGGGTCCTGGCCGAGTCGTTCGCGTCCTCCACGTGCGCGTCGACCCCGGACCCGGTCTGAACGCAGACGGTCTTCGTGTCCAGGTCCGCAAGGTCCTTGATCTGGTCGTCGGTCGAGCGGACGAGGATGCGTTCGCCGGTGACGAAGTAGGTGTCGCTCAGGTCGACCGTGGCCGCGCGCTCCTCGGTCGCCGAGAGCCGCGCCATGACCACGTCGGCCTGCGCGCCGGTGAGTGCCGCAACTGCGGTGCTCCGATCGACGGACACCCACTCGATGACGGTGTCGATGTCCTGCCGGGGTCCGAAGATCGCCCTCGCGAGCTCGCGCCCAAGGTCGGGCTCGAACCCCGCATACCGGCCGCTCGCATCGCGGCTCGAGAACGGAGCCGCGTTGTCGAGCGCTCCGATCCGGATCCTTCCCTTCGTTTGGAGCGCGTACATGTACGTGGAGAGCTCGAAGCGTGGCCGCGCCGGTGTTGGCGAGGACGTTGGGGTCCGGCTCGGCTCGGGTGATGCTTGAGGCAGGCACGCGCTGAGCGCGACCAGGATCGCGGCAAGCGCGATGACGCGCGGAGCTCTCATCAGGCGGAGCGTACTGGGCGTCGGTTTCGGTGTGGTCGCGTAGGCTCGCCGCATGGATGTCTTCGGCGCCGCCCGAGCCGCGCTAGCGTCGCTGCCCGGCGAGGCGGCCGCGTTCGCGTCCGGCGCTGATGGGCATGCGCTCTTCTGCCAGAACGAGGATGAGCCTTTTCCGTCGGCATCGGTCATCAAGGTGCCTTTGGTCATGACGCTCTACGCCGATGCCGCGCGCGGCCTCCTCGATCTGGACGAGCGGGTTGCGGTTGGCGACCGGGTCGACGGAAGCGGCGTGCTGCGGCACATGCGCGACGTCGAGCGCCTGTCGCTCCGTGACCTCGCGATGCTCGCGATCGTCGTCTCGGACAACACCGCGACGAATCGGCTTATCGAACGGATCGGCCTCGCGCGGGTGGGGGAACGGATGAACGAGTGGGGCTGCCCGAGGAGCCGGCTCTCGCGGAAGATGTACGACTTCGAGGCCGCGAAGCATGGGCACGAGAATGTCATGACCGCGCGCGAGACGGTCTCGCTTCTCGTACGCCTCGCGCGCGGCGAATGCGAGGACCGGCCGACGAGCGATGCGGTCCTCGCGGTCCTCGAGCAGTGCCAGGACCGCACGATGCTGCTCCGGTACCTGCCGTACGGCGCGAAAGTGCCGCACAAGACCGGGACGCTGGACGAATCCCGCAACGACGCGGCCATCGTTCCCGGCGAGCGGCCGGTGATCGTGGCGGCCTTCACGCGCAAGCTGCGCGACACCGGAGCCGCGGTCTCGTGGCTCGGGGTGCTCGGATGGTGCGCGTACCGTGCCGCGGGGAATCCGGGCGATGCTCTTCCCCCGGAGCTCACTCGTACCGCATGATGCGCGGGTGAGCTCGCGACATCGTCGGCGGTCACGTCGCGTTCGCTTCGGTCGGAACCTCGCCGCGGTCTCGCTCGCCCTCGCGGGTCTGGTCCTGGCGGCGGCATTCGTCGGTCTCACCGTCCAGGGCAACGCGATCGCACGCGAGATCGCGGGCTACCGCAGCGACCTCGTCGCGGACCAGGCGGAGCACGACGCGCTCGCTGCGCAGATCGCGAATCAAAAGACCTCCGACTACGTGCAGCAGAAGGCGCGCGACTACGGATACATCGGGCCGAACGAGTCGCTGATCACCGTGCAACGTGACGGGCAGACGAGCGATGCGTCGGTTCGCATGGTGAGCGAGGGTTCGTCGCGGATCGCGCGGTGGTTCGCGTTCTTCTTTCGGTCTCGGTAGAGGTAGAATTAGTTCGCGGGGTGGAGCAGCGGTAGCTCGTCGGGCTCATAACCCGAAGGTCGGACGTTCGAATCGTTCCCCCGCAACAGCGGCGCGGCCACCAGGCGCTTTTTCGTCCCTCCTATTGTCACGGCGTTGTTCTTTTGGTAACTCCTCACACGTGCCGTACCGAGACCCAGAGAAGCGCCGGGAATATGGGCGCGACTGGATCAAGCGCAACCCCGAGCGAGCGCGTGAAGCCATGCGTCGGTGGCGGAGTCGTCATCCGGCCGACCACAGCGAAGACTCGCGGGCCTACTACAGGCGTCACCGCGAAAGGCTCGCGCGTTACTTCTCTGAATACCAACGGACGCATCTGGAGCTCCGCCGACAACTCTCGGCGCGACGTCGCGCGAGGAAGCTTGAAGCCGTGGGGTCGTTCAGCGTTGCCGAATGGCTTGCCCTTGTCGAGATATGGGGCGGCCGTTGCGCCTACTGCGGAGATCGAGCTCCATTAGAGGTCGATCACCGCGTTCCGCTGTCACGTGGGGGAACGAATTCCATCGAGAACATCCTGCCGGCATGCGGCCCATGCAATCGTCGAAAGTACGCGATCTCCGAGAATGAATTCCGTGCCCGGCTCGCTGCCGAGGGTCGCGGACCGCAGCTAGCACCGCCGATTTCGGACCAACCGTCCGGAGACGATCCAGCAGTCGGCTAACGCGAGTCTCGCCGTCCGCGACCCTAGAATTGACCTGCCCGGCTGGGTAGCTCAGTGGTAGAGCACGCGACTCATAACCGCGCGGTCGTGGGTCCGATCCCCACCCCAGCCACCAGTGACCCCTTCCGCGATCCGCGCGACCGTCCGCGACTACATCCGCGCGCATCAGATCTTCACGCCGGGCCCGGTGATCGTCGCAGTCTCCGGCGGCGCCGATTCGACAGCGCTTCTTCTCATCCTCGCGGATCTGGCCGAAGAGCTCGGCATTGTCATCCACGTCGCGCACTTCGACCACCGGACCCGCCCCAAAGCGAGCGCGGAGGACGCGGACTTCGTCGCGAAGCTCGCCAACCGCGTCGGCGCGCCGATCCGGGTCGGCCGCGCCGAAACGCCGACGAACACTGAAGACGCGGCCCGGAATGCGAGATATGCGTTTCTCCGCCGCGCCGCGAAAGAGA
>DASPWX010000006.1:0-6223 GCA_035637615.1 Bathyarchaeia archaeon | reverse complement strand
GCGGCGATGTCAAAATGCGAAAGGGTTTCCTCGATGACCCGCTGATTCCGCAGGAGCTCGTCCTTGCCCGAGCGCGCCGCCGACCCCTGATCAAGCTCGTCGATGGCGGGCAAGACCCAGGGCTTATCCGGAGGCTCTGCATGTAGGACGCCTTCGGCCGCCACGGCCGCCGACGCCAGCCCGGCGTTCGACACAGCGAACGGCTTGCGCTCGGCGTCAGACGCCGGCGATGGGTCAGCTTCCGAGGGCCCCCGCCCGGCGGTGGCGCTGGGGCCCGTGAGGGTCCCGGCTCCGCCGGGTAGAGAGGGTTTCGGAAGCTGACCCGGAGCCGACGGTCTACGCGTGGGCTTCTCTTCGGGTATGTGTATGCGCACTTGCTCGGGCGTCTCATCTTCATCGGCCGTGACGCGGTCAAACCGAGTCGCAGTTCCGCCCGGAATGACGGTGCCGGGTTTGAGGCCGCCGATCGCCGGCCGCTGGCGCCAAATCGGAACAAACAGCTCGGCGATCGTGCGATTCGCAGCAACGACAAGACCGACGAGCAGGAGCGCGCCGAGGGCAACGTAGGCGCCGACCTCGCCGAACAGGCCGGCCGCGGCCTTGGCGACAGCGCCGCCGACGAAACCCCCTGCGGCGTCGGCACGGGTCACCTGCCGGGTCAGGCCGAGGAGCGCGACGACGATGACGAGACCACCGACGATCGGCAGCACCGTTTCGCGGCGGATGAACCCGAACCAGAGCTCGAGCGCGATCGCACCGAGCGCCAGGGGCACGAGCCAGGCGGCCCACCCGAGGAGCGCAAAGAGCGCCGAGCGCCACCACTGCAGCACCGCGCCCTGATCGGTCGCGAGCGCAACGGTCGACAGCAGAGCGAACGCGAGAACCGCGATCGCGCCGATCTCATCGCGGATGCGCGGCTCCATGGCCGGAGTGGCCCCGCGCCGTCTTGCGCTCGCGGCCCGCCTCGCCACCGACTAGACCTGCATGATGACGGGCAGCACCATGGGCCTTCGTTTGGTGCGCTCGTACAGGAAATTCACGACGCTGTTGTGGATCGCGTCCTTGAGCGCGGACGGCTCGGCGAGGTGCTCGCCGGTCTGCGCCTCCGCGAGGCCATCGAGGATCTTCTGCTTGGCCTCTTCGACGAGCTGGGCGGCGTCGTGCTCGGGGACAAAGCCCTTGGTCACGATGTCGGGTCCGGCCACGACCGCGCCGGTGCGCTGTTCGATCGTCACGACGACGAGGAAAATGCCGTCGCTGCCGATCGACCAGCGATCGCGCATGACCGACTGACTCACGTCCCCGACCCCGAGACCGTCGACGTAGACGACGCCGGACTGGATCTTCTCTCCCACCTTCGCGCCGTTCGCGTCGATCTCGAGGACGTCGCCGTTCGTCAGCACGAACGCGTTCTTCGGCTCGACGCCGAGATCCATCGCCAGCCGGGCGTGACGCACGAGCATCCGGTACTCGCCGTGAATGGGGAGAAAGTGCTTCGGCCGCAGGATGTTGAGGAGAAGCTTCAGCTCCTCCTGGCTCGCGTGTCCCGAGACGTGCGGCCGACTCTGCGGGTCGTAGATGACCTCGGCGCCAAGCTTGAACAGGTTGTCGACGGTCCGCGAGACGAGCTCCTCGTTGCCAGGAATGGGCGTCGCGGACATCACGACGGTGTCGCCCTCTTTCACCGCGACGTGACGGTGGTCGCCGAGCGCCATCCGCGAGAGCGCGCTCGTCGGCTCGCCCTGGCTGCCGGTCGTGATGATGCAGAGCTCATGATCGGGAAGCTTGCCGATCTCGTGCGGGCTGACGATGGCGCCCTCGGGGTACTCGAGGTACCCGAGCTCGCGTGCGGTCTTCGTGTAGTTCTCCATCGAGCGGCCGACGATCGCCGTCTTTCGGCCCCATGCCGCCGCGATCTCGACGATCTGCCGGATGCGCGAGATATTCGAAGCGAAGGTCGTCGTGATCACGCGACCGGGCGCGCGCGACATGATGGCGTCGAACATCTCCGCCACGTGTCGCTCGGACTGCGTGTAGCCGGGCACCTCGGCGCGCGTCGAGTCCGACATCAGCAGGAGGACACCCTTCGCCGCGATCGCGGCAAGCCGCGCGAAGTCGGTCTGCCGGCCGTCGACCGGGGTGTGGTCGAACTTCCAATCACCCGAGTGCACGACGGTCCCGTACGGGGTTTCGATGGTCACGCCGATTGCATCGGGGATGCTGTGGCAAACGTAGTACGAGTCGCAGCGGAAATTGCCGATGCTGAAGGGTGTCCCCGGCGCGATCTCGCGGAAGGTCGCGCGCTCCGCGAGCTTGTGCTCCTTCAGCTTCGTGCGGATGAGGCCGATCGTGAGCTTCGTGCCATAGATGGGCACGTCGAGCAGGTCGCGTAGCGCGTACGGCAACGCACCGATGTGGTCCTCATGCGCGTGCGTGATGAGGAATCCGCGGATCTTGTTCTTTCGCTGGCGCAGGTATGTCATGTCGGGGATCACGAGGTCGATCCCGAGCATTCCTTCGTCGGGGAACATCAGGCCGGCATCGACGACGACCATGTCATCGCCGACCTCGATCGCGAGCATGTTCTTGCCGATCTCACCGACGCCGCCCAGAGGGATCACCCGGAGCGACGCGCCCGATTTAGCCAAAGAGCGTTATCTGCTCCACCGGCTTTTCCTCCGGCTCTTTCGTGGGCGGGGTGGTCGCGAGGAAGAGGGCCAGGGCAGCGAAGTCGGCGTGGAGCGCGTCGCGCAGTGCCGGTTGATGCAGCGCCGCGGCCGGGTGGTACACGGGGAAGATCAGCAGGCCGTCGGCGGTCTTGCGCGGTTTGCCGTGGATCCGCGATATCGACTCGCCCGGAAAGAACTTCCCCATCGCGTGGCGGCCCAGGGTGACGATCACGCGCGGCCGCAGGACCTCGAGGTGCCGGAGGAGCCACATGTGGCACGCCGATATCTCTTCTGGTAGCGGGTCGCGATTTTCGGGTGGCCGGTGCCGGACGACGTTGGTGATGAAGACGGTCCGCCGGTCGAGCCCGATGCCGGCGAGCAGCTCGTCCAGGAACTGCCCCGCGGCCCCCACGAACGGCTTGCCCTGGAGGTCCTCGTGGTAGCCCGGCGCCTCGCCCAGAAAAAGGATCCCGGAGTCCGCGCTGCCGTCACCGGGGACCGCCTGCCGCGCGCTCCGATGCAGCGGGCACGCGGTGCAGGCGCGGATCTCATCGGCGACGAGCCGGAGGTCGACGTCGTGGGCGTCCTGCATCCGGGGTGATTATGCGGCGGGAGAAGGCTTGAGCGGAGCCTTTCGCGCGAGATAGACCACGTCGGTGTAGGGCCGGCGCGGCATCTCCTCGACTTCGACGACGAATCCAGCCCGCTCGAACATCGCGAGAGCCTCACCGCGCGATGGGAAATAGAAGCGCTCGTGGCCGCCGCGCGTGAAGCCAAGTCCCACGGTGATGAGCTCCTGCGCGTAGGTGATGGCGTAGCGCGGATCGGTGCGCCGTTCCTGGGCCTTCACGATGAGCGGTCTGCCCTCGCCGAGCGCCGACGCCGCATTCTTCAGGACGCGCTCCTGGTCTTCGAACGGCAGAAGGTACAGGACGTCGACGATCGTCACCGCATCGCAATGAGGCAGCGGATCCTTGATGATGTCGCCGACCTCGAACCGCAGCCACTGGGTATCTCGAACGGCGCCGCGCGCCACCTCGATCTTGCGTTCGTCGAGGTCGATACCGAGGACCCGGCGAGATTCGGCTGCCTCGCGGAGCAAGCAGGCGAAAAGCCCGTGGCCGCAGCCGAGGTCGACGATGAATCCCTGCCGCGGAACGAACCGCTCCACGAAGGCCAGGTCCGATAGAAATGCGCGTCCGTGCACGAACAAACGCGCACCGAGCGGCGCCGCGCGGTAGCGGTGGACCGCCCGGTTGAGCGCCGCGCTCGTGCTCGCGCCCGGCATCAGGGCACGCGCCAGCGCACGGTCTCGCTGCCGAAGGCGGTTCGGAGCAGCGGATCGGTGAGGACTTCGAGATCGGTCACCCGCTCGTCCAGGAGGGTATCGGCCGCGCGGAGGCGATCGTCGACGTAGCCGGGATGCGCGCCGATCTCCCCCACCCCGCCGAAGGTGGCGAGGAGCGCAACGCCGGCGGCGTCGAGCCGGGGCCGCTCCGACGTTATATCGACGTACCAGCGGTTTCCCGGGATGCCGCGGAAGGCCAGCCCGGAGACGAACGTGGCCGCACGAAGCGCGGTCTGCTTCGGCCCGGACCAGGTGCGTGGCGCGCGGGCACGGCGAATCCAGCGAACACCGTCGTCGCGAGCGAGGCGACCGACGATTCGGGCGACCGGGGGCATCAGGTGGACGTGGCGGTGCGAGTCCCAGGCCAGCGGGAGGATTCCCCAGGAGCGAGCCAGGGCCGCTTGCGCTCGGATCTCGGCCGCGAGCTCACCGGCGCGCAGGCGGCCGCTGAAGAGCCGTTTGGTGAGCTCGGCGAGTCCCAGAAACCGGCCCTCGCTATCGACCAGGCTGCGGACCGCAGCCGGGTCGCTGACCGGCCAGCCGCCGACGAGATCGATGTGCAGGCCGACCTCCAGATCGGGCTCCATGCGGGCCAGGGCGGCAGCTTCCGCGGACGAGTCCGCCGTGACGATGAGCGAGGTCGAGCGCACGACCCCGCGGCGATGCGACTCGAGGATGCCTTTGGTCACGCCCGGAGAGAGGCCGAGATCGTCCGCGGTAATCACCAGGGTCACGTGCCGTACAGGCCGCGCATGGCGTTGAGCCGGATCACGAAGAGATCGCGCAGCATCTTGGGCGTGTCGGCGAGAAAGTCGATGCGCGTCTCTCCGTGCTGTCGTAGCGCGAACGGGATCTCGCGGACCGTGTAGCCCGCGCGGCGCGCGAGAAAGAGCACCTCCGCATCGAAGGCGAAGCCGTTCAACCGCTGGCGGGTGAAGAGATCCTTCGCGGCCTCCGCCGTGTACATCTTGCCTCCGCATTGGGTGTCGCGGATGTTCGTCGGAACGAGAAGATGCACGACCGCGCGGAAGACATCACCCATCACGCGCCGCCACCACGGGCGATCCACGACCGATCCTGCTACGTAGCGTGACGCGATCGCGATATCGGCGCCGGTCTCGAGGGCGCCAATGAAGAGGTCGATGATCTCGACGGGGATCGTGAGGTCGGCATCGAGAAACACGATCGGATCGCCGGTCGCCGCCTCCATACCGGCGCGCACGGCCGCGCCTTTTCCGCGGTGCGGCAGCCGCAGCACCTTGAAGGCGAGGCCGAGGTGGCCATGCGCCAGCTTGGCGCGGTGGAACACGTCCGCGGTCGCGTCCGTCGAGCCGTCGTCGGCGAGGATGATCTCGCCGGAGATCTCGCGGTCGCGAAAGAACTCGGCGCATCGCCCGAGGCTTTCCTCGATGCGACGCGCCTCGTTATAGGCAGGAAGAACGAGGGTGAGGATGCTCTATCGGCGCGGCGGACCGCCGCGTCGGAACCCACCCCTGTCGCCGCCGGGTCGCGGACCGCCACCGCGCTCGTCGCGCTCGCGGTACCGCTCGCGCTCGGCGCGCTGGCGTGTCTCGTAGTCGTTGCCGTTCTCGTTCACGGCGCGAATCGAGAGGTTGACCCGGCCCATCCGGTCGACCTCGGCGACCTTCACCTTCACCTTGTCGCCGACTTTGACGGCGTCCTCGACGGTGTTGACTCGCTCGGTCGAGAGCTCGCTGATCCGTACGAGACCTTCCTTCCCCGGAAGGTACTCGACGAACGCGCCGATGCTCATGATCCGAGTGACTTTGCCGTCGTAGACCTCGCCGACCTCGGGCTCCTTCGTGAGACCCTCGATCATCGCGCGAGCCCTGTCGCGACCCTCGGCCTTCGCGCCGGTGATGCGGACCGTGCCGTCGTCTTCGAGCTCGATGGTCGTGCCGGTCTCGGATTGGATCGCGCGGACCATCTTGCCGCCTGGGCCGATGACCTCGCGGATCTTGTCGGGTTGGATCTTGATCGTCTCGATGCGCGGCGCCCAGTGCGAGAGGTCGGGCCGGGGCTCGCTGATCACATTGCGCATCGCTTCGATGATGAACAGGCGCGCCTCGCGGGCCTGCTGGAATGCCGCTCGCATGATGTCGAGCGAGATTCCCTTGATCTTGATGTCCATCTGCAGAGCGGTCACGCCCTTCGCCGAGCCGGTGATCTTGAAGTCCATGTCGCC
>DASPWX010000005.1:0-11869 GCA_035637615.1 Bathyarchaeia archaeon | reverse complement strand
CCGCCGACCACCGCTACTTCGCGAGCGCAACCGAAACCGGTGGGCGCATCTGGCTCGTTGACCTCGCGATCGGAACCACCATTGAAGTCGTAACGACGTCCGAAGCGCAGCCCACCGGTCCCGCTTTCAGCGAGTCGCGCGACGGGCGGCGGCTGCTCGTGAGCGGACGCGGTCCGAATGGCCGAGCCGCGCTCTATGTCGTGGACATCGAATCCGGCATGACCACGCTTCTCTATGAAGATCGGATCACGGTCTGCGGCGGCTGCCTCGGGGGGAAGCTCAGCGCGGACGGCTCGTGGTACGCGTTCTCCGATGCCGACGGGGTCCTCGTCGGATCGACTGCCGGCGGATCGCCCACGCTCGTCGCCTCGCACGTGAGCAGGAACGAAGGGGATGGCACCTGGCAGCCAATGGCGTGGGCTCCGGACGGCGAGTCCCTCGCACTCTGGCGTGGCTGGGAATCGGGATCGGAGATCGGGATTGTCCGTCTCTCAACTCGTGCGCTGACGATCGTTGGACCGGGACACGCCCTCGCGTGGCGGGAGAAGCGGCCGCAACTCGTTATCACCCGAGGAGTCACGGCGTTCGGCGGAATGAGCGAGATCTACACGTATGACCTCGTGACCGCCGCGAAGCATGACCTCGAGCCGATCGGACGAAGCAACCTCTGGTCGCCGGCATGGGACCCGAACGAGGATCGTTTTGTCTTCATTCAGGGAAACACGCTGGGTCCGCAAAACGGCGTATTCACGCGCGAGCTTGGTAAATCGTCGGCGACGAAGATTGGGACCGCCGTGGAATTCATCGAAGCGTGGTGGTCGCACGATGGAACACGCGTGTATGCCGCCGTTGCGCGGATGGACCTCCTCGCCGGTGCGCCTGGGGTCGCGAACCTCGAGATCGTCGAATACCCCGGCGCGCGGGCCGTGGCAAGCGTGTGTCGGCAGTACTCAGCGAGCAATTGCTCGTAAACATGGGTCTCACGAACCGTCTGCGGTGGGGCGTCCTCCTCGTCCTTGCGACCGTGGTGGTCGGATTGTCGGTCGCCGTTTCGCTCGAGCTGACCGCGTCTCCCGTTGTCATGTCGCCGGTACCCGTGACGACCGACGTTCCAACGGTGACCCCGTCGACCCTTTGGCCGGGTTCGGCGCCCGTGTTGAGCGAAGCAGGGTCCGCGCGGCCATCGAACACGTGCCGGGTCCTTCCGAGCCCCAATTGGCCGGAGCCGCCGCACGCGCCTGTGAACGGTCAGCCGAGCCTCGGCGTCCCAACTCTGCCGGGAGTGATCCTCATAAAGATCGCGCAGTGTCGCGACATTCAGGCGATCCTGCTCAAGTACGGACTGGCTGGTCCAGCGACCCGCTATCTGGATGTGGCTCCATCGGACGACATGATCGCGAACGGTCTGGCGCGGTGGTACCAAGTCGTCGTGGCGCCGGGAACGGAGTCCGGGACGGTCGTTGAGCTCTACGGTCACCCTGAAGACATTGACTACGTACAGCTGATTCCAGTGCCGACTGGTCGCGCGGTTGGCGGGTAGCCCGATCGGGGGAGGCTCTTCCCCCGGCCGGGTGTTCACGGCGATCCGTCGCTGGACCAATCTCTCGCCATGGCTATGGCGCTGGACGTCGCGATCCCGGTGGTCGATCCGTACGGCAGTGTCTTCCGACTTCTGCGGTCGGTGGAGCTGCCCTTCTCGCTGTTTCGCGTGGAGGACACTTCGGAGATTGCGGCCGATGCGCCTTTCGCCATCCTGAGCTCGTACGGCAAGGCGGATGCGGCGACAGTGGAGGAGCTTGCTGGCCGCGTCCCGACCGTCGTCTACGCGGTGCAGGTCCGCGCGAACGAGCCCGCGCCGCTCATGCGGGCGATGGCCTATGTGAGCGATCGCATGCCGGTGGGGCTCATCCGCGACGTCATCGTGTCGGCTCTCTCTCGCGCGTCGGTCTAGCCCTAACTAGCGCGGCTCCTCGAGCACTTCACCCGTCGCGTCGAGATAACGGTCGGGATTTTCCTGAAAGATCCGCTTGCATTTGAGCACGTCGAACGCGTACATCCGATCCTCGTAACGCACGCGGACTGCGCTCTCGCCGAGCGGCGCGCCGCAGATCACGCAGCGAGGCGCATTCATGCCGGCTCTACCTCGAGCAACGGCTGATGAGCGCGGACGAGCTGCCCATTCTCGGCGAAGATGCGGCGCACCGTCCCCGACGCTGTCGAGCGGATCTCGTTGAAGAGCTTCATCGCCTCGATGAGCCCGATGACGTCTCCGGACGTCACGCTCGAGCCCACCTGCACGAAGGCTTCGGTTTGCGGCGACGTTGCGCGGTAGAAGATCCCGGTGAGCGGCGCGTTCACCGTGGGGAGCTCCTTCACCGGCGCGGCCGGCGCCGCGGGCGCGACGTGCGGGACTTCGGCGATGCCGGACGCGCTCGCGGCCACGCGGGCGCCGTCTTTGGCCACCCGAACGCGCACGCCGCCGCGCTTCACCTCGAGCTCGCTCACCTCCGCGTGCGCGAGACGCTCGAGAAGCTCAGCCACGAGGGCGTTGGCGTCGGCACGGACCTTGCGCGGATCGGGCATCAGGCGGCCTCGCGGCTTATGACGAGCGCGACGTTGTGCCCGCCGAACCCCATGGAGTTCGAGAGCGACAGGTCGACCTTCGCCTTTCGCGCGCGGTTCGGTACGTAGTCGAGGTCGCATTCCGGATCCCGCGTCTCCTGATTGATCGTGGGCGGGAGAAGTCCATTCCGCATGCCGAGGATGCAGAGCGCGGCTTCGATCGCGCCGGCGGCGCCCAGGGTGTGCCCGGTCATCGATTTCGTCGACGACACCGCGAGCTTGCGCGCGTGGTCGCCGAACACCGTCTTGAGAGCCGCGGTCTCGGCGCCGTCGTTCGCCTGAGTCGACGTCCCGTGCGCGTTGACGTAACCGATCGCCTCGAGCTTGACGCCGGCGTCCGCGATCGCCATGCGCATCGCGCGCACGGCGCCCTCGCCGCCCGGCGGTGGCGCCGTCACGTGGTACGAGTCCGCGGACATGCCGTACCCGAGGAACTCGGCGAGGATCGTGGCGCCGCGCGCGCGCGCGAACTCGAGATCCTCGAGGACCAGGCAGCCCGCGCCTTCGCTGAATACGAAGCCGTCGCGGTCCTTGTCGAACGGTCGCGAGGCCTTCTCGGGCGCGTCGTTCCGGGTGGACAGCGCGCGAGCCTGATTGAACGCGCCGATGGCTATCTTGATGAGGCCCGCCTCGGCGCCACCCGCGAGCATCACGTCCGCCTGGCCGCGGCGGATGATCTCGGCGGCCTCGCCCACGGCGTTCGCGCTCGACGCGCACGCCGAAACGTGCCCCATGTTCGGGCCCTTCGCCCGGTACTTCATCGCGATCTCACCGGCCGCCATGTCGATGATCATCATCGGGATCAGGAAGGGCGAGACCTTCCGCGGGTCTTTGTCGTGGATCAGGACCTGATCGACGAGGGTCTCCACGCCGCCGATCCCCGAGCCGAAGGCGACCCCGATACGCGGCGCGAGCTCCGGTGTGATCTCGATGCGGGCCGACCGGAGGGCCTGCCCGGCAGCGGCGACGGCGAAATGCACGAAACGGTCGGAGCGGCGGATTTCTTTGCGGTCCATGTAGTCGAGCGGATCGAAGTCACGCACCTCGCCGGCGATCCTCGTGTCGAGGCCGGTCGCATCAAAGCGGGTGATCGGGCCGATCCCGCTCCTCCCCGCGATGATGCCGTCCCAGGTCTTCTCAACCGTCGAGCCGAGGGGGGTGATCATGCCGAGACCCGTCACCACGACACGGCGGCGCTCGCCGTTCTGCATTGGTCGAGTCTAGCGAGGCGGTCCTTTTTAGAGGGCCTGGAGTCGCGCGATCTGGGATGTTTCCAAGAGCGCCGCGCCGGCGAGAAGCGCGAAGGCGACCGCGACGAGCGAGAGCTCCATCCGGGTCAGCCGGATGTCGCGCAGGTGCCGGACCCGAACGAGGTGTCGGTCGGTGATGCGGCGCTGCCTCCAGAGCGAGGCGTTCGCCAGCACCGTCGCGAGGACGATGTACGCGATGAGCTCCGGGATCCCCGCGTGAGACACGATCGATCGAATGTCGAGCGGCGGGATGCGCGCGCCCGGGACGAACAATGCGAACGAGTTCGTGCCCAGCGCGATGCCGAACCGCACGAGCCACGTCCACGGCGCGAAGTACGCGAGCGAGATCGGCCCGACGCTGTAGAGGCTCGCGAGCGCGATGACGCCGAAGCCGAACGCGGCGTTCCACACGAAGAGGGTCGCCGCGACCCCGGCGGAGTCGCTGCGAGCATCGAGGGTCGGGAGGATCCCGAGCGTGAATCGCGTCGCCCCTTCCGGCAACACGACGTACGCGACGGTCCACGCCACGACGAAGCCGACGACACCGATCGTGGCGGCGGTTGCGAGGCGCACCAGTGCGCTGCGGTGCGCGAGGGCTCTCGGGAGGAGTGACCAGGTGACCAAGCCATAGTCACGCTACCGACCGGGTGACCCCACGGCCATAGTCCGATCGTGTCGAGCGGATGGCGTTCGGGTGTCAGTGTGGCGGGCGACCCACCCCGTCGGTGTCGGTGATTAACACGGGCTTCCCGTGGAAGCGCCGGTACATGCGATCGAAATTGCGCCGGCTGCGCTTGAGCCGCTCGTCTTCAGAAAGCGATTCCCACACGCGATGGGGATGCCGTCGTGCGCAGCCGGCGCCTACGGCCATCACGCGGTAACCGCGCTCGCGGATGCCGAGCGAGACGGCGATGTCGAGATTTCGGTAGAACCGGTAGCGCTCGTCGAAGCCGCCAATCTCGAGCAGGACCTCGCGCCTGGCAGCGGCGCAATAACCCTGGATCGCCTCGGCATCACCGGTCGTCACCTCGTCGAAATGCTTGAGATCGGTGGTGCGAAGCCCCCACGGACCAGCCTGCCCCATCCCGGCGTCGGCGAGCACCTGCGCCAACGGTCCGAAAAGATCGCCGGTGACCTCGACTGAGCAATCGAGCATGAGGAGCATGCGGCCCCGCGCCAGCCGAACCAGGGCGTTGCGGGCCGCGCCCTCGCCCAGCTCGCGGTCGGCGAAGTACGCCTCGACGCGCCCGTCCCGCGCCACCATGTCGCGGATCCGTCGCTGCGCCTCGCCGCGCGAGCCCGAATCAAGAACGAAGACCTCGCCGTCCGCGGGGAGAAACGCGAGCACGCCGTTAAGACACCGTGCGAGATCGGCAGGGTACTCGTGCGTGACGATCCCGACGGTCCACGAGCGGGTCGGCGCTTCGCCGCGCCGATCGGGAACCTCCTTTGCCGATGAGATCGTTTTCCGCTCGCGCGCCGGAACTCGGAGGTCGCCACGTGATACGACCGCTCGGTCCAGGGCTTGATCCTCGACGCGGTAGCCGCCGAACGCCGCGCGCAGGTCGTCAGCCCGCTGAAAATCCCGCGACGCGCGCGCCACACGGTGTTCCTCGACCGAGGCGATCACCTCCCGGGGCGCCTTCACGTGCTCGGCGGCGACCGACGCGAGATCGAGGCCGAGGACCTTGTCCGCTTCAAGGAACACAGCGAGTCGTTCGGTGTCCGAGATCTCGCGGTCGGCGGCGCAGCGCTGAAGCCACGCCACCGCGGCGGGCAGATTCAGATCGTCGGCCAGCGCACGACCGAATGGCTCGAGCCACCGGGCGTCGAGCGCGGTATGCGTCGGGTCGCCGCTCGGAACCTGCGACCAGTGGCGCACGCGCTGACGGAGATGGTCGAGCGCTTCCGCCGCCTGTCGCAGCGCCCCGAGCGAAAACTGCATCCGGGCGCGGTAGTGCGTGAGCAGGGAGAGGTAACGGAAGGCCAGCGGATCGATATCGAGCTCGACGAGCTCGTCGATCGTCACCGTGTTGCGCGCCGACTTCGCCATCTTCACGCCGTCGGCGAGGAGATGCTGCCCGTGGACCCAGTGACGGACCGACGCGTGTCCGTAAGCGCCTTCGGACTGCGCGATCTCGTCCTCGTGGTGCGGAAAGATGTTGTCGACGCCGCCGGTATGCAGGTCGAAGCGCTCGCCGAGGTATTTCGTGCTCATCGCCGAACATTCGATGTGCCACCCTGGGAAGCCGCGCCCCCACGGTGAGTCCCAGGTCAACGCCCGACCGGCCTCGGCCTTCTTCCAGAGCGCGAAATCGACAGGGTCATGTTTGTCGGGAGCGATCTCGGCGCGGACGCCCTGCCGAAGCGCCTCGCCGACGTTGCCCGAGAGCTTTCCGTAGCCGGCAAAGCGCTTGACCGCGAAATAGACCGCGCCCTCGACTTCATACGCGAGGCCCCGCGCGATCAGCCGCTCGATGATCGAAATCATCTCGGGTACGTGATCGGTCGCGCGAGGAAAGCGCGTGGCAGCGAGGATCCCGAGCCGCCGCTCGTCCTCATGAAAGCGCGTCTCGTAGAACTCGGCGATCTGCTTTGGGGTCTTCCCCTCGGCAAGGGCGGCGGCGATGACCTTGTCCTCGCCTCGCTCGACCGCGTCCTGGCGCATGTGGCCGACGTCGGTGATGTTCTTGACCGCGACCACGGTGTTGCCGAAGTGCTCGAGCGTCCGTCGGATCCAGTCCGCGAGCAGGTAGGAGCGCAGGTTTCCGAGGTGGGCCGGCCGGTAGACGGTCGGACCGCACGTGTACATCCGCACCTCGCCGGCCCGCTCGGTGGTGAGCGGGACGACGCGCCGCTGAAGGGTGTCGTAAATGCTGAGCTGCACGACCTCCCCTGCCCATGAGGGTAGACCGGTCAGCGTGGGGCGGGGCGCTGTCCGAGAAGTCGCTCGATCGTGCGGACCGCGCGCTCGACCGTCGCGAGGTCGTCCAGGTCGAGCTCATTGAGGAGCCGCTCGATCCCCTCGATCCGCATGTCGCGCCCGCGCGAGAGCAGGCGAAGGCCTCTCGGTGTCGCGTGGACGCGCACCACGCGGGCGTCGTCGCGGTCGGTCACTTTGCGGGCAATACCGGCTCGCTCCATCTCGCTCACGAGCCGGCTCATGGTCGGTGCGCGGACCTGTTCGGCGGCCGCGAGCTGGCCGACCGTCTTGGAGCTGCTCATCAGGACGGATAGGGCGGAAAGCTGTGCCGGCGAGACGCCGGTGAGTGGGTCGGTCCGGCGCGCACGCCGCAGCAGATGGATCGCGGCGGAGTGCAGTCGATCGGCGACCTCGCCCGCGCGGCGTCGATTTGCACGTCCCGCCACGCGGTGATATTAGTTAGCAACGCTAACTAATTGCAACGGGGGAGGCGAACGTGGCGACCGAGCTGTTCACGGCGATCAGAGGCGGCGACGCAGAGGCTGTCGAACGACTCCTGGAGCGTGACCGGGGACTCGTCGACGCGCATGACGAGAGCGGGCTCTCGCCCATCCTTGCCGCGCTCTACCGCGGCCGGAGTGAGATCGCGGCGGCGATCCTTCGACGAGGGCCGATCCTCAACATTTTCGAGGCTGCCGCGGCCGGTGATGTGGCTCGCATCCGCGAGCTCGTGGGCCGCGATCCGGCGCAGACGAACGGCGTCGCGCCCGACGGGTACTCCGCTCTCGGGCTCGCAGCCTTCTTCAAACGGCGCGACGTCGTCCGCTACCTGCTCGACGCGGGGGCCGATCCGCAACCGGGCTCACGCAGCGGCGGCTTCACGCCACTGCACTCCGCGGTGGCGACGGACGCGGGTGCGACCGACGTCGAGATCGTGCGGATGCTGCTCGACAGAGGCGCCGACCCAAATGCGCGGAGCCAGTCCGGGTCGACGCCCCTGCACACGGTCGCGTTCACCGGCGACCGCGCCAGTCTCGAGCTCCTCATGAAGCATCGCGCCGACCCCGCGATTAGAAACAACGACGGAAAGACCGCCGCGGAAATCGCGACCGAGCGAGGGAACGCAGATATTGCCGACGCGCTTAGGGAACGATCCGGAAGGAATTCATGATCGCCTCGAGCTTGTCCTTCGAGGCGCCCGGCGGTACCGCAAAACCCTCGTAGATCTTGTAGCTCATCACGTAGATGCGGCCTCCGTTGGCGACCACATAGGTCAGCGGTCCGCGTGTGCCGTTGATGATCCTCGCGGCGGGACGACCGTTGAGCGTGAAGTCCTCGACACGCTGGCCTGCGGACACTCCGGCGCGGCTCGGATCGTCGGCCCACTCGCGAGCGGTCATGGACGGCGCGTTCGTCCAGACCTCGACGTCGGCCGCGTAATTCCAGATCTCACACGCGGTCTCGCAGCTCTTGTTCAGCGAAGCTTCGTCCTGGGGCGTACGCGGCGTAAACCCGTCCGAACCCTTCGGCTGTCCGGGGTCCGGCGGTGGCGACTTCAACGACAGCACGTCCGAGTGCCGGTACGGCGACGGGAGGACGAGGCTGTACTGCCAGGTTGTGTTCACGTAGGGCGTACCGGCGAACGTCGCGCTCGCGGACGGCGACGCGGTCGGACTGGGAGCGGCCGTCGAAGAAGGAGACGGACTGGCGGTCGGAGTCGGGCTCTGCGTCGCGGTCGGCGTCGGCGTCGGCGATGGCACCCCGGTCGTGTCCTGACGCGAACGCGCGAAGATCGCGATCACGGCGACAGCAACGATGAGAAGGAGCGCAATGACGAGGAGGACGCGTGCGGCCACGCGGGCTGGCGCTGCAATTGGCGCGCCGCTAAAGGATGGTCTGCCCCAGCGCCGACGCGACGAGCTCGACGGCGAGCGCCGCCGTCCGGTTGCCCTGATCGAGGATCGGGTTGACCTCCGCGATCTCGAGCGAGCGGAGCTTCCCAGAGGCGGCGAGCATCTCCATCGCGAGCTGGGCCTCGCGGTAGGTGAGCCCTCCGCGGACGGGCGTGCCGACACCGGGCGCTTCGTCCGGATCGATCGCATCCATGTCGAGCGACAGGTGGATGCCGTCGCCCTTAGAGGCGACCGCGATCGCTTTCTCCATCGCCCCACTCATTCCCAGGCGATCGATGTCCGCCATCGTGATCGGGGTCACGCCGGCAGACCTGATGTTCTCCTTCTCGCCTTGGTCGACGCTGCGAAGCGCGATGAGCACGCCGCTGTGGCCATCGACGGAGCCGCGGAGCTCCTTCGGGAACGGGTCCGCTGCCAGGCCGAAGGCCACCGCGAACGGCATGCCGTGCACGTTCCCGGAGGGCGACGTCTTCGGCGTGTTGCTGTCGCCGTGCGCGTCCATCCAGATAACCCCGGGGCGCCGACCGCCGTGGGCGATCCCCGCGAGCGTCCCGATCGCCATCGAGTGGTCTCCCCCGAGAACGATCGCGATGTTCCCCGCACGCTCGATGTCGGCAACGACGCTCGCTAGATCCTTGAGCACTCGGACGATCTCGTCGACGTGGTGCGCCCGGCCGTTCATTTTGGCGAGCTCGTTCTTGTCGACTTGCCGGAAGTTCTTGGTCGCTCCCTCGTCACGGTCGGCGACGCGGACGTTCCCGCGATCGCGGACGGAGTAGCCGAGACCCGCGAGGCGGTCACGAAGACCCGCGTAGCGGATCGCCGACGGACCCATGTCCACCCCGCGGCGGTTGCCGCCCAAGTCCATCGGCACGCCGATGATCTCGACGGTCCTGTTCACGGCGCCGGTTTCGCCTTGGGCTGGAAGATGGCGAGGATCGTTCCTTCGGCGGCGAGCTCGTCTCCGATCATCGTGCGGACCGCGACCCGCGCGAACCCCCGTCGCATCTTCTCGAACGTCGCTTCGAACCGCGCGGTGTCGCCCGGCTTGACCATGCGCTTGAAGCGCATCTCCTCGATGCCCGCGAAGAGACCGAGCCCCTCGCGGTAGTCGGGATGGGCCATCGCTCCGATGGTGGCTGTTTGGGCCATCGATTCCACGAGGATGACGCCGGGGACGATCGGGTTACCGGGAAAGTGGCCCGGCTGGTACCACTCGTTTCCGGTGAAGGTGTGCTCAGCGACCGCGCGAACGCCCGGCTCGAGCTCGGTGACGCGGTCGATCAAGAGGAATGGATCACGGTGCGGGATGATGGCTTCGATCGCGGCTTTGTCGAGCGTGGACATCGCGAGCGAGTCTAGAGACAAAGAAGGGGACCACCTTGCGGTGGTCCCCTTCACGTTCAGCGAGGTTGTGCGGTTACGGAGTGAACTGGGTGATGCGGGTCGACCAGTTGCCGCTCGCACCGCGCAGGCCAGGTCCGTTGGACGGTCCGGCACAGGTACCGAGGATGTTGTCGCCGCTGCCGCCGACCTTGAACGGTCCAAGCCAATCGTCGTAAGTGCAGGAGTTCGGGATGTACTCGCTCGCGATCCAAATCGAGTTCCCGTCGACCGCCGCAGCGCCGTAGTCGCCCCAACGGGGGCGCGGGACCGCGCGATTTAGGGTCTGCTTGTAGTTCGTGAAGCCATCATCGGTCGCTGCCCCAGCGCCGCCGGGCACGACCTGGGTGTCGCCCATGCCGGCTTGCGCGTCGATGGCTGCGTATCCGGCGCTCGGGAAGATCTCGGCACCGACAACCGTCACGGCAACGACGCCGCGGCCGCTCGGCGTTACGCCAATCGCCGGATAGACCATGTTCCTATCGGCGTATCCGCTCGTGCCGGTCAAGGCAATCTTGCCTGCGACCAAACCGGTCGAAATGTCCGGCTTGACGATGTACCAGGCGACGCCAGCCGTGTTGTGCGGCGCCGGGGTGGTGAAGGTGACTGCGGTGCCGAGTGCACCCCACACCTTGCCGTTCGCGTACATCACTTGCTGCATTCGTGTGTCGTTCGAGTCAAGGCGGGAGATGACTTCCGTACCGCGGCTATGTGCCGCGGTGCCGACGAGAAGCTTCCAACAGCCTGTCGTCTGGACAACTCCGTTGGTGACCAGCGTGGTGGTGTCGTTGAGGCAATGGCCCTGGGGTGTCGTAGTTGTCGGAGCGCTGCCCGAGCCCGGCTGGTCAGCCTTGGGCGGAATCGCGTACCCGCCCACGCCGAGAACGGTGTTCGTCAGTGTCAGCGAGGGTGTCGCCGAGTCGAGTGACGATGTGTTGGTCAACGCCCATAGAACGATCTGGCTCGAGGTGTAGTCGCCACCCGTTCCGCTCACCGGGTGCGTCGCCTCGTCGGCGGCATTCGAGCTCAGGAAGTACTCGGTACCGCCAGCGCCGAGCTCGTACGAGGAGGCTCCCGGCGACTGCGCCGGCCAAACAGTGAACCCGGGCTGCTTGAGGCTCGGGGTTTCAGCGGTCATCGCGCCATTGACCGAGGCGAATGTGTCGATGTGGGTCACTTTCACGGTAGTGGCGCCCGACGCGAGTTGGCGCTTCGAGAATGCATAGACCTGCGCGCCGTTGAATCCGCCGCCGTTCCACGGGTAGGCATTCGTGGTGACATAGAAACCGTTCGCGTCTGCCCCGATGTGCGGATAGTCACCGAGGCACGGGCACTCATTGTCCTTGATCGTGTGGGTTCCGTCGTTCGTGACGTCGACCTTGTAGATGTTCCAGTCCCCTGTTGGGTTCGACGTCGCGCTGACGGCGATGTCGAGGTGGTTCTCGACCAACTGAGTCAAATCGCTGGACAGGTTGTACGTCAGGACGACCAGGTAGAAGCGCTGCGTCTGAGCGTCGTAATAACAGGTTGGGTCAGTGACGTTCGGCCCACGGACGCCCGTGGTGCGATTGATCGCCGCCGGGTATCGGAAGAACGAGTTGAGGTCGATCGCGTGATTCACGTTGCGGGGATGGTCGGCGACGATGTTCGTGCTCGTGTTATCGGGCAGGACAGATTGGCCTGAGAAATTGAAGACGTTAAAGACGTCATTCACGGCTTCCACGATGTAGCCATTCCCGACGCACATGCCCTGGTCGGGCGGCTCGACGGAGAACTGG
>DASPWX010000004.1:0-6772 GCA_035637615.1 Bathyarchaeia archaeon | reverse complement strand
CGAGTACGAACGCGGCGACCCACGGGAGAAGACCGACGCCTAGGACGACCGAGGTTCGCCGTCGCGGCGACGCCGCAAGCACACCGGTCGCCGCGCCGTCGATGAGAAAGAGCGCGACGACTCCGAGGACGAGCAGGATCTTCGCCCACTGATGCAGCGCTTCGATGAGCGGGATCGAGATCCAGCCGGGGAGCACATCGATGAAGGCCTGGCCGAGGCTGTCCACGACGAACGGCATCCCGGCCATGCTGAGAAGGAACGCGACGTCGAGGGCGAAGAACATCGCCAGCGCTCCGACGAGCATCCCAGTACGTGCGCGCCGGTCGAACCGGCCCATGTATGGCACGATACGCCGCGTTGTCTTCGTCGCCCCTTCCCCTTTCTCCTGAAGATCTGTACGAATTCCGTTTCCTCACGGATGCCCAGATCTCGCCCGACGGTGCCCGCGTCGCGTACTCCGTAAAGACCGCGAACGCCAAGCGTGATGGATACCTCGGCGCGATCTGGCTGGTTTCGTCGGACGGCGCAAGGCGAGCCGTGCAGATCACCGCGGGTAGCACGCAGGATTCGTCGCCACGGTGGTCGCCTGACGGCACCGAGCTCGCTTTCACCTCGGATCGCGGTGAGGTGCCGAAGGGCCGGAAGCGGCCACCGCGAAACGTCTTTCTCCTCGACCTGGCCGGGGGCGAGGCGCGCCAGCTCACCTCTTTCGGCGACGATTGCTCCGACCTCGTGTGGTCGCCTGACGGGCACTCAATCGCGTTCGTCGTTCGCGATCCCAAAGAGTCGGCGAACGAGGACGACGGCGTTCGCGTATACGACCGCGCGCGGTACCGGTCGGACGAGGGTGGGCTCAGCGACGGCCGTCACAAGCACATCTGGATGGTCGGCGTGGACGGTTCGGCACCGCGCAGGCTGACCGACGGGGATTGGGACGACGGTCAGCCGGAGTTCTCGCCGGATGGCCGCGAGATGGCGTTTGTCTCCAACCGGACCGAGCGCCGCGACCTGAACACCGTCGCCGACATCCACGTCGGCACGCTTTCAGGTGACACGCTCCGGATCACCGACGGCGAGGGCAGCTACGGAAATCCGTCGTGGTCATCTGACGGCGCCGTGATCACGGCGTACGGGACGGACTGCGCGATCGGCTCCTCCGCCCGCAACATCCATATCTGGGCTTTCCCGAAGAAGGGCGGGCCGGGCCGGGACCTTCTCGATGGCTGGGACCGGTCCGTCGGATCGTCGGTAATAAGCGACATGCGCGCGCACGCGCAAACGCTGCCGCCGACATGGACGAGCGAAGGCCGCATCGTCTTTCTCGGATCCGACCAGGGGACGGCCAACGCGTACTCGTGTGCATCGACCGGCGGTGACGTCCGCGCCGAGACCGTTGGCGCGCATCAGATCGTCTCGTGGTCTCTCGATCGGGGGCATCGCCGCTTCGCCGCGATCGTCGCGACGGCGACCGACCCGGGGAATCTCTTCGTCGGCGAGGTCGGCGGGCCGATGCGCAAGACGACGTGCCTCAACGACGAGCTCCTCGGTTCGCGGTACATCGCGGCGCCGGAGCGCGTCGAGTTCACCGGCGCGGACGATTGGAAGATCGAAGGCTGGCTCATGAAGCCGCGCGACTTCGATCCGGCGAAAAAGTGGCCGCTCGTCCTCGAGATCCATGGCGGGCCGCACACCGCGTACGGACACTCTTTTTTCCACGAGTTCCAGATGCTCGCGGGGCGTGGCTATGCCGTCCTCTTCACGAACCCGCGGGGGAGCCACGCGTACGGCCAGCGGTTCGTCGAAGCGTGCGTCGGCGATTGGGGCGGCAAAGATTACGAAGACCTCATGGCCGGCGTCGATCACGCGCTCGCGCTCGGCTGGGTCGACCCAAAGCGCCTCTACGTCACCGGAGGCAGCTACGGCGGATTCATGACCAACTGGATCCTCGGCCACACCGATCGCTTCCGCGCCGCGGTGACGCAGCGCAGCATCTCGAACAACGTCTCGGCGTTCGGAACGAGCGACATCGGATGGCACTTCTGGGAGCACGAGATGGGCGATGCCACGCCGTGGAGTGGAGGCGAGAAGCTCATCTTCCGTTCGCCGCTCACCTACGTGACCAACGTGAAGACCCCCCTCCTGATCCTCCATGCCGAGCGAGACCTCCGCTGCCCGATCGAACAGGCCGAGCAGCTCTTCACCGCCTTGAAGGTCCTCGGCAAGGAAGCCGTCTTCGTCCGTTTCCCCGAGGACAACCACGACCTGACCCGTGGCGGAAAACCGAAACATCGGGTCGAGCACGCTCGCCGGATCGCCGACTGGTTCGACGCGCACCCCTGACATGGGCGTCCGGCGGGCGACGGTCGACGACGCCGAAGCCATCGAGCGAATCCGTGTGGAGACCTGGCGCGCGACGTACCGCGGACTCCTTCCCGACGGGCTCATCGACCAGCTCCAGCCGAATGTCGAGCGCCGCCGCGAGCGGCTGCGTTCGCGGTCGCCTTCCGAGCTCAACTTCGTCGCGGAAGAGAGCGCCGGGGTCGTCGGCTACGCGTTCGCCGGACCCGAGCGAGCGCGCGACCCCGAGTACGCGGGCGAGGTCTACGCGATCTATGTGCTGCCCTCCGCCCAAGGAAAGGGTCACGGGCGAGCGCTCATTCGGGAATGCGCTCGCGCGCTTGCGTCACGCGGCCTGACCTCGATGCTCATCTGGGTCCTGCGCGAGAACCGGATCGGCCGCGGCTTCTACGAGCGCATCGGCGGAAGTCCCGTTCGCGAGAAGCAGCTCGAGGAGTTTCCCGGAGCTGAGGAGCACGTCGAGGTTGCATACGGCTGGAAGGACACGCGCGCTCTCGTCGGTTAGCGGTCCAGCTCCAGGTCGAGATCGTTCGGCGGGTCGTCTGGCAAGACCCAGCGGATATACGGCTTCGCCCATTTCACGTGAAGCTCGTTCGCCTTATCGGTCGCTGCCGCGTAGATCCGCTCGAACGCCGGTCCGTCGTGCGACGCGAGCGCGGCGAGCAATGGATTCAGGTGCTCCGTCTCGAACGCCGCGAGATCGTCCGCGTACTTGGGACGCAGCTGCGCGAGCTTCCGCTGGAGCCCACGCACGCGTCGGGCGAAATACGCCGCGAGCTCCCAGTTTCCACCCCGGGCGGCGTATGCGCACTTCCACCAGGCGTTCCCGACCGACGCCATGATCTCGCCGGTCCCCGGAAGAAGCTGCGCGATCTGCTCGAGCGTCAGGGGCGGAGCCTTCGCCTGCGGGTCGTCGCTCACCTTGCGATAGTACGAACGTGCGTGGGCCGCGACGCGGGTCGGTTGCCGTCTTCTTGGAGAACTTTCGCGCGAGCGAGATCCCGTTACCTCGGCGTCTCGCGGTGGCGGCGCGGAATCTCGTGCGGCGCGCGGCGCTGCGCCAGGGCTGCTGTGGACACGACGGGGAGCCGGGCTGCTGAGTGACCGCCAAGCCGGAGGGTCCTCCGCGCCGCTAGCATTGAAGAGCCGATGAAAGAGCTCTTCCAAGGCCGCCGTTTCGGCTTTGCGCCGCGTGCCGCGATCGCGTACGTCGGCATCGGCATCGGGATCGCGCTCACGTTGAGCGACCTGATGGCGTGGTTCGCATGGGGGGGAACCGACACGAATGGCTACGTTGTCGTGTCGGACTGGCTCGCGCATGGCGCGACGGTGGTGCTCGGCGTCGCCACGCTCGCCGCACTTGCCGAGTATCTCGACGTTCCCGAGGAGGACCGCGGGATCGCGCGGCTCGACCTGATCGCCGCGGTGATCGCGTTCCTGCTCTACGGCGCGTCGACGTTTCTCCGTGCGTTCGACATCGGTGCGCCCGCGGCCAGTCCAGCGCCGTTCCTGCTCGCGATCGCCGGCCTCCTTGTCGCGTTCGTCGACGCGGCGGTCGCGGCCAACCTCTACAGCGCCCGCGAGTGGGAGGAGCTCGAGGAGGAGCCGATGCGCGAGCGCCGCCCCCGAAGGCGCGCCGCGACCCACTAACTAGCTCAGGGCGCGGCGGCGTGCGGCACGAACACCGCGGTCACGTCGCACGATCCGCTCTTCGCGCTCGCCGGTCTGATCACCGATGTCACCCGACCGCAGCTCGAACGCGAGGAGCGCGCCCTCCGGATCCGTTCGAAGCGCGCGCCGCGCCTTCGCGTCATATCTCATCGTTTCCGACCGCCGCGCGTCGCGCATCGCCGCGTGGATTACGCGAAGCAGCTTCGACATCGCACGACCTCCGCCGGTGATGGCGTCACGCTCGCATCACCTCGCGAGACGCACCAGAAACCGGCGAACCTGTCGGATGTGTCGTGCGCGACGGTTACTGCGACGCGAACTCTCGCAGGCGGAGGGCGTTCTTCGGCGCGTAGCCCAGCTCGTCGTTGTTGAAGTAGGCGAAGATGTCGCGTCCCTCGGCGCGCCAGCCCTTGATGCGGCCGGCCCATTCGCGAAGGGCATCGTCGTCGTAGTTCGAGGCGTAGCGGCGCCCCGGCCCATGGAATCGCAGATAGACGAAGTCCGCGGTCACCGCGAGGTGCGTCGGCCAGTGCGGCGTCTCCCCCGCGACGAGCGCGATGTTTCGGCGGCGCAGGAAGGCGAGCGCCTCGTCCGTGAACCAGGAGGCATCGCGTGGCTCGAGCGCGTGACGTCGCCGGCGCGGCGCGACCATCTTGAAGAACCGCTCCGCGCGCTCGAGGTCGAACTTCATTCGCGGAGGGAGCTGTACGAGAACGACCGCGGCCTTCGGCCCCAAGCCGGCGAGGGTTCCGTACGAGCGCTCGACGCTGTCGCGCTCGATGTTCAGGCGCTTGATATGGGTGATGAAGCGATTGAGCTTGACGGCGTAGACAAAGTCGTCGCGCACGGACCGGCGCCACTTCTCGAACGTCTTCTTTTCGGGCTGCCGGTAGAAGGGGTTGTTCAGCTCGACGGTGTCGAAGTAACGCGTGTAGTACTCGAGCCACCTCGCCGTCGGGAGATCCTTTGGATAGAAGCGGCCCTTCCAGTGCTTGTACTGCCAGCCCGATGTGCCGACCCGGAGCTCGCTCATATGCTCAGGGCGTGATTCGCGTCGAAGACCTGGTGAAGCGCTACAAGAAGGCCGAGACAAACGCCGTCGACGGCATCTCGTTCGAGGTGAAGGCCGGAGAGTTCTTCGTGCTGCTCGGACCGAATGGCGCAGGGAAGACGACCATGATCTCGATCCTCACTACGACGCTCTCCCCCACGAGCGGCGGCGCGACGATCGACGGTAGCGACATCGTCCGCGAGCCGAGCGCCGTGCGACGCAAGGTCGGGATCATCTTCCAGCGGCCGAGTCTCGACCAGAACCTCACGGCCGAGGAGAACGTCCGGTTTCACGCCGTCCTTTACGGCATTTTCCCGTACGCGCCGACCTACGCCCTGATGGCTCGCGGCTACCGCGCGAAGGTCGAGGAGCTCGCGAAGCTCCTCGGTATCGCCCGGGACATCCACAAGCCTGTGAAGACATTCTCCGGAGGCATGCGACGGAAGCTCGAGATCATGCGGAGCCTCCTCCATGACCCGAAGGTCCTGTTTCTCGACGAGCCGACCGCCGGCCTTGACGTCCCGACGCGCCGCACGCTCTGGGAGCACCTCACCGAAGTCCGGCGGACGAGCGGCACAACGGTCTTCCTCACCACGCATTATCTGGAGGAGGCCGAAGAGGCTGACCGCATCTGCATCATCGACAAAGGCAAGGTCGTGTCATTCGGGACACCCGACGACATCAAGCGGGACCTCGTCGAGGAATACGTGCTCGTCGACGCGACCGACCGCTCCGCCCTGCGCGACGAGCTTGCACGGCTCGGGCATGCGACGAGCGGCGGCGCGCCGTTCAAGGTCGAGCTGAACGGCCACACCGTCCACTCGATCCTGCGCAGCATCGAGACGCCCCTCAGCGTCGTGAAGACCCACACGCCGAGCCTCGAGGACGCCTACCTCGAGATCGTGAGCCGCACCGGTGAGTGAAGCCTCCGCGATCCTGGCGCTCGCACACCGCGACTTCATCAAGCTCCTGCGCGATCGCCAGCGCATGGTCGCCGACTTCGCGTTCCCGCTGATCTTCATCGGCATCCTCGGCACCAGCCTCCAGGCGGGATTCGGTGGCAACTCCAACATCAACCTGCTCGATTACGTCTTCACCGGCGTGCTCGCGCAGACCGTGTGGCAATCATCGGCCCTCGGACTGATCTCGCTTCTCGCCGATCGTGAGCAGGATTTCAGCCAGGAGATCTTCGTCTCGCCGATTTCGCGCTACTCGATCATCCTCGGGAAGATCCTGGGCGAATCGCTTGTGGCGCTGCCGCAGGCCCTTGGGATCATCGTCTTCGGCTTCATCCTGCAGATCCACATCGGCCCGGACCAGCTTGCGCGGATGGCGCTGGCGCTGATCGTCATCGCGCTGTTCGGCGGCGCGTTCGGCGTGATCGTCCTCGCGAACCTCTCGAGCCAGCGCGCAGCGAATCAGATCTTTCCGTTCGTACTCCTCCCGCAGTTCTTCCTCGCCGGGATCTTCAACCCGATTCAGAACCTACCGCTTCCGCTCGACATCCTGTCGCACGTCGCGCCGATGCGGTACGCGGTCGACCTCCTGCGTGATGCGTACTACGGGTCGACCTCACGGATCGTGCTGTCCGACGCGACGACCAACCTGGCGATCATCGGCGGGCTTTTCGTCCTGTTCATGGTCGTGGGCACGTTCCTATTCGTCCGGGCGGAACGGAACCGTTAGCCAGCG
>DASPWX010000003.1:0-4022 GCA_035637615.1 Bathyarchaeia archaeon | reverse complement strand
CACGGTGAGATCCGCGAAGATCTGTCGTCCTTCGGGCACCTGAACGATCCCCGCACGCACCAATCGGTCCGCGCCGAAACCGTCGATACGTTTGCCGTCGAACTCGACCGAGCCGCGCGTGGGGCGGAGGAGACCGGAGATCACGCGCAGCGTCGTCGTCTTGCCCGCGCCGTTCGCGCCGAGCAGCGTGGCGACGCTCCCTTCGGCCACCTCGAGACTGACGCTGTGCAGGGCACACACGCGCCCGTAGTAGGCCTCGAGCTCGTGCACGGTCAGCAGCGGACGACCCACTTAGACCTCTGTGACCTCCACCTCGGGTTCGCCCAGGTACGCTTCGATGACCGCAGGGTCGTTCCGAACGTCAGCCGGCGCCCCCTCGGCGATGCGCCGGCCGAAGTCAAGCACAGAGAGCCGATCGCAGAGCCCCATGACAAACGACATGTCGTGCTCCACGACGAGCACGCTCAAAGCGAACCGGTCGCGCATTCGGCGAATGAGGTCGGCGAGCCCTTGGATCTCCTGCTCGTCGGCACCGGCCGTGGGCTCGTCGAGCAAGAGCAGCGCCGGGTCTGAGACGAGCGCCCGACCCAGCTCGACCAGCTTCTGCAGGCCGAAGGGCAGGGTGGAGACCACGCGGTCGCGGTCGCGTGCGAGTCCTAAGAGCTCGAGCATCTCGTCCGCGCGCTGCGTCGCCCGAGCTTCGTCTGCGCCAACCCCGGGCAGACGCAAGCCATCACGGATCACGCCGCCGCGCATCGCGACGTGCTGTCCGACCAGCAGGTTCTCCAGCGCGGTCATGCTGCGACAGAGCTCCACGTTCTGGAAGGTGCGCGCGATCCCGAAGCGGATGATCTCGTGAGAGCGAGAGCGCGTGATGTCGCGTCCTTTGAAACGGATCGTCCCGCGATCAGGCTGGTAGAACCGGCTGATGCAGTTGAAGACGGTGGTCTTCCCGGCTCCGTTCGGTCCGATCAGGCCGACGATCTCGCCGGCGTTGATGCGGAGGTTGAGGCCGTCGACGGCGACGAGGCCTCCGAACCTGATCGTCAGATCTGTGATCTCGAGGAGAGGGCCGGTCACCGCACGCCGCTCCGCTCACCCAGCTCGACGATCTGGCCCGCGCCCGCCGGGCGGTCCACCGTGCGTGTGGCGCAGCGCAGACGCGCGCTCCGCGCGATCCCGGCCAGACCCTGCGGGAAAAAGGCGATCGTCAGGATCAGGATCACCCCCAGAACGACGATGTAGAGGTTCTTGAAGTCGTGCACCACCGGGAGTCGCGACAGTGCGTTCTGCAGGAACGTCAGCAGCAACGCTCCGGAGAGCGCACCGCCCACGGACCCGAGTCCGCCCAGCACGATCATCGTCAGGAAGTCGATCGAAAGCAGAACGGTGAAGTCCTCGGGGCTGATGCCGTGCAGCAGGTGCGCGTAGAGGCTGCCCGCGATCCCCGCGTACAGGGCGCTGAGCGCGAAGGCGGTCGTCTTGTACCGCACGAGATCCACTCCCATCGCGCGCGCGGCGATCTCACTGTCGCGGATGGCGACGAACGCGCGGCCGGTGTGGCTCGTGACCACGTTCCTCGCGAAGATCGTCAACACGATGAGCACGGCCGCGGCAAGGTAGTAGTAGTCCTGATCGGTGCGGAACACGATCGTGAACGCGCCGAGCGGGAGCGACGCGAGCGGTAGACCGTGCAGTCCCGATGCGCCGCCGGTCCACGAGCCCTGCCAGATGACGAGCTGCGGGACCGCGAGGCCGAAGCCGAGCGTCGCAACGGCGAGGTAGGGACCGGAGAGGCGCAGGGCCGGCAGACCCAACAAGAACCCGATCGCCGCCGAAATGGATCCCGCGACGAGCAGCGCAACGACGAATGGGAGACCTAAGCGGAGGGTCAGCAGGGCGGAGGCGTAGGCGCCGATCGCGAAGAAACCGGCGCGTCCGAGTGAGAACTGGCCGGTGTACCCGATCAGTAGTCCGAGGCCGACCGCGACGATGGCGTAGATCAACGCGAGCGAGACCAGATAGAGGACATACCCAGGGGCGATGCCTGGGATCACGTTCAGCAGGGCGGGAATGAGAAGGACCGCGATCAGCGCCAGACCGTAGGGCGCTGCCGCTCGCCCGCGCGTTCCCAGCCAGCGCGCCATCACCCCGCGCCTACACCTTCTTGATCTCGTGCTTGCCAAGCAGGCCGCCAGGGCGCACGACGAGCACGAGCACGATGAGCGCGAAGGCGATGGTGTTGCGAAGCTCAGGCACCTGAAAGCCAACGACGCTGTCGATGATGCCGAGCAGCAGGCCGCCGACGACGGCGCCGGGAAGGCTGGTGAGTCCGCCCACCACGGCCGCCGCAAATGCCTTGAGCGCGACGTCGCCCATCATGCCGGGGTCGAGGTAGTTGAGCGGTGCGATCAGCATGCCGGTCACCGCCCCCATGGCCGTGCCCATTCCCCACCCGAGGGCATTCATTCGATTGATGCTGATGCCCATAAGCTGCGCAGCCGTTCGATTCTGCGAGACGGCGCGCATAGCGATCCCCGTCCGGGTATAGCGGAAGAAGGCGTAGAGGACCCCCATCAGTGCGAGCGTGACCGCGAAGATCACGGCGTTCAGCTGACTCACCACGACCGTGCCGATGCGGAAGGGAGGACCGGCCGCCGGTGCGGGAAAGGTCCGGATCTCATAGCCCCAGATCCAGCCCGCCGCCCCGAGCAAGATGAGACTGAGCCCGACCGTGACGATCACCGGGTTCAAGATCGTCGTCGTGCTGATGTGGCGCAGCACGACGCGCTCGATCAGCGCGCCGAAGAGGCCCGCGAAGAGCAAGGTCAGCGCGAATGCGACGGCGAACGGCAGCTGAAAAACGGTGAGCAGCGTGAAGGCGACGAACGTGCTGAACATCGCGGTCTCCCCTTGAGCGAAGGTGATGACCCGGGTCGTCTTGAAGATCAGGACGATGCCGAACGCGGTCAGCGCGTAGAGGCTGCCGAGCGCGAGCCCGTTGACGAGCAGCTGTCCCCACGGGAGATCGGTGAGGATGTCCGGTTCGATTGAGAGCATGCGGCTTCCGTGCTCCTCGTTCCTAGACCGACGTCAGCGCGACGGGGGCATCGAGCGTCACACGTTCAGCATCCGAATCGCGCGTTGGGCGAAGTCGTCGGCGATCGCGGTCTCGGTGAGCCGCCCTCTCGGCCGATACCAGCGATGGACCCAGGTGCACATCCCGAGCAGAGCGAGGGCGGCGAGCTTGGGGTCGGTCCCGACGAACGAGCCGTCGCGCATGCCATCGCCGATGACGCCTTCGAACAAGTCACGCATTGTTCGCTGCTCGGCGTGCACGTGCCGCAGCGCCGCCGGTGGCAGCACATGTTCCTCATGGAGGTACACGCGAACAGAATCGAGATTTCTCAGAACGCCGAGCACGTACGCGCGCACCATTGCGCGCAGCTGCTCGGTGCACGTTCCTGTCCCGTCCGTGATGACTCGTAACTCGCCTAGGACCTCATCTGCTCGCCCCTCGAACAGTCGAACGAGTAGGTCCTCCTTCGAGGAAACGTAGTAGTAAAGGCTGCCCTTGTAGAGGCCCACGGCATCCGCGATGTTCTGCATCGAGGCGGCGTGGTAACCCTTCTGGCGGAAGATGCGGAGCGCCGCTGCGCGGATGGATTTCTCGCGCTCGCCGGACCGACGCTGCCGCCGCCGCCCGAGGGTAGGCGCGCTCACCATCCCCCCAGCCGTGCCATGGGCGGGGACGATATACCAAACGACCGTTCGGTAGAAACGGGGGGGCGTAGCCTCTCGCAGTGAGCGATCGGGGGGCGATGCTGAACGCGCCCGGGGAGAGTGTCGCTATCGAGCCGATTGCCTTCGATGATCTCGGCGACGACGAGATCCTCGTCCGCCTGGCTGCGAGCGGTGTCTGCCACACCGATCTCCACGTCAAGAACATGAACGGCTGGGGCATGGCCTTCCCGATCCTCCTCGGTCACGAAGGCGCCGGCGTAGTCGAGCACGTCGGACGC
>DASPWX010000002.1:0-18143 GCA_035637615.1 Bathyarchaeia archaeon | reverse complement strand
CCCCGTCGCGCGGAGCTCGCCGCCCACGAACTGCGCACCGACGTAGATCACACCCACGGCCGCGCGCTCAGCGCCGAGATGTTCCACGAGCCTCTCGTAATTGCCGAGGCCGTTCTGGATCGTGAGTCCCACGCCGCCGCGCGCGAGGATCTTCGCTGCGATCTCGGCCGCCCACGCCGTGCCGGGCGTCTTCGTCGTCACGATCGCGGCATCGACCGGCGCCTCACCCCCGCGCGGCGGCGCGTGCGTCCGGTCGACTTTCACGAGCTCGGCGCGACCGTCGAGCGCCCGCGCCACGACGTGGCCGATCGCACCCATGCCCAGGATCGCCACGCGCATGCTGCTCGTTAGCTCGCCTTTTGCTGTGCCAGGCTCCGCTGCAGCAATAGCAGCTCGCTCTCCTTCATCGTGAAGCTGTGCTCGTCGGTCGGGAACGAGCCGTCACGCACTTCGCGGTCGAAGTCGCGCAGCGCGGTCGTGACCGCCGCGCCGATGTCGGCGTAGCGCTTGGCGAACTTCGGCTTGAACTCACCGTAGAGACCGAGCACGTCGTGGAGCACGAGTACCTGTCCGTCGCAGTCGACGCCCGCACCGATGCCGATCGTTGGGATTGAGAGCCGTTCCGTCGCCAGCGCCGCGACGGGCGCAGGAACGCTTTCGAGCACGATCGAGAAGGCACCGGCGTCTTCGAGCGCCAGCGCATCGTCGATGAGACGGCGTGCTGCGCGTGCGGTCTTTGCCTGCACCTTGAATCCGCCGAGCTGAGCGACGCGCTGCGGGGTGAGCCCGACATGAGCCATGACCGCGATCCCATTCGCGGTGAGCGTGCGGACCGTCTCGACGACCTCCGCGCCGCCCTCCACCTTTATGGCGTCCATGCCGGCTTCCTTCAGGAAGCGCGCCGCGTTCCGAAGGGCGTCGGAGGTACTCGCCTGGTACGAGCCGAAGGGCATGTCGCCGACGAGCAACGGTCGTGTCGCACCTCGCGAGACCGCGGCCGCGTGGCGGACCATGTCGTCCATCGTCACCGGCACGGTCGTCGGATATCCGAGGACGACCATGCCGAGGGAATCGCCGACGAGAATGACGTCGATGCCCGCGTCTGCGACAAGGCGCGCGAACGCCGCGTCGTAGGCGGTCATCATGGTGATGCGCTTGCCCTCGCGCTTCATCGCGATGAGGTCGGGGACGGTGACCTTCTTTGGAGCCGGCGTGGATATGCCGCCGTACTGATCGCTCATTTCGAACCTCCGTCCAGGCCGGCTGCGGGCCGGTCCCGGCGTCAGCGCAATCGTAGCAAGTGGTCGTATCTCGCAGGATTCATTCCAGATCGCGGATCGACGGCACGAGGAGACCGCCGAGATTCAGCGCGACCGTGATCCCGCCCGCGACCACAAAAACGAAAGCGGGTCCGTGGCTCTGGGCGAGCAACGCCGCTCCTATGGGGGCGACCGGCGCGAGCAGCGTTCCGCCGAAGTAGTCCACGCTCGTCACGCGCCCCAGGAGCCGTCGCGGGACGTGGACCTGAAGCGCGGTCACCCACAGGGCGCCGAAGCACGCGAAGCTGAGTCCGTTGATCGCGCTGGCAACGAGGGCGCCGGGGACCGTCGGCACGAGCCCGTAAATGAAGAACGAGATCCCGCTGAGCGCGCCGAAGAGGTACATCGCGATGCCGCTCCGCCGGATCTTGATCTGCGCGATCGCCGTGGCCCCGATTCCCTCGCCGACGCCGAACCCCGCGCTGATAATCCCGTACGTCACTGCGCCGCCGCCGAGGACCGTCGTCACCAGGAGGGGCAGCGCCACGGTGAACGCGCCGATGAACGCGGCCACGATCAGTGCCCAGCCGAAGATCGTTACCCACAGCCACTGTACCGAGAAGACGAACGCGAACCCTTCGCGTATCTCGCGCAGAATCGAGGGCCGCGCCTCGGTGACGAGCGGACGCGCGCGGGTAAGGGCGACCGCGCCCGCGGAGAGAAAGAACGTGACGGCGTCGAACGCGAAGGCCGCGGCGGGGCCGGCCGTTGCGACAAGGAGCCCGCCCACGAGCGGCCCGCCGACCCGCGCACCCTGTCGGGAGAGGCCCTGGACCGCGTTACCCGCGACGAGGATCTCCTCGGGCACGAGCTCGGGGATGATCGCGCCGAGCGCCGGGACACTGAACGCGCTCGCCGCGCCGAACAGTGCGTATGTGACGTAGAGGTGCCATATCTGAAGGGTTCCCGTAAATCCCAGGATCGCCATGACGCCAACGGTGACGCCGCTTGCGAGCTCCGTGACGATGATCAGGATCCGCCGAGGGACACGATCCGCGACCGCACCGCCGATCAGAATAAACACGAGGCTCGCTCCCGTGTATGCCGAAACAAGAACGCCGAGCTCGAGGGCCGAACCGCCGAGCTGCAGGACCTGGAACGGGTAGGCGATGTTCGAGACGAACGATCCGAGCAGCGTTAGCGTCTGTCCGGTCCAGAGGAGGCGAAAGTCGCGGTGACGAAGCGGCTCGGCGATTCGCGGAAGACGCACTAGCGAAACCGCGTTGCGCCGATCAGCACGACGGCGCCGACCACGATGACGGGCAGCGCAGGAGCAAACACCGCGGCCGAGACGAGGACAAGCGCGCCGCAGACCGCACCGAGACCGAGCGCGACCACGATCGCCGCACGCCGGCGCGCGTCGGGCCCTAGTGCACCGAGCGCGCTGAGCTCGCTCAGGAGCGTGGTGAGCGTGCCGGTCACATACGTCGTCGACATGGTCGGTGCGAGCGTCCGCGCCGTCGCTGCCTGGATGCCCATCGCAACACCCGAGACCGCGATCAGCGACGCCGCGGCGAGGCCGTCGGGCCGTGCGTCAGTCAGGATCCATCCGGCGAGAAACGTCGCGTGGAGCAGCCATTCGATAGCGAGTGCCCGCGTGCCTTGCGCCGGCCAGATCGAATCGCGCGGGGTCGCCCCGACGAGTCGCGCGCCGGCGAGCACACCGCCCGCGTAAGCGGCGAGCGCAACGAGGGAACGGAGCGCGTTACGGAACGCGCCCTGCCCGATGGCGAGCCCGAGCAGCACGATGTTCCCGGTCATCACAGCCGTGAAGACCTCGAGACGCAGGAACACGACGGCATCGACCGCGCCCGCGGCGAAGGTGAGGGCGACGAGGAGCAGGTCGCGCCGGCGTGCGTCGTGCACTCAGCTTTCCGCGAGCTCGGCGATCACATCCGGCAGCGTCCGCAGATCAGGCAGGACACGGCTCGGCGACGTTTCGAGGGTTTCGCCGTGACGGTCGATGAAGATCGTCCGGAATCCGAGCGCCGTCGCCGGTTCCATGTCGTGGTACTGGCTCGCTCCGACGTGCACCGCCCGCTCGGGCGACGCGCCGCTGCGCTCGAGGAACCGTCGCCAGTGCCCGGGCGCCGGCTTGTAGCTCCGGGAATCCTCGCCGGTGATCGTGAGATCGGGACGGATTCCAAGACGGCCGATGGAGAGCTCGAGCAGGTCTCTGTCGACATTCGAAAGGATCGCGAGATAGCGGCCCTGGTCGACGAGGGCACGGAGCGCGACAGGGACTTCAGGGAACGGCTGCCAATCGCCGAGCGAGGATGGCAGCGGTGACGTCATCTCGTCCGGTATCGGAGCATCGAGGGACCGCAGAACGCGCCGCCCAACGCGATCCAGCACGTCGCGATAGAGGTGATAGCCCTCTTTCTCGAACTGGGCTTCCATCGCGATGTACCACTCGGCGAGCGCGCGCCGATCGGTTTGTGGCGGCAAGAGCGGTAGCAGCGCGTCGGTGATCCCGCGCTCCCAGTCGATGAGCGTCCCATAACAGTCGAAGGTCACCCAGTCGACCGGCACGGGCCGGAGCGTACGGGTTATCCGACGAGTCGCGCTACGCGCCCCGCGCGCGAGCGACGGCGAGGAAGAGCCCGGATCGTCTCCTTGGGCACCGCGCTACCGAAGCTGCGGCAGGATCGATGTCATGAAATACGCGCTGTCCTCGAAGTTTGAGAGGGCATCGCGGGTCGGTGTCGGGGAGGCGGCGTGGCGCTCGGGGTTGGATCGCTCGGCGACGCGCTTCAACACCGGCGTTGGATCGAGATGCGCGGCACGCGCGCTCAGGTACAGATCACCCACGGCCATGAGCCAGTCCCGGTAGTCGACCCGCTGATCGTCGATGGCCGCCGCGACGATCCCGCGTTCCAGCCACTCGGGCCGACCGCCCTGTTTGAGGATGCGGGACGCGTAGCCCATGTAGTCACCGAGCAGAGCGCGCGACTCGCGGTTGTGGACGATGCCGCGGATGATGCTGCAGCGCGCGGCATCGGAGTGCGCGTAAAGATCGCATATCTCATCGAAGGCGGCGAAGACCTCGTCGCGGGGTCCGAGACCGACGGCGGCCGCGGCGCCCGCGGCCTGGGGTAGTCGCCCCATCAGATTCGAGAGCTTTCCCTCTTTCGGTCCGAACGCGGCGGCGAACGCGCGGTCCCGCGCCTCGCGCCAGATCCGGATCGGGGTGTCGAGCCGTTCGAGCCGCTCGTCGAGCGAGCCGAGCGAGGGCTCGTCTTTCATCGCCCGAGTCGTTCTGCGAGCTTCTCGATGAGCCGCCGCGCGACCTCGGTCTTCTTCAAGAGGGGCAGCCGCTCGACGCCGTCCGCGCTCACGAACGCGACTTCGTCGTCGTCCGAGCCGAACGCCGAGCGTGGATCGGCGATGTCATTGGCGACGACGAGATCGAGCTTCTTGTCCCGCAGCATCCGGCCCGCTTCCGCGGTCGCGTCGCCGCTCTCCGCCTTGAAGCCGATGACGATCGTCCCCGGTCGTCTTGTCGCAACGATCGCGCTCAGCAGGTCCGGGTTCTCGACCAGGCGAAGCTTCATCTCGTTGCCGAGGTCCTTCTTCTTCATCTTCTTCGTCGCGCGCTCGATCGGGCGGTAGTCGGCGACGGCGGCCGCCATGATCACCGCGTCCGCGCGCGGCAGCTGGGCGAGGATCGCGTCCTTCATGTCGTCCGCGCTCTCCACGGGAAATGTCCGCACGCCGGGCGGTGGGACGAGCGCCGTCGGGCCGGTGATGAGGGTCACCTCCGCGCCGGCATCGCGCGCCGCGGCCGCGATCGCGTACCCCATCTGGCCGCTGGAGCGATTCGAGATGAAGCGCACCGGATCGATGGCCTCGAGTGTGGGACCCGCTGTCACGACGACCGAGCGTCCCGCGAGTCCCTGGGATCCACCGATCGCCTCGTCGATCGTGGCTTCGATGCGCTCGAGGGACGCGAGCCGACCGGGGCCGATGTCGCCCGAAGCAAGTGGTCCGGTCTCAGGGTCGATCACGCGGACGCCGCGCGCGCGAAGCGCGGCGACGTTCGCCTGCGTCGCCGCGTTCTGCCACATGTGCGTTTCCATCGCGGGGGCGACGATCACCGGTGCGGACGTCGCGAGAACGGTGGTCGCGACGAGGTCGTCGGAAAACCCATGCGCGAGACGCGCGAGCACGTGCGCTGTCGCTGGCGCGACGACCACGACGTCCGCCTGGCGGCCCATCGCGACGTGCCCGGCGGCGCGCTCGTCCTGCATCGAGAACATCTCGATCTCGACCGGCCGATGGGTCAGTGCCTGAAAGGTCAGCGGGGTCACGAACTCGGCCGCGCTCTTCGTCATAACGACCTGCACCGTCGCGCCGGCCTGGACGAGGCGACGGGCGAGCTCGACCATCTTGTAGACCGCTATCGAGCCCGTCACCGCGAGCACGACGAAGCGGCCCGCGACCCGCGTCACGCGTTGAGCTCCCACAGAAGGCGCAGGCCTTCGAGTGTCAGGTCCTCGTCGACGCGCTCGATGCCCTTCGCGAGCGGCGCGATGGTCAGGGCGAGGCCGCCGGTCGCGAGGACCCGTGGCTTCGCGGGCCCCAGCTCGGCGATGAGTCGCACGAGCAGACCCTCGACGAGCCCGACGTATCCGAAGACGATCCCCGAGCGGATGCAATCGGCGGTGTTCTTCCCGATCGCGTTCGCCGGGGCCGTGAGCGGGACCCGGAACAGCCGGGCCGCGCGCCCAAAGAGCGACTCCGCGGACACCTCGAGGCCAGGCGCGAACGCGCCGCCAAGGAAGTCGCCCTCGGCGCTCACGATGTCGAAGTTCGTTGTGGTCCCGAAGTCGACGACGATCGCGGGACCGCCGTAGCGTCGGTGCGCGGCGAGGGTATTCGCGATGCGGTCCGCTCCGACCTCGGAGGGGTTATCGACCCGCAGGCGGACACCCGTCTTGATGCCGGGACCGATGACGAGGGCGGGGCGATCGAGATAGCGCTCCGCGAGCCGGGTGAAGGACGCCGTGAGCGGCGGCACGACCGAGCCGAGGACCAGGGCATCGACATCATCGAGTGACAGATCCTCGCGACCGAGCAGAGCGTCGACCATGACGGCGAGCTCGTCCTCCGTCTGGTCGTGCCGCGTCGCCGTGCGCCAGGTCGAGACGAGCTTCGTGCCGTCGTAGGCGCCAAGCACGACGTTCGTGTTTCCGACGTCCGCGGCCAGCAGGGTGGTCACTAGTCCTTCGCTTCCGTCGCACCTGTGCGCATGCCGCGCTTCCCCATCGCCTTCAGGCGCTTCGCGACATTGGGCGGCACGTATTTGTCGATGGGGGCGCCGAACGCGGCGAGCTCCTTCACCCTCGAGGCTGAGATGAAGAGATATTCCGGCGCCGTCATGAGGTAGACCATCTCGATCTCGGCGGCGAGGGAGCGGTTCATATTCGCCATCTCGAACTCGAACTCGAAGTCGGAGAGCGCGCGGATCCCGCGCACGATGAAGCTTGCGCCGCAGGCGCGGGCGAACTCGACCTGCAGCCCATCGAAGGCGCGGACCTCTACGTTCCGATGCTTCGCGCAGGCTTCACGCATCAATTCGATGCGCTCCTCGGCGGTGAACACCGTCTTCTTGGCAAGGTTGCGCCCGACGCCCACGACGACGCGATCGAACAGACGCGCAGAGCGGTCGACGATGTCGACATGCCCATTGGTAGGCGGATCGAACGAACCGGGGTAAATGGCCACGCGATCACTCATGCGGTCGCGATACCTCCTTGGCGTGCACGCCGCACGCGCAGGGTAACGCTAGCCGGTGGGTAGCGGGGTGGCAGCGCGGAGGCGTTCGGTGACCGCGCGCAGGATCTTGAGCGCGATCTCGCCGTTCTGATGCAGCACGTCGCGGAACTGGCTGTGGCCGAGGACAAGACAGCGCATCGGCGTCGTCGCTTTGACCGTGGCGGTCCGGGGCCCGTTGTCGATGAGCGCGATCTCGCCGAAGAAGTCACCCGGGCCGAGGGTCCGCTTGCCCTGGGCCGCGTCGACCTCGGCGCGACCGTCGAGGATGACGAAGAAGTCCCCGCCGCTCTTGCCCTTCTCGGTGAGGACCCGACCGGCCGGGATGTCGATCTCGTCCGCGCGGGAGGCGATGAAGGCGAGCTCCTTATCGGTGCAGCCGCCGAAGAGCGGCACCGAGCGGAGCTGTTCGACGCGCTGATCGGCCACGGCGCGGAGTTTAGCCCGCGCTAGGCCACCCGCCTCCCGGATGCGTACACCTCGGCGATGAGCGGCGCGCCCATGCGGTAGGCCAGCTCCCGCTCATCGTCGGTGTCGAGGACCACGATGTCCGCGCGACGTCCGGAGATGAGCGCGCCGATCCGGCCGCCCCGGCCGAGCGCGTGCGCGGCGTTGATCGTCGCCGCGACGATCGCCTCGTGCGGCGTGAGCCCGCAGAGGGTTACGCCGAGTGCGATCGCGGTCGGCATACCTTCGAGGGGCGATGTCCCGGGGTTGTGGTCCGAGGCGAGCGCGACCGGGACCCGCGCCGATATGAATCGGCGCGCGTCGGGCGGCGGATAGCCGACGAAGAACGCACTCCCCGGGAGAAGGACCGCGGGCACCTCCGCACGCGCCAAAGCGCGGATCCCCTCGGTCGATGCGTTCGCGACGTGATCGGCGGAGCGCGCATGCATCCGCGCCGCGAATGCCGACGCGCCTACGTCGTTCAGCTGGTCGGCATGCATCGTCACAGCGAGACCGGCCTTCTTCGCCGCGGTGAAGAGCGGACGAACGTCGTCCACGTCGAAGACACCCTTCTCAACGAACGCATCGACCGCCTCGGCGAGACTCCCGTCGACGATCGCCGCGATCGCGTTCGTCGCCTCCCGGATGAAGCGTTTGCGGTCATCGGTGTACGGCGCCGGCAGCGCATGGGCGGCGAGGTACGTGACGGCCACGTCGATCGGCGCATCGGCCTTCGCGCGCGCGAGTAGTCGGAGCTGGCGCAGCTCCTCATCGGGTTCGAGGCCGTACCCGCTCTTCACCTCGATGGTGGTGGTGCCGAGCTCGGCCGCGTCGCCGATGCGGCGCATCAAGAGCGTGAGCAGCTCGTCGTCGGTCGCGTCCCGCGTCGCACGGACCGTGGCGTGGATTCCGCCGCCCGCGGCGAGCACCGCGAGGTAATCGGCGCCGCTGCGCCGCGTCGCGAACTCTTCCCAGCGTTCGCCCGCGTAGCAGAGGTGCGTGTGCGGGTCGACGAAGCCGGGCATGACCACCCGGCCGTGGACATCGACGTCCACCGCATCTTCCACGCGCTCGACGGTCTCGAGCGCGGCGCCGTGACCCGTCGCGACGATCGCGCCATCGCGTGCCGCGACGAATCCATCCATGACCGCGCCGACGTCGCCCGCGGCCGGCCCGACGCGTGGACGCTCGTCCCTGAACGGCGCCAGCGTGAGGAGGCGCGCGCCGTGGAGGACGAGATCCGCCGCGGTCATTCGAGGAAGTGGCTCTCGATGACGCGGTCGCGCGTGAAGGCATCGAGCTTGAGCGAGTCGGCCGCGACCTGCAGGACCGCATCGAGCGGGATCAGACCAATGAGCTCGCCGCGGAGAACCGTGACCCCGGCGGCGCTCGCGCGCGTCTCGACCTCACGCCACACGGTCGCCAGAGACGTCACCGTGTGATCGAGAAGGTTCATCGAGACTTGAACCCGGGGCGGATCGGTGAGCGTGAAGCCCTTCGCCTGCACCGCGGGCAGCCCGCCCGACGACTCGCGGATCTCTTTGGCGATCCGTTGCGCGAGCTTCAGATCGGTCGAATCGAGCTCGATGTTGAAGGCGATGAGGAATGGTCGTGCCCCCACCACGATGGCACCGGCGGTCGGATGCAGACGCTTCGGTCCGGCGTCGGGAACGTGCGTCGTTTCGAGCAGTCCAGCGAGGCCCTCGTACTCGGGCTTGCGGATGTCCGGCAGCCGGACGCGCTCCGGCCGCATCGCCGCCTTCGCGTAGAAATAGACGGGAACCTCGTGCCGCGTCGCCACCTCGCGGCCGAACCGGTGCGCAAGCTCGACGCATTCCTCCATCGTCATCCCCGCGAGCGGGACGAACGGCACGACATCAACCGCGCCGAGCCGCGGGTGCTCGCCCTTGTGCGTGTTCATGTCGACCTCGCGGTAGGCGTGATCGATGAGCGTGTGCGTGGCACGCACGACCGCGTCGGGCTCGCCGGCGTAGGTGAAGACGGAACGGTTGTGATCGACATCGCTCGTGCGATCCAGCAGGCGAACACCATCGGTCGCGCGGATCGCGTCGGCCATTCGGTCGATCACGTCGCCGCGTCGGCCCTCGCTCACATTCGGGACGCATTCGACAAGCTTCGCCACCGCGCGAGAGGCTAGCGTAGGCCGGTGACTACTACTCCATCGCCATGATCGAACGCCGCGATTTAGTGCCGGGCGGCCTCGGGCGATCTGCCTTCCGCGTTCCGGATCCGACGCGTGAGCATCGGCAGTAGCGCGAGGGCAATCTGCGGGTGGCTCTCGAGGATCCCACGGAAGTGCCAGCGCTGGATCCCCAGCGCGGTGGTCGGCTCAATCGCGCGGGCGGTCGCCGAACGAGGGAACTCGTCGAGGAGCGCCATCTCGCCAAAGACATCGCCGGGTCCGAGCGTGGCAATCTTTTGCTCCTTGCCATCGCGGTCCTGGACGATGTCGACCTTGCCCGAGCGGATGATGAACGCGCCGACGCCGGTGTCGCCCTGGCGGACGATCTCCTGCCCCGGCTCGTACCGCTGCTCCACCGCTGCATTGGCGATCGCTTCGAGTGACCGCTGGTCGAGATCCTCGAACATGGAGACGCGCTTCAGGAAGTCGATGCTCGTCGTCGGCACGGGCGCGATGCTAGCCGATACTCCCTATCCATGCCCGAATTCCGCATAGACGTGGCCCACGACATCGCCGCCTGTGCGGCGACCGTGGCTCTTCAGGAGGAGACGTGGAGCGGAGATGTGATCGTGCCGCCGCAGCTCATGCTCGCCGTCGTGCATAACGGCGGGTTCGTTGCGTGCGGGTACGCCGCCGAAGACCCGGTGCCCGCGGGCTTCGTCTTCGGATTCCTCGGCATCCACGATTACCACTTCAGGCACCATTCGCACATGCTCGCGGTTCGCGATCCCTATCGCGGAAGCGGACTCGCGCAGCAGCTCAAGGAGGCGCAGCGCGACCACTGCCTCGATCAGGGCATCGAGATCGTCGCATGGACGATGGACCCACTCGAAGCGCGGAACGCTCGCTTCAACTTCGGGAAGCTCGGCGCGTACACGCGCACCTATCACCGTGACTTCTACGGCGCGATGCCCGACAAGCTGAACCAGGGGCTTCCGTCCGATCGCATCTACGTCGAGTGGCCAATAGGCCACGACCGCACCTACAAGCGCCTGCGCGGAGAAGACCGGGCGCCCAGTCTCGAGGATGCGGAGCACGAAGGGATCGCGTATCTCCTGCGTGCCGACGAAGACCGTCCGGGCTCGCTCGCCGAGACGAAGAGCGCATCGCACTTGTTCATCGAGATTCCGCGCGGCTTCCAGGAGCTGAAGGCCCGTGACCCGAAGCTCGCCCTCGAGTGGCGGCTCGCCGGCCGCGCCGCGTTCGAGCGCGCGTTCGGCGAGGGCTACGCCGCCGTGGAGTTCCTCCGTTCGGCCGACGGCCGAGGCGCCTACCTGCTCGTGCCGCAGCCGCGCCGCGATTTCACGCTCGATACGGACGACGCATGAAGATCGAACGGGTCGAGCTCTTCGTCGTGCGCCTCCCGCTGAAGAACGCGTACGAGACGAGTGGTGCACGCGAGACGCACATGACCCGCGTGCTCTGCCGCGTCGAGTCGGAGGGCGCGGTCGGCTGGGGCGAGAGCGTGGCCGGCGAGGTTCCCTGGTACTCCGGCGAGACCGCGCGAACCGTCCTGTATGCGCTCGAGGAGTTCATCCTCCCGGAGCTACTCAAGGCCGACCTGGCCTCGGCAGAGGATGTCGACCGAAAGCTCACGTGGATCCGCGAACACCGCATGGCGAAGGCGACGGTCGAGATGGCCGTCTGGGATCTCTTCGCGAAACGCGCGAACAAACCGCTCTCGGCCCTCCTCGGCGGAACCCGCGACCGGATCCTCTGCGGCGTCGCCATCGGTATCCAGCCCTCGATCGACGCGCTTATGGAGACGATCCGCCGCGAGCTCGAAGGCGGCTATCAGCGCGTCAAGCTGAAGATCAAGCCAGGTCTCGAGGTCGAAATCGCCGAAGCGACGCGCAAGAGTTTCCCCGACCTTCCCTTCATGCTCGACGCGAACTCCGCGTACACGCTCAAGGACGTTGCGCTGTTCAAGCGCATCGACCCGACGAAGCCGACGATGATCGAGCAGCCGCTCGCGCACGACGACCTCATCGACCACGCGGCCCTCCAGCGCCAGATCACGACGCCCGTCTGCCTCGACGAGTCGATCCACACGAGCGAGGACGCCCGCAAGGCGATCGAGATCGGCGCGACTCGCGTGATCAACATCAAGGCGGGCCGAGTCGGTGGGCTCGCGTCGGCCAAACGCGTGCACGACGCGTGCGCGGCGCGCGACGTTCCGGTCTGGTGCGGCGGGATGCTCGAGATGGGGATCGGCCGTGCGCACAACGTGCATCTCGCGTCTCTTCCGAACTTCCGCCTGCCTGGCGATGTGTCGGCGTCGGCGCGCTACTTCGCCACCGAGATCATCGGCGAACCGTTCACGGTTGATAAAGACGGAACGATGAAAGTTCCGACGAAGCCCGGAATCGGAGTCACAGTGCTCGAAGACGTGATCCGACGAATAGCTACGGAGCGCAAGGAGATCCGGCCGAATTAGCTCAGGTCTCTGCGGGTGGCACCGGCGAGCGGGTTGTGCGCGAGCCGCGGGTGCCCCGGGGACCCGCCGCGCGGCGCGAGCAACGCGAGCGACGCGCAAGGTGGGGAGGGTGCGGCGAGCGCACGGCCCCGAGCCGGGGACAGGACCCGCAGAGAGTCGGGCTAGCGAGCGGCTCGCTCCGGAGCTTTCGTTTCGGCTGGCTTTTCTTCGGGCCACACGACGACTTCGTCGATCACGGTGCCGAACGCATCCAGCAGGCGGACGTAATCCCCTTTCTTCCAGATCAGCTTCGCCGCACCGATCGGGCCGGCGGCATAGACATGTTTTCGGCCCGGCGCCAGATCGTCGGCGAGCGGATGGGTCGCCGCGCGCGCGCGCGAGCCGGAGTGGATGCGATAGACCTCGCCGGCTTTCAGGAATGCGGGCGAGCCCCACGTGTAGACCCACTCCCACTCGACAGGCTTCGCGACCTCCGGTTTCCAGAGACCGCGCAGGTGCTGCAGTCGCCAGTTCCCGAAGTCGCTCGAAAGATCTGCAATGATCTCGACCCACTCCGTATTGGCATCCTCGACCGGTGTCTCGGCGGAGCCCGGATGGATCATGAGGATGTGCCCCTTGTTCGCCTCGACGGGGCGGAAGTCGGCCATGTGTGCAGAATAGCCGCCGCATGACCAGCCACCTTCGCGTGCTCCTCGCCGAAGCCGCGGGCACGTTCATGTTCTTCTTCGTGGGCGCCGGCGCCATCATCGCGACAGGCGGCGACAACCTCATCGCGATCGCGCTCGCGCACGGTCTCGGACTGTCGGTCGCGGTCTCGGCCTTCGGCTGGCTCTCCGGTGGGCACTTCAACCCGGCGGTCACGTTCGGCCTGGCGGTCGCCGGCAAGCATCCGTGGGTGCGTGTGCCGACCTACTGGATCGCGCAGGCCGTCGGCGCGCTCATCGCGGGATTCGCGCTGCGGTACTCGTTCGACTTCGATCCGAGCGCGCTCTCGCGTACGCACGTCGGGACGCCTGGACTCGGTGCGAACGTGACGGACCTGACCGGCATCGTCGTCGAGGGGATCCTCACGATCTTCCTGCTCTGGGCCGTGTTCGGGACCAGGGTGTCGCCGCTCGCGCCGCGCATCGGCGGTTTCGGCATCGGTCTGATGGTCGCGGCCGACATTCTGGCGGGCGGCCCGATCACCGGCGCGGCCATGAACCCAGCGCGCTGGTTCGGCACCGCTGTTCCCGCCGGCTTCTACGACCACTGGTACGTCTACTTCATCGGTCCGCTCGTCGGCGCGGCACTCGCCGGGCTCTCATACCGCTTCGTCTTCGCGCCGCTGCCTGATCTCGCGCCCTCGACCCCACCGACACCTCGCGTGTGAACGCGGCGGCCTCCGCCGCCGCGTCATACCACTCTTACAAGCGACCCGCGAGCAGGATCAGAAGATCCGCGTCTTGGCTGGCGATCGCCTTGCCCCGTTGCGCGTTCACTTCGTTCGCAAACGCCTTCAGGATGTTCTGCGACGCCTTCAGGTCGCCTCGGTCCTCCGCGGCAGCCGCGTTCTGGAGCTTCGCGCAGAGCGAGCTTCCAATGCCGTCCTTCGCGGTCACGCGAAGGGATAGTCCGCAGAGAGTCGACGTGTCGTTCAAGAGGATGCGTACGACCGACGGATCGTGGTCGCTCGCCTGGTCCGCGAACTCGGCGTTCACATGGACGACATCGAGCGTCGATCGTTTGGCGAGCGACCCGCTCACGAGGATGTGGTCGAGGGTCTGCGAGTTTCCCTCGAAGACGTAGCTGTAGCGCTCCTCGAGCGGAAGGGTGTCGTAAAGATCTGTAAGGCCGGCGGCCTCGAGGATGTGAATGGTGTCGGAGAACTCGAAGTCGTTCAGGTCACCGAGGACGACGACGTTGGCATTCGGATCGATCGCACGGATCTGCTGAACGAATCCGGCCTCGATCGTCGCCTGCTGGTGACGCTGCACCTCGGACGAGCGTGTCGGCGGCTGGAAACGTCCGGTGAGGGGCTGGTCGCCGCCCTTCGAGTTGAAGTGGTTCGCAACGACGAAGAGGCGCTGGCCGTCGAACTGGAACTCAGCAGCGAGTGGCTTGCGGCTCGAGGTCCAGGCGGTGTTGGTCGGAGCGATCCGTCCGGGGCTGAACGACAGCTGAGGCGTACCGCCCGCGCTCGTCACGGTCGTCGCGGTGGTCGAGTCTCCACCGGGCCGATCGACGAACGACAGCCCGCGGTCGGTCCGGAACAAAAAGATCTGACGGATGTTCCCGCCTGGTTCGCCACCGTCTTGGTCGTTGACGGGATTGATCTGCCGGTAGCTATACGCCGGTCCGCCCGCCGTGCTGATCGCGGTGATGAGTGTGCTGATCGTGGCCGATGGGTCGACCACACCGTTGTCGGTCGCGCCGTTGTTGTCCTGGACCTCCTCGACGGCGATGAGGTCCGGTGCCTTCATGTTGTTCACGATGAGCGACGCGAGGCTGTTGAACTTCGCGGCACCGTCGCCCGGGTCGAGGTTCTGCACGTTGAACGTCGCTACCGTGAGCTCATTCACGGTCGGTAAGGTTGTGATCTCCTTTGAAAGCGTGCCCGCGACGCGAACGGGCGACCGCGTGAGCTCGACCATGAAGAGACCAAAGTTGTAGTCGACGACGCCAGTGAGCGACCCCGCGAAGTGGTCCCCGACGTTGAGTCCCAGCGGCATCGGGACGATCCCATCGTCGACGATGATGCGCTCAGGGTTGCCGTCGGCATAGCTGTAAAGGATCCCGCCGTGGGCAGTGCGCGGGCCGGCCCACGCGCCGTCGTCGGGAAGGACCGGGATCTCGTTGAAGGCGTTCGTGGGACCAACGATCACGGGGGTGTTGATCTGGACGAGCATGCCCTCGAGCGATTCGTAGAAGTCGAGGCCGTCGCTCGCGGGGTCGAAGACGCCGCTCGTCTCGACGTCACCGGTGCTGGTCGCATCGTCTTCGATGATCGCTGTCGGTGGCATACGCCCACCGATGCCGATCACGGTCGCGGCCGGTAACGCGTTGCCGTGCGAGAGAACGGTGGTGGTCGGCGAAATCAGCTCCGTCGTGCTCAGGTTCGTGGCGGCACCACCCGGACGGAACTCGCTGACCGAGCCGTTCACAGTGACGGCGTCGCCGACGGCAATGGACGCCGGGGCGGTTCCGGTGAATACGAAAATCCCTTCCGACGTCGCATCGCTGGCGTCTGGATCGGGGTCCTGCAGGTTGAATCCGTTCGATCGTTTCGCCGTCACGATGCCGGGAACGGTTCCGACGAGCTGGCCTTCCAACGGCGAACGGTGGGCGGCGCCTTGAATCTCATGGATCCGGCGCGTCGGCGCGACGATAGTGAATGTGAAGGAATAATCCGCGGCCATGCCGTCCGGCGGATCGATCGTGTCCTGATCGGTGATGCTCGCCGAGAGCACGGTGACCGTGCATGACTCGTTATTGGTGAAGTCGACGTCCGGATCGAGCGAAAAAGCAGTCGGGCCACCACTCGCAGCTGCGGTGTGCGTCCCGCTGACGAGGCACGCGATGGAGAACCAACCATCGGAAGTCATGACCGGCTCGCTGAACGTGATCGTCACGTTTGCGCTCGTGGTCACGCCGGCCGCCCCGGATGCCGGCGACGTCGTGCTGACGGCCGGCGCTGCGTCTGCGGCAAGGGTCGTGAAGGACCAGGAGTAATCGGCTGCCATCTTCTCCGGCCCGGTATCGGCGTCGGTAACTTTGTTGGCTTGAATGGTCGCCGTGCAAAGCTCGCCCCTGGCGAAGGCGGTGGTCGGCGTGAGTGTGTAGGTCTGATTTCCGCCGCTCACGGTGGATGCGTGGCTGCCGGACGACTCGCAGTTGATCGATGCGAAACCGGCGTCAACCGTCGCCACTTCATTGAATTGGATCGTGATCGTCGCGCTCGTCGCCACACCTGTCGCTTCGGGGGCTGGCGTCGTAGACGTGACGGCCGGAAGCGGCTGGTTCCGGGGCCTCGGCGCGCCAATCGCGAAATCGGTGCTGTTGTTGTCGCTGTCTGATGGGGGTGTCCCGGCCCGGATCGCCGCGTTCGTGTTGCTGAGGGTCGCTGTCGGCCCGGTCCCCTCGAAGCAGTTGGCCGTCGTGCCATACCCGACGAAGTCCACGACCGTCGCACCAGTGGGGCAAGCAATCGCACCGATCAGCGTCTGGTTATTGACGAGCGCTACCTTCCCCGCGGTGGCGCCCATCGCTACGGTTCCGGAGGCATCGGCGAGCGGAAGGTTCACGCTCCCGCCGCTTCCCGCGGCTTCCTGGACAAGAAAGAAGCGCCCTGGCGCGATCGAGCCGCTGAGATTTGTCTTTGCCCAGTTGGTTCCCGCGGCGCCCGCGTACTGCACGGACCATGCGCCCACATCGACCGCCACCGCGCCCAGGTTGTACAGCTCGATGAAGTCGTTTTTGAATGTCGCGCCCGCATTGCCGCCGCCGCCGTAGACCTGGCTGATCACGATCGAGCTCGAGGTCGCCGCGGCGCGCTGACCGAGCGGCACGAGAGCCATGACCATCGAGACAAGGACAACGAAGGCCAGCAAACGGTTACGGAACATCCCCACCCTCACTCATGCCACTTCGGCTGCGCGGCTACGCCTCAGGCAGAGTACCGGAAGTGACGAGCATCTGGCTCGATGAAATCGCGCCCGACAACCATCCGCCGCTAGAAAACGACATCTCCGCGGATGTCGCGATCGTCGGCGCGGGCATCGCGGGGATCGCGACCGCATATCACCTCGCGCGCGCGGGCGTGAAGCCAGTCGTGCTCGAGGCTCGAACGGTCGCCGAAGCGGCGAGCGGGCGAAACGCCGGGTTCCTTCTCGCCGGCGTCGCGGAGAACTTCGTCGCGGCCAGCCGCCGCTACGGCGAGGATCGCGCGCTGCGCACGTGGCGCTTTACGCGACACAACCAGGAGCTCGTTCGCGAGATCGTCGCCCGGGAAGGCATCGCGTGCGACCTCGCCTGGAACGGCTCGGCGCAGATCGCTGGGGACGACGACGAATGGAGCGAGGTGCGCGAGAGCGCGGACCGTCTCAGGAAGGAATCGGTGCGCGTCCGCGTCGTGCCCGACGAGCGCGCCGCCATCTACGAGGAGGACGGCGAGCTCCATCCCGTGCGCTACGTGCGGGCCCTCGCCGGGGCGGCCGTCGCGGCCGGCGCCCGGATCTACGACCGATCGCGCGCCATCGCGGTCACCAAGGGCGATGCCCGCACCGATCGAGCGCGCGTCCGGGCGGGCGCCGTCATCGTCTGCGTCAACGCGTACTCGCAGCACCTGCTGCCACTCCGAGTCCGCCCGGTGCGCGGCCAGATGCTCGCGACGGCACCCGTCGGACGCCGCATCTACGAGCGGCCGGCTTACGCCAACCGGGGCTATCGATACTGGCGCCAGCGCGTCGACGGTCGCGTGCTCGTCGGCGGGTGGAGAGACACCGCCGTGGACGAAGAGGTCGGCGAAGAAGAGCGGACGACGACGCGAATCCAGGATCAGCTCGAGCGATTCCTTCGCGAGCGCTGTCCCGAGGCGAACATCACGCACCGGTGGGCGGGCACGATGGGGTTTTCGCACGACGCGCTGCCATACGTCGGCCGATTCGACAGCGGAGTGTTCGTAAATGCCGGCTTCACCGGACATGGCATGGCCTTCGCGACGGCGACCGGTGAGCTCATCGCCGACCTCGTCCGCGACAAGAAGCGAAGTGAGACCGATCTGTTCGCGCCGGACCGTGAGTGAGCGGCCAAGCAGCCGAGCCTTCTGCGAGATCGCGCGCGTTGAGATTCATAGATGCACGCATCACTTGTCCCGACTGCAAACGATCTGGCGGGTCTCGTCGCGTACGTTCTCGGCAACCCGTATCTCTTCATCAGCTCGAGCACGGTCATGACGACGGGCCTCGTCCTCGGCGCGGTCGCG
>DASPWX010000001.1:0-44719 GCA_035637615.1 Bathyarchaeia archaeon | reverse complement strand
GACGCCAGTGCGGACAACCCAACTCCGGCCGCCTCACGCGCGAGCGCTGGAAAGAGCGGGGCCCCAAGCGCGTAGGAGCGAGCGGCCGCAGCAATCGCACGATCGACCAAACCTGCACCCGCGCGTCTCTGGGCGATGGCCACGAACGCGGTCTCGATCGGACGGCCGCTCGCGACGAGCGCCTCGGCCCACTCAACGAGCGCGACGAGGGCGCGGTCCGCCTCCCAGCGCCGCGAGGCTGCGGCGCGATCCACACGCAGCGTCGGTGCGATGAAGCCGGCGTAGCCGGCTCCGGCGACCGCGAGAGGGCCGATCGGCACGAAGAGACCGACGGCCGCGGCGACCGCGGCGCCGACGAGTGCGAGGACGATCTTCGCGCGCACGAGCTCGGCGTCCGTCCAAGCGAGCCCGCTTTGTAGGAGGTCCCGGGTCACGAGGACTGCCCGCACGCGGTCCGGCAGCTCCGTTCGCGGGGCGAAACGCGCGAGGCGCATTCCGACCGCGGATCGCGGGCGGCTTGCAAGGATCGCCGCGAGCACGGCGGTCGCAACGAGGATCGCTCCGATGACGATCAGCGTCGCATCCCGACAGTCGCCCGGCGGCTTGCGATCACGCCGACCACCTCGAGCAGGGTCGCCGCGGGAATCAGGACGAATCGCCCGATCGGCTGCCCGAGCGTGGCTGCGAGCGACGGGACCGTGAGTGCGAGATACGCCGCGATGGCGGGCACGACGAGCGCGAGAAGGATGACCTGCGCGCGGAGGCCACCCGTGCGCGCGCGCACCTCCTCATCGAGGCGCTCCTCAAAACCCAAGCGGTCGGCGACGGCGGCGACCAGGATCGCGGCGCGGTCGTGCGGGAGCCGCGATTCGATGCCGATCGCGAGCGTTTCGAACGCCAGCCGAGACCTCGCGTCTATCCCCGAACGATCAGCTGCCGTCCGGAGGGCCTGATCGAGTGGAGCGCCGAGGTCGAAAGCTCGGAGCGCCTCGACGAAGGGGCGCCGCGCCAGCCGATCGTCGGTCCCGTCTGTCGCCCGCCGAAGCGCCTCAGGAACTGACGCGCCGGATCGCAAGGCCGCTTCCGTGGCGCGCAGAAGACGTGTCTCCACAAGTCGTGCCCGCCGACGAGCGGCGGCCGCGCGCGAGCGCACGCCGATCGACGGGGCGAGGGCAGACAGGGCGAGACAGCCCAGCAGCGGAAGCGACGCCGCGAGCGCGAGCATGCCGCCGGCGAGAATGCACCCCGCGCGCAGCGCTTCCCACCGCCAGAGCGGCCCGCACCAGTTGGCCTCGTCGAGCTGGCGGAGATCAGGATGCTCGATTCTCAGAGAGGGCCAGGATCGCCCACGCGCGAACGGCGCGAAGATCGCGCTGGTCATCGCGAGCGCAGCAGCGAGCGCTCCGGCCGCCTCGATCGTCATGCGAGCCGTTGCCGCAGACGCGCCGGCATCCGCACCGCGATCTCGCCGGACCGCCAGAGATGTGTGACACCACCCTCCTCGATCGACGCGATCTCGCGCACGGATCGCCTGCCCGCACGATCCCGCGCGACGTGTACCAGGACGTCGATCCCCTGGGCGACGTGACGCGCGATCGCTGCTTCCCCGAGCTCGCCGGCACGCGCAAGGAGCAACGCCAGCCGGTCGATCGCACCCGCGGCCGACCCGGCGTGAATCGTCGTCAGCGAGCCTTCGTGTCCGGTGCTGAGGGCTTCGATGAGCGCCGCGGCTTCGCGTGGTGTGCGGACCTCGCCAACGAGGATCCGATCAGGACGCATTCGCAGCGCGTTCGCGACCAGATCGGCGATCCCGATGCCGGACCCGTCGCGAACCGGCACGCACTCGAGGTGCACGACATGCGGGTGCGGGAGAACGAGCTCGTTCGTATCTTCGATCACGACGAGCCGCTCCTCGTCCGGTATCGCAGCCGCGAGCGAGCGAAGCAGGGTGCTCTTCCCCGACCCTGTCGCCCCGCTCACGAGGATGCTTGCGCGCTCGCGGACGCAGGTTTCGAGGAGCGCAGCCGCATCGTCGGCCAGGCCGCTCGCGACCCACGATGGTGCCGCTCCGCGCAGCGGCACGGAAAGCCGGTTGAACTTCCGGATGGAAAGGCTGGGGCCGCCGATGGGTGCGATCACCGCGTTCGCCCGGCTCCCGTCGCGCATCCGTGCGTCGACGAATGGTCGCTCGAGCGTCAGCTCGCGTCCGACGCTTCCGGCGATGCGGTGCGCGAGCTCGGCAACCTCATCCGCTCCGCGAAACTCGACAGCGGCGCGCTCCAGCCGGCCCGAGCGCTCGCAGAACACGTCGCGAGGACCGTTCACAAGAACGTCGGTGACGAGCGGATCGTCGAGCAATTGTTGGAGCGGTCCGAATCCGAAGAGCTCCGCGCACATCGCGTCGAGCTCGGTCTCGGTGAGGGGGACTCGCGCCGCCACTCGGACCCGCTCCCGAAGGAGCACTCTCCGGGCCGGCTCGGCGTAGACGGCCAGAAGGCCGGCTGGATCGATTCCTAACGCGACTTCGGCACGCACCCGCGCGACCAGCGACAGATCGATCATGCGAGCGCGCGGAGCAGGGCGTCGATCGCGCGCAGGGTCGGAGCGCGCGCCGCGAACGCGTCGTCGGCAAGGTACGCGTCGTACGGGATCGCGGCGAGCAGCGGAAAGCCGACACGCTCCGCGACGCGAGAACCGTCGTCCTCGCCCGCGCCGACGACGACCAACCCGACCGCGCAAGGGACTCGAGCGAGAAGGGGTGCCGCGCAGAAGAGGGCCTGGAGCTGAGCCGACCGCGTTCCGGCGACGAGACAAAGCCGATCGACCGACGACAGGATCGCCGGATGGAGCGACTCTGCCCCGCACCCGAGGTCTAGGACAGTGGCGCGCCCAGCCGCGCAGGAATTGATCAGGTCGACGATGCGATCACCGTCGAAACTCGCGTGCAGGGAAGGGGCGCCCGGAAGGAACGGAATCGCCGACCACCGGGAGACGAGCTCGACCTCGCGCCCCGGCTGCAGCAACGCGTCCGTGATGGTCGCCGCGGTGAGCCCCGCCCGCAGCGCGAGTGAAGGAACCCACCGATCGAGGTCGACGAGGAGCGGCGGCTCGCCACCCGCGGCGGAGCGATGGGCGAGCAGTGCGGCAACGGTGCTGGAACCGGCCCCCGCCGCGAGTGACCAGAACGCGATCCGCCTCCCTCGCCGGAGCGCCGCGGGCCGGGTCGGTGCGATCGCGGCGAGCGGTTCAGTCCGACCGGTGGCCTCGCGCATCAGGGCGAGGGCTATCTGCGAGACCGGTGATGCATCGAGGAACGCCCGCAACCTGCTCACCCAAAGAGCCAGCGCGCGATGCGTCCCTGGCGTGCGAGTGCCCGTCGTTCGGGTGGTGCGCCGATCGCCGCGATGTCGAAGACGACCGGTCGGAGTACCCGGCGGACCTCCCGGGTGCGCAGCACGTCGCGTGTCGTCCATGCGCGGCGTCGCCACCCGAACGATGCCTCGACACCTGCCAGCAGATCGCGCACGAGCGCACGGCGGGCGGCGCTCGGCCTGCGGAGTGGTCCTCCGCTCAAGAGGCGAGCCGTCTCCGGGCCGATGGGGAGTGACCGGACGTGGACCAGATCGAGCGCAAGCGATGGCAGAGGTAAGGGTGTGAGGTCTCGGCCGATCGCGGCACGGGTACCCGGACGAGGTGCGAGCGTCTCGAGGCACACGGCAGCGCGCACGCCGGAAAAGGCAAGGAGGCGGCGTGCGCGACCGACCAAGTGGTCGTCCACCTCGACGAACGCCCCCACTGGGGTCCGCGCGAGAGTGACCGCGCCCAGCGATGCGACGGCCGCATCGACGTCTCCTGTCGCGAGGCGCTCGCAGCGCAGCACCGTCACTCAGCGCGATCCGGCGAGTGTCAGAACGAACGTGCTCGTAGCGATGCGATCGGCAAAGCGGATCTCATCGAGCGGGTCGATCGCGATGACCACGCTGCCGATCCGATCGACCAGGCTCGCCGCCGTGGGCTTCGACGCACCGGGACCGAATGGCGCCCCCGTTTCCGATCGGACATCGAGCACCATCGCGTACTGGAGTAGAAGCTCGGTGGTCCGCCCACCGGGGGCGCGTCCCGCAACAGGTACCGCGATGACGTCGACGCGCGCGCCGGGGACGATCGCGCCGCCCACCACCTGCGCTGGGTTCGCGATGGGGAGCGCGACCGCGCGCATGCCGATCGGCAGCGCGAGACCCGTGTGAAACGACGCGGCCTCGTCGGAGATCGCCGATCCGAGGAGAATCTGGCCGCGCCAGAGTGGCGCTCGCGGAAGCTTTCCGACCGCCCTGGTCGTCTCGCCGAACGCGCCCTGTGGAATCGCGTCCGTCGGCATCGAGACGATCGCAAGGTCGTCGGCCACAAGCGGATGGCTGGCATCGACGTCACGCGCGGCAACGACGACCGGACTCCGTTGCGCGCTGACGTAATAGAGGATTCCGGCGAGTGCCCCCGCGACGAGGGCCAGAGCGATGAGCGCGCGCTGGCCGATCAATTCTCGAGAGCAGGCGAGCGGACGATCACGCTGATCCTCGCCTCGGCCGCGCGGTGTCCGGTCTCGGGTGTATCGACCTCAATGCGGAACACGAGGTCGTAGGTCGCGCCGGGCGGAGCGAGGCGAGGCCATGAGGTCCGGAACGGAGCGCCGCCTGAGGCCGCTATCGCGAGGGCTTCGCCCGCGTCGCCCGCGATGAGAGTCCATGAGAGAACCGGGATCTCGCGGTCGTCCACGAATGCGCGCGGCCACAACGCGACGGCGCGCCCGCGCAGCACCTCGAGGCTCGAGAGCGGCGCGCTCACCGGAAGGAGCGACAAGCCAGGCCGGATCGGTCTGGCCGGCGCCGGCGTGGGCGCCGGCGTCGCGACCGAGCGCGCGGCCGGGCAGCACGCCGGCGTTGTCGAGCGTGCCGTCGGCGGCGGCGTCGAGCGAGGTTGCGTGCCCACGGCCGGCGACGGTGTCGCAGCGGCCCGTAGACGCGCAAGCTCGGCATCGTCCTGAAAGAACACGACGCTGACGGGGACGAATCCGCCGCCGATCAGCACGTAGTTCTGGTAATACGTGCCGGCCACCGATCGACCATCGCCAAGCGTGCGCCGACCATTGAACGCACTGCCGTCGAAGGCGCTCGAGGCACCCGTACTGACGGTGTCCAGCACGCGCGCGTAGCTTCCCGTCGATTCGTGCACCGTGGTCGTCGAATACGTCGTCAACGGTCCGCTCGAGGTCACCGCGTCGGCTACGTACGTGTCTGTCACGTAGTAGATGCCCGGCGGCGGCGCGACGAATGGCGCCGGATCCGGCTCCCGCGAGGGCGGGGTCGGCGGCTCAGGCCGCTCGCGGAAAGGATCCCGGGCGAGAGCCGGCGACGACGTGAGGAGTAGAAGCGCGAGCGTGGCCGCGGCGCTCTGGCGCTTCATCGCGGCGAGCTCACGGCGATGACGTGGAGCATCGTCACCGGGCGCAGCACGAGCGCGCCGAAGATGGGCGTCCGCACCGGCACGTCCGCCGCGATGCGCACGGTTGGGCGGTCGTACCGCGCGCCAGTTCGTGCGTCGACGGCCGGAGCAGATGGGTATGCCGCCACGTCCGCGGCCGCCGCGATGTCCTCGGCCGCTCCATCCAGGAGCGGTGCCGAGAGCTCGAGCTCGCGCGCGAAGTACTCGCGCGCCACGTCGGCTGCGTCCGCCGCCAAACGCAACGCGCCGGATCGAGCGAGCTCGACATCGTCCTGGTCATTGACGGCCACGAGGGTCGCGAGATCTGCCGCGGCGCGGACGCGGGCGCCCGCCACGCGCAACGCACCCAGCTGCAGAACGCCGGCGAGAGCTACGAGCAGGAGTGGGGCGAGTACGAGGGTGAGGACGAGCGCGGTTCCGCGATCGTCTTGAGCCCACCTCATCTGTTCACTTCGCCACGCGAGATCGCGCTCGAGCGAAGCGGCACGGTCGTCGAGAAGAGGAACGGAATGCTCACCGGATAGGCCGACGAGAGCGACACGCGGACGGGCTCTCGCCATCCCACGCGCGACGGAGCCACGTCCACACTCACCCGATCCGGGTCGATTCCGGCAAGGCGCAGCTGCTCGGCGAGGAAGGTGCGGAGCTCGGGAGCGTCGCCGCCGAGCTCACCGGCGTAGCGCGCGGCTTGAACGGTCGCGGCGTCCTGCGCCAGCCATCGCTCGAGCGCCGATCCGAACTCGAGGATCGAGAAGAGAAGCGGCACGAGGATCGTGATGGCGAACGTCGTCTCGAGTGTGGCGAGGCCTCGGTCGTCATGTGCGGACCGCGTCAGCGCACCGCCTGCATCTGGCTGACGAGAGCCTGAAGACGGGCGACCAGCCCGTTGTTCCACGCGGTCACGCCGATCACAAGCGTTCCGAGCACGACCGCGGCCCCGATGATGTACTCGATCGTGGCGAGTCCCTCGCTCGCGGAGCAAAAACGACGAAGCACCGATATCGAACCTCCCTCGTGGATGGGGTGAGGCTCGCCTCGGTGCTTCGTCTTGGCGATGGTCCGTCTGGCCGGTACCGGAGTACCAGCCGAGGATCAGCGGCGGCCGAGTGCCTTCTTCGCGGCGCGGGCGTCTTTCACGCCGAGCCCGAGCGTCGTGCTCTTCCTCGACGAGCCGAGCATGTACGCAGACTCGATGTTGACCTTGTTCTTGCCGAGGCGACTCGCGGCGCGCGCGAGCGTGCCCGGTTTGTTCGCGAGCCTGACTTCGACGATCTTGCGGTCGCCCGAGATCCGGTACTTCTTCGCTTTGATCGCGCGTCGCGCCCTCGCGGCGTCCTTGTCGTCGACGACGATGTAAACCGTCCCGGCTCCGCCGCCGGTCGTCGCGGCGATGCTTCGCATGCTGACCCCGGCGTCGCCGAGCGCGCCCGCGAGCGCCCCGAGCTGACCTGCGCGGTTTGGCAGCTTGATCGTGAGCTCTACCGACATGACGTTCCCTCCCCGATCGTTTTCAGCGAGGGCGATTCTAGGTGCCGGTTCTAGAGCGCGATGTTGCCGCGACGGGCCGGGATGCGACGGCCCTCGACGCGCTCGGCCCAGTGCTGCGAGCCGAACACGGTCAGGAAGTAACGCATCCGGTTGCTGCGCCGGCGCTGAGCCTCGCTGCTTGTCGGAGTGTTGTTTCGCAGACGGAAGAGCTGACGAAGACGTTCCACGAGCGTGTCCTCCTCCCAGGTCATTGGGGGGAGCCTGCGCCTCGCTCTTGAGCACAACGACCACGCACGACATGAACGGTCTGTGCCCCTGGAGACACTCAGCGCGCTTTCTGGACCCCCGTGCGGATTTGCGCCTCGCTCATCGCGGTGAGCTCGAGATGGCGGATCACGCCGCTCTTGTCCACGAAAAACGTGCTCGGGAGGCTCAGCACGCCGAAGCGGCGGGTCGTCGCGCCATCGCTGTCGAGGACCGGCTGCAGGCGATCGAGACCGAGCGAGTCGAGGAAGGACCGCGCCTTGTCGGCGGGCTCCATCAGATCGACCTCCAAGACGACGACGTCCGGCTCGCTGGCGGCCACACGCTGCAGGGCCGGCATCTCCTCGCGGCACGGGGGGCACCACGTCGCCCAGAAGTTCACGACGACGACTTTGCCGCGGTATGAGGACAGCCGAAGCGTCCTGCCGTCCAGATCCGTCCACTCGAAATCGGGGGCGGGCGCCCCAATCCGGCCTGCGGCGCCGTCGGCTTCGATCTGGGCACGGATGACCCCCGCATCGGTCGCAGCGGCCGGCCGGTTCAAGACTGGCCAGAGGAGCGCGGCCATCGAGGCCACCGCGATCGCGCCGATGATGATCGCGGCGATCCATCGCGGTAGCGCGGTCGGCTCGCGTTCGGTCTCCGGTGGGCTCGCCACGTTCATCCGACGAGGGGCAGGAAGTTGAAGAGCTGAGGCAGCCGCGCGAACTGCCCAGACACGAGCACCAGGCCCATCGCAATGACGAGCGTACCGCCGGCCAGATTGACGACCCGGATATGCGCGGCGAGCCAGCCGGCAATGCGCCGAGCGCCGCCCAGCCCACCGGCGAGCAACAGAAACGGTACGCCGAGCCCCAACGCGTACGCGACTAAAAGGACCGCGCCGGACCCGAGATCCTGGCCCAGGAGCAGGGTAAGGATCGCGCCGAGATACGGGCCGACGCAGGGGGTGAAGCCGACACCGAAGGCGAGCCCGATCAAGAAGCTCCGTGGGAGTCCCGTTGTCCGGCCCTCGAGCCGCAAGTCGAGCTCGCGCGCGAGGAACGGGATCCGTATGAGTCCGAGCATCTGCATCCCCAGCACGACGAGAAGAAGGCCGCCGATCTTCTGAAGCCACGTCACCATCTCGCCGGCGAAGGACCCGACGAGAGCCACCCCGATCCAGAGAAGCGTGAATACGGTAGAAAACCCGAGAACGAACGCGAGCCCATGCGCCAGAGTTCGCGCTCGTTGGGTGCCCGCCAGGGCCGCCTCACCGGCCATATCCACGAGGAACGCCGGGACGAGCGGCAGCACGCAGGGTGAGAGGAACGACAGGATCCCGGCGCCGAATGCGATCGCGACGTTCACGCGAACTAGCCTAGGGTGCCTCCCGCGCGTACACGAGAAGGTCGAGGCCGTAGAAGCGACCCGGCCCCTTCAAGGTCATATCGCACTTTGAGGCCACGTTCCGCGAGCGCGCGTTGTCCGGAAGGATAAGTGCCACGACGCGCCGAAGATCCATCTCGCGGAACCCGTAATCGACGAGCGCCCGAGCCGCCTCGGTCGCATAGCCGTGACCCCAGACGCGCGGCGCGAGCTCGTACGCGACCTCGATCTCGGGCCCCTTTCCTTCGACCGGGAACAGACCGACTTGCCCCAGAAATTCCGCCGACTCTTTGAGCTCGAGCGCCCAGAGCCCCATGCCCGGAGGTTGACGCGCCGTGAAGGCCATCGTCCTCGCGAGACGCTCCCTGGTCTCGGCCACGTCCTTCGACGGCGGGCTCGGCGTCCACTTCATCACCTCAGGCGAACCGAACACCTCGTGCAAAGCCGTGGCATCCACGTCGCGGTACGGCCGGATGACGAGCCGTTCCGTCGCAAGCGGCAGCGGCACTAGCCGATCGCTTGCCCGAGATCTCCGATGAGATCGTCGACCGATTCGATGCCGACCGAGAGCCGCACGAGACCGGCCGGCGGCGCGAGCTTGGTCCCCCGGACCGATCCATGCGTCATGGCGAGGGGAATCTCGATGAGCGATTCGACCCCGCCAAGCGACTCGGCGAGCGCGAAGATCTTCGTGCGGGCCGCCATCCGCTTCGCCGCCACCTCTCCCCCGCGCAGCTCGAAAGACAGCATCCCGCCGAACGCACGCATCTGCCGCCGCGCCAGCGCGTGCTGCGGGTGCGTGACGAGGCCGGGGTAGTTGACGCTCGTGACCTTCGGGTTTTCGGTGAGCCACTCCGCGATGGCCTGAGCATTCGCCGAGTGCCGCTCCATCCGCACCGCGAGGGTCTTGGCTCCGCGCAGCACGAGCCAGGCGTCGAATGGGCCGGGCACGCCGCCGGCCGCATTTTGGATGAACGCGATGCGCGCGCGCAGCTCTTCGTCGGTGCCGGCGAGGCCTCCGCCGACCACGTCCGAATGGCCGCCCAGGTATTTGGTCGTCGAATGCAGGACAAGGTCGGCGCCGAGGCGGAGCGGCTGTTGCAGATATGGGCTCGCGAACGTGTTATCGACCACGGCCAGGGCCTTGCCCCGATGCGCGATCTCCGCGAGCGCGGCGATGTCGAGCACCTTTAGAAGCGGATTCGACGGAGTCTCGATCCACACGAGCCTCGTTCGCGGTCGCATCGCGCGCTGCGCCGCTTCCGGTTTGCGCATGTCGACCGCGCTCAGGGATATCCCCAGCCGGTCGAATAGCTTCGCGAACAGCCGGTACGTCCCTCCGTAAACGTCGTCGGTCATGACCACGTGATCGCCCTTCGAAAGGAGATGCGCGACCCCATCGGTGGCGGCCATCCCGGATGCGAATGCGAGGCCCCAGCGGCCGCCCTCGAGCGCCGCGAGGCAGGTTTCGAGGGCCGTACGCGTGGGGTTGCCGGTGCGCGCGTACTCGTAGCCCTTGTTCTTGCCCACCGCTTCCTGCGCGAAGGTCGAGGTCTGGAAGATGGGGACGACGACGGCACCCGTCGCGGCTTCAGGGTCTTGCCCGGCATGGATGGCGAGCGTCTCGAAGCCGGGCTTGTGCGAAGTGGCCTTCACGTTGTTTGCCAGTATGCCGAGACTCGCGCGCGGGGCTGCCGCGGCAGCGTTTCCTGGCGGCTAGTGGGCGGTCTGCCTCGCCCGTCGATCACCGGAGCGCCCATCGTCGACGAGGGCGTCCAGCCTCGCGCTCTGCTCGAGGGCGGCACCTACTCGTGTCCGGATCGCATCCACGAGCGGCCCGACATCGGCATCGGCGGGCAGCTCCCGCGCGAGCTTGAGGGCCACGTTGATCTCGGAAAGCACTTCGCGAAGCGAGCGAACTTCAGTCGCGAGGTTCGTCCTGACTGTTCGTAGGTGTCCGTTGGTCCTGTCGATCGCGGCGGTGGCGACGGAGTGCCCGTTGCCGCCATGCATCTCCGCGACCGCGGTGGCCTCGTCGTAGCTTTTGTTGAGGCCCGCACGGATTCCGTCGAGGTCACGCGACAGATCGCCGTCGGAGGGCTCGTCCGGGTCCGGCCATGAGCGCGTCAGGCCAATGAGCTCGACCCGATTCTCGGCGCCGTAGCGCTCGAGCAGCCGGGAGATGTGGACCTTAACCCCCTGCTCGGAGATGCCGAGCTCGGCCGCGATGTCCTTGTTGGTCTTCCCACGAGCGACGCTTCGGAGAATCACGCGCTGCCTCGGGGTGAGCGGCCGCTGGATCGGCAAGAACGAAAGTATATGCACTTTCGTCCACTCTCGCCCGGCTGGCCACGGCGGGTATTGGCCGAACTGTTACTTGCGATGACGTGTCGTCATCGAGCAAATAGAGGTATGGGGACGGCGGGTGCGCGCGTCGGGTTCGTCTGCATGGCGGCAGCACATCTCGGCAAGAACGGCGCTCTTGTCGACCACCTCACCGTCCACGAAAAGGACTGGGCCTATTGCCCGTCGGACGTTCGCAAGGGCGAGCACGACTGGAAGCCGACCGGTGGGGTGACCATGGGAGAGCTCGAGGTGGTAGTGAAGGGGATGCGCGAGCGCGTGGCCGGGAACGGGCGCCCAAAGGAACCCTAGCGGGGCGCCACCCTTCGCTGGTGCGCGACGAATTCCAAGAGGTCGGCCTTCGTGATGACGGATACCGGACGGTTGTCTCGCGCGGCGAGCAGCGCGGGTGCGCCGCCGGAAAGCTCCTGATAGAGACGCTCGATGTCGTCGGTGGCCTGCACCACCGGGAAGGGTGGATCCATCACCCGCTCGACGCGTTCGTCGACAAGCGCGGGCTCGCGGAAGACTCGGTCGAGCATCGTCTTCTCCGAGACGCTTCCCACGATGTCGGACACCGCGCCCGCGGCACCGTCGGCCGTCACCGGGATCTGCGAGATGCCGTACCGCTGCATCGTGTCGATCGCGCGGCGGACCGTCTCCGTTTTCGAGACGACGATGAGCTCCGGCGTACCGCCGCGATCCTTCATCACGTCGCCGACGTTCGCCGGTATGAGGCCGCCGAGGAATCCGTTCTGGCGCATCCATTCGTCGTTGAAGATCTTTGAGAGGTAGTTGCGCCCGGTGTCCGCGAAGAGGACGAGCACCATTGCGCTCTCGTCGAGATCCTTCGCCACCTCGAGCGCGGCGAACAGAGCCGTCCCCGATGACCCGCCGACCAGGATGCCCTCCTCGCGGGTGAGCCGGCGCGCGGTGAGAAACGAGTCGCGATCGGAGACGCGTACCCAGCGATCGACGATCCCGGGATCGAACGTTCCCGGATAAAAGTCCTCGCCGATGCCTTCGGTCTTGTACGGATGGATGTCGCCGGTATAGAGCGACCCCTCGGGATCAGCGCCCACGATGACGATGGCTTTCTTTTTTTCCTTTAGGTAGCGACCCGCGCCGGTCACGGTCCCTCCAGTGCCCACACCGGCCACGAGATGCGTAATCCGCCCCTCGGTCTGCTGCCAGATCTCAGGGCCCGTGGTTCGGTAGTGCGCCTCGGGGTTCATCGCGTTGTAGTACTGATTCGGTTGGAACGCGCCCGGGATGTCACGGGTGAGGCGGTCGGCGACCTTGTAATAGGACTCGGGTGATTCCGGCGGCACGGCGCTCGGACAGACCACGACCTCCGCCCCGTACGCGCGCAGTAGGTCGCGCTTCTCCTGGCTCTGCTTGTCGGCCATCGTGCAGATGACGCGGTAACCCTTGATCGCGGCGGCCATCGCGAGACCGACGCCGGTGTTTCCGCTCGTCGGCTCGACGATCGTCCCGCCCGGTCTGAGGAGACCGCGCCGCTCGGCGTCTTCGATCATGAGCAGCCCGATGCGGTCCTTGATCGAACCGCCCGGGTTCAAATGCTCGAGCTTGGCGACGATCGCTGGGCGCAGTCCCTTGCCGATGCGGGAGAGTCGAACGAGCGGCGTGTGGCCGACGAGCCCGAGGATGTTCGGCGCGATCTCGATTGCCATCGCCTGATGCTATGCGCCCTAATGGCTGAGGCCGCTAAGGCCGAGCCTATTCGTCCGGGAGCTCATCCGCGTCGAGGTGTCTTGCGTCATCACCCTGGAGAAACTCCGCGTACTTGAGACCCGTGCCGGTGTTGAAGATGACGACCTCATCCGATTCGGCGATCCAGCCGCTGCGGCGGAGCTCGCGAGTGACTGCGAGAGCGCACCCGCCCTCAGGGCAGAGGAGGAGGCCCTCGCTCTGGCCGGCGAGCTCCATCGCGTCTGCGATCTCGTCGTCGCTCACGGCGAGGGCCGTCCCTTCGGATTCGCGGAGCGCGCGCAGGACGATGAAGTCACCGAGCGCCTTCGGCACCCGGATACCCGCTGCGAACGTTGTTGGATCCGGCCAGGGACGCGACTCGTCGAGCCCTTTGCTGAACGCGTCGACGATCGGAGCGCACCCGCCGGCTTGCGCCGCCACGAAACGCGGTTTCTTTTGGTCGAGCCAACCGATGGCCCGGAGCTCGTCGAACGCCTTCCACATGCCGATGAGCCCGACGCCGCCGCCGGTTGGATAGACGATCACATCTGGGACGCGCCATCCGAGCTGTTCGGCCAGCTCAAAACCCATGGTCTTCTTCCCCTCGATTCGGTAGGGCTCGCGAAGGGTTGACGCGTCGTACCAGCCGCGATCCGCGCAGACCTTCTTCACGACCGCGCCCGCATCGCCGATCGATCCGGCGACCGTGTAGACCTCGCCGCCGTATGCCGACGCCTCGCGCACGATCACCTTCGGTGTCCGGTCGGGCATGACCACGATCACGCGGACGCCGGCCCGCGCGCCGTACGCCGCCCACGCCGAACCGGCATTGCCGGCGCTTGGGAGCGCGAGCGTCTCGACGCCGAGCTCAGACGCGCGGGTCATGCCGACCGCCGCACCACGTGCCTTGAACGTGCCGGTCGGGAGCAGACCTTCGTCCTTCACACGGAGCTTCGGGATGCCGAGCTCCTCGCCGAGTGATGGAGTTTCGAGAAGCGGCGTGTTGAGCTCGCCGAGCGTCACGACGTTGTCCGGTTCCTCGTGCGGTAAGAGCTCCCGATAGCGCCAGAGCGACTCCGGTCGTTCCCGGAGCGCACTTTTCGTGACGGACTCCCGCACGCGGCGTAGGTCGTAGCGCACCAGGAGCGGGCCACCGTCGGATTTGCAGACCTGCTGGATCTGCTCGACCGGGAAATCCTCCTGGCAACGCGAGCATTCGAGGTGCGTCGCGAAGGAGGTCAAGCGGCGCGTTCGATCCTGGCCCCGAGCGCGCGCAGCCTCTTGTCGAGCTCCTCGTAGCCGCGATCGATCTGCTCGACGTTGTTCATCGTGCTCGTCCCTTTCGCGGAGAGCGTCGCCGCGAGAAGCGCCAGGCCGGCGCGGATATCCGGACTGCGCAGATCCGACCCATACAGCTGCGAGGGACCGACCACGACCACGCGATGCGGGTCGCACAGTATCACGCGGGCGCCCATGCTCTCGAGCGATCCGACCCAGTACATGCGCGCGGGAAACATCCACTCGTGAATTAGCACGGTGCCCTCGGCCTGCGTGGCCATCGCGGTCGCGATGCTCGTTAAATCGGAGGGAAAACCGGGCCACACCTGCGATTGCACCTTCGGGATCGCGCCGCCGATGTCGTGTTCGATCGGGTAGCGGTCCTTCGCCCGGACGATGAGATCGTCGCCGCTCACGTCCGTGTCGACGCCGAGACGCTTGAAGACGAGCCGGGTCATGCGCAGGTACTGCGGGACCGCGTTCTTGATCGTGATCTCGCCGTGCGTCATCGCCGCCAGGCCGATGAGCGAGCCCACTTCCATGTGGTCCGAGAGAATCGTGTGATCGAGCCCGCGCAGACGCTCGACCCCGTCGATCGTGATCGTGTTCGTGCCGAGTCCCACCATCTTCGCGCCCATCTTCATGAGCGCGATCCCGAGCTGTTGCACATGCGGTTCGCTGGCGGCGTTGCGGATGACCGTTCTCCCCGAGGCGAGCGCTGCGGCCATGAGCGCGTTCTCGGTCGCCGTCACGGAAGGCTCATCGAGAAGCAGATCCGCGCCCTTCAAGCCGGAGGTGTGCAAGCCGTAGCCGTTCTGTGCGGCTTCCAGTTCCGCGCCGAGGGCCTGCATCGCCAGGAAGTGCGTGTCGTTGCGACGGCGACCGATGACGTCACCTCCGGGCAGACCGAGCTTCACCTTCTTGTACCGAGCGAGAAGTGGACCCGCGAAAAGGAGCGACGTCCGGATTTCGCCCGCGAGCTTCGCCGGTACGTCTGTCGAGCGAAGCGAACCCGTGATGCGAACCGTATGCGGGTCGGGCTCCTCGACCGTCGCCCCGAGCGCGCTCGCGATCTCGAGCATCGCCCGTACATCTCGGATGCGCGGCACGTTGCGGAGCGTGACCGGGTCATCAGTCAGAAGGCTGGCGGCGATAAGTGGTAGCGCTTCGTTCTTATTGCCTGCCGGTGTGATCTCACCGTGTAAAGGCGTTCCGCCTTCAACGACGAATCGTGCCATGCGCGGACAGCCTAGCGGTCAGTGCTGCTCGATGACGAACTCGCTGAGGGTGCTCCCGTTGCAGGTGAAGCGGATCGTCGTGCCGTCGCCGCGGACGATCGCTCCCCCGACCGTGCCGCTGCTCCCGCCGCCACTTCCGCTGGCGCTCATCGATCCGGGCGGGCCCAGCCACCACGGCCCAGACGAGGTCGAGTAACCGTTCTGCTGGCAGCTCACTGACGCGGGCGAGAGGCTCGCGAGGGTCAAGATCGTCGTGCCCGCTGCGATCCCGAGACCCGCAAGAAGAGGCGATCGCTTCATCGCGAGAAGTCCCAGCACCGAAGCGAACGCCGCTGCGAAAATGCCCGCCAGCCCCGCCGGCGCAAGCTCAAACCGCGCGCTGCTGTTCGGCGACGCGAACGCGAGCGCCACGACCAAACCGACGGCCAGAGCACCTGCCGCGGCGGCGGCCGCGAGGGCGACCGTGGGTCGGGCAAGCGGAAGCACCTGGCGGAACGCGTATGCGCCGAGGGCCAAAGCGATACCGAGTCCGGCGAAGATCGGCAGGCCGAAGAGCGCGGGCGAGAGGAAGAGCAGCGTCGCAGGCCACAGGAGTACGTCTCCGACGACGAACGGCGCGAGAAAGAAGCTACGGGTGCGGAACGCCGCAACCACGAGGCCGACCGCGACGTAGGCGATGAAGAGCACGACGGCCCTTCGCCGTGGCGGATGAAGCCACGCGCTCCAGGCCGCGAGTACGCCGATGCCCGCCGCCGGGAAGCTCACATCCCCAGCACCGAAACCAGTGAGGATCGCGAGCGCGGTGAGTGCCGAGGCGCCGGCAAGGGCGAACGTCCGTGCACGCATCGAATCGGATGCGATCGTTTGGTGTGCCGCGACGAAGAGCGCGATCGGCGCGCCGAAAAGCAGCAGAACCGGTGAGACGAAGGCCGCCCGCGCCCCAATGAAGACGGGGACCGCGAACGCGCAGGCCGCGGCGGCGAAGAGAAGAAGCCGCGCTATGCGCAACGAGGCCGGCGTCGCCACCCGAGGATCGTCCCACGGGATCTCGCATTGGCAACCCGACAGAGAAACCTGGCGTTCGGTCGCTTTCCTCGGCGATTCCTAGACAACTCTCAGTTCCATCTCATACGCAGTCGCCGGTGGTGCCCCACGGTGAGATGAGCCCTTCAACAGGGCAAAAGAAAGGAGACACGAAATGGACATGAGAAAAGCCGTCATCGCGGCGCTTGCGGGAGGTTCGATGCTCGCGGGCGTAGCCCTCGGGGCCGCCTTCACAGCGGGCTCGAGCGCGAACGCAGCGACGAACACGCCAACGAGCGCAAACACGCAGGCCGACGCTTCGGCGTCGCCGGGCGTCTTCGTCTCGAACGAGGATCCGGCACACGAGGCCGGCGAGAGCCCCGAGCGGGAGGCGCAGGAGAACGCGGGTCAGCGCCCGACCGTTCCGTAGCCCTGATGGATCGCGCTCGGGCTAGTACCCGAGCGCGATCCCGATCTTCGTACCTTCCACGCCGCCCCGAAGCTCCGGGCCGTCGATCCGTATGGCGCCGGGGCGCGCGAAATTCGTCGCGAGGACGTCCTCGATCTTCACGTCGACCTCATGCCCCATGGCCGCGAGAGCAGCACGCACGTCCTCCGGGATTCGCGAGTCGACCTGCAGCTTCTCGCCCTCGTCATGGATGCGCGGACGGCTCGTCGCGGTCTGCGGCCCGTCGCCGTAGTCGACAGCGTTCACCACGGTCTGCACGACCGCGCTCATGATCTTGCGCCCGCCGGGCGCGCCGCAGACGAGAAACGGCTCGCCCCTTCGCAGCACGATCGTGGGCGCGCCCGCCCACAGGACGCGCTTGCCGGGGGCGATGGAGTTGGGCCGGCCGGGACGCGGATCGAACCAGTAGGTCCCGTTGGTGATCAGGATCCCAGTGCCTTTGATCATGACCGCCGAGCCGAAGCCGCCGCCGAGCGTCGCGGTCAAGGACACGCACATGCGGTCGCGGTCGACTGAGTTCACATGAGTCGTGTTCGGCATGTCGGCCATCGACCCCAGGCGCTCGGCGAAGGCCGCGCGCACGGCGACCGCAATGCGGTGCAGGCTCTCGGCACCGAGCTGGCGGTGCTTGCGCAGATCTTCGCGCTCGAGCAATCCGAGAGCGCGCGCGACGGTCGGACCGCCCGTCAGACCCGGCAGCGTCAGCACGCGATGGCCTCGGTACTCGATCGCATTCGGCGGAGGCGCACCGGCCTCGTAGGCCGCGAAGTCGTCTCGCGACAGGATCCCGCCCAGCGCGCGGATATCTTCCGCGATCGCCGCAGCGAGCTCGCCGTTGTAGAGCACCTGGGCGCCGCCGCGCGCGATGGCTTCGAGCGAACCCGCGAGATCGGGCTGGATCAGGCGATCGGCAGGCTCGAAGCCCGTCGGCGGCCGGTAGGGCGCGCCGCCCGGGCGGTAGTAAACGCGCTTGGCCTCGGCGTTCTTGTGGAGGCGGAACGCGGACGCGCCGAACACGAGCGTGCCGTACCAGTCCATGACGATCCCATCGCGCGCGAGACGTATCGCGGGCTCGAAGAGGCGTGCCCAGGGCAGCTTCCCGAGTCGGCGGTGCGCGAGCTCATACGCCGCGACCGCGCCCGGAACCGTGACTGAAAGTGGTCCCTCGACATTCGCGTCGTTCTTGACCGCGGGCCATCCGTACATTCCCGAACGAGCCTCGCCACCCGTGAGCTCGAACATCTCGGGCCGCGATGCGAGCGGAGCGCGTGTTGAACCATCGAACGAGCTCGTCTTGCCTTCATGCCACACCACGAGACCCGCGATGCCGCCAAGGCCGCTACCGATCGGTGAGGTGACGCCCAGCGCGAATGCGGTCGCGAGGGCGGCATCGAGAGCGTTCCCCCCATCGCGCAGGATCTCGACGCCGGCCTCCGCGGCGAGCGGATCCGCGGTGACCATCCCATCTCTCGCGAGAGCTTCGGTCTTCGAGAAGACCCACTGGCTGCGGGCACCCTCGGTCATCTGAGGCGTAGTCTTTCGGACCGCATGGACGCCACCGATCTCCTCGCCTTCAAGACGATTCCCGACGTGGATATTTCGCCGGACGGCAGCCGCGTGGCGTACGTCGTGACCTGGATCGACACGGAGAAGGACGAGTATCGCTCGACCATTCACGTCGCGCCGACCGAGGGTGGCGCGCCGGTCGAGTTCACGCGCGGGCCAACACGTGATTCGGCGGCGCGGTGGTCACCGGACGGCACACAGCTCGCGTTCCTCTCGGATCGGGTGGGCGGCGAGCGGCAGCTCTACATGATGTCGGCGCACGGTGGCGAGCCCCGCCGGCTCACCTCGATGCCGGGCCACGCCGGTGCGGCGACGTGGTCGCCCGATGGGACGAGGATCGCATTCAGCTCGCGGGTGTGGCTCGAACCGCGGCCCGAGGACGCCGGCGCGCGGGAGCGTTGGCAGCAGCGGCCGCGACACGTCACGAAAGCGCAGTACAAGACGGACGGAGACGGCTATACGTTCGACGCCCGGTCGCATCTGTTCATCGTCGACGTCGCGACCGGCGACACGACACAGCTCACCACGGGTGACTTCGACGACGGCGCTCTGTCGTGGTCGCCAGATGGACGTCAGATCGCGTTTTCACGGACGCGTGGCGGCCGGAGCGAGTACTCGTTGCGCGACATCTGGGTCGCGGACGTGGCGAGTCGCGCCGCTCTCCGGATCACCGAAGTCGTCGGACGCGCAACCTCCCCGACCTGGTCACCCGACGGCACGACGATCGCGTGCTACGGGTACGACGCGCAGGATGCCGGACTCGGCGATCCGATGGTTCGCGTGTGGACCGTGCCTTCGCGTGGCGGGCAGCCACGGCGGGTCACCGAGCGATACGACCGAGGCGCGGTGCTCCTCCCTATCGCGACCGCGACCCCCGGCCCGATCTGGTCCAAAGACAACGCGAGTGTGACGTTTATCGCGGGGGACCACGGGAACGCACATCTCGTGCGTGCCGTCATCGGCGACGGCTCGACGAGCGTCGTCGTTGGCGGAGAGCGCCAGATCGTGTTCGCGAGCGGCGCGCCGGGATCACGCATCGCTTTTGCCGCCGGTGACCTGGCAGCCCCATCAGACCTGTACGTGACCGCGTGGGATGGGACGCGCGAACGACGGCTCACGCAGCTCAACAAGGACCTCCTGGCGCAGCTCGCGCCGGTCCACGGCGAACGGCGCACGTTCACGAGCCCACATGGCGGCACTTTGGAGGGCTGGCTGTTCATGCCGGCCGAGCAGCGCGGCGCATCGCCGCTCCTGGTGGATATCCACGGAGGGCCGCAGAGCTTCACCGGAAACGTCTTTTCTCTCACCTACTTCTACCGCTACCTGCTTGCATCGCGGGGTTGGGCAGTGCTCGCGTTGAACCCCACGGGGTCAGGTTCGTACGGGCGCGAGTTCGCGCATGGCATTCGCACTAAGTGGGGTGAGCACGACCTTCCCGAGCAGCTCGCGGCCGTGGATCAACTCATTGCCGAAGGCGTCGCCGATCCGGACCGGCTCGCGGTCGCCGGCTATTCGTACGGCGGCTTCATGACCAGCTGGACGATCGGCCATACCGACCGCTTCAAAGCCGCGGTGGTCGGTGCGCCGGTCACCAATCAAGAATCGTTCTTCGGCACGAGCGATATCGGGATGTGGTTCGCTCCGTGGGAGATGGGCGGCGACATCACGGGCGCGCGCGAGACGTTCCGGCGGCTTTCGCCGATCAACTACGTCGACAAGGTCACGACGCCGACCCTCATCCTTCACGGCGAGGCCGACGAGCGGTGCCCAATCGGGCAGGGAGAGGAGCTCTTCACCGGACTCGTCGCCGCCGGCAAGGTGCCGACCGAGTTCGTTCGTTATCCCGGAGGCAGCCACATGTTCATCGCTCAGGGCAGGCCAAGTCACCGCGTCGATTTCAACCGACGTGTCGTGGACTGGGTCACGAGGCACGCGTCGCGCGACTAGGACGCGTTAGCCGAGCTGTTTCACGATTCGGACGGTCTCGTCCGCTGTGAACGCGCGCATCGTTCGGCTCCGCCCGTTGCCTGCCATCCCGTACTCGATCGCACCACGCAGCGCGACCTCATCATTCGGTGCTTCGGTGATCGCGACCGCGTCGTACTCGCCAAGCGTGAGGTACACATCGATGAGCTTGCCGCCCGCGCGATCGAGTCGCTCTCGTGTCGCCGCCATCCGCTTGTCCCAATCCTTGATGGTCTTGATGCCCTGCTCGGTGAAGCTGATGAGCGTGATGTAGCGCGCCATAGCCCGCCTCCCCCTTTATCTACGCCCCGGGTCTCGTGCGCCGATAGGCTAATTGGATGGCCTACGCGGCGGTCGGCTTCGACCTCCTGACCGCGCTTCTGGACACCTGGACGCTCTGGTCCGCAGTGGCGCGGGATCGTGCGCTCGGGTTGCGATGGCACGCGGCGTCGCAGGTGCTTCTCCGCGGAAAGCGCTACCGGCCTTTCGAGGACATCGTCCGCGAGAGCGCGGGTGAGGTCGGCCTGGACGCCAAGCGCGTGAGCGAGCTTCTACGGCGGTGGGGCGAATTTGAACCCTGGCCGGACGTCCCGCCTGTGCTCGAACGATTGGAGGGCACGAGGAGGTTCGTCGTGACGAACTGCTCCCGAAAGCTTGGCCGCCTCGCCGCGTTCCGCGCCGGACGCTTCGAGCTCGTCGTCACGGCTGAGGAGGCCGGCGCATACAAGCCCGATCCGCTTCCATATCGGATGGCACTTGAGCGCCTTGCCCTCGATCCCGCCGAGGTGCTCTTCGTGGCCGGCTCGGCTCACGACGTCGGAGGTGCGGCACGGGTCGGAATGGACGTCTACTGGGCCAATCGCGGTGGCGCGCCGGCCCCAACGGACGGCACGGCGCTCCGGGAGGAGCCCGACTTTCGCGGTCTACTCGAAACGGTGGGAATCTCGTCTGGATGATCGGCCGGGCCGCGATCACACAGCGCGACGATGGAGCGCTCGTCGACCCGCGGACGGACTCCGACTGGCTGGGCTGGGTCGCCGCCGGTGATATCCGCAACTGGTGCCGTGACGACCTGCTCGTCGACTGGCTGTCTGAGTACGGGGAGCAGCACGGCTTCCGTCGCGACGACCAGCTGCCCGGCTACAACCGGGTCTTCGATCTGCCGCGGTTCCTGATGGAGCAGGGCCGGCGTTTCGAGCAGGCCGTGCTCGTCGACCTGCAGCAGCGATGGCCGGTAACGCGGGTCGCGACGCGACCGGACGAGGCCCGGTCGCTCGCGGCGGCCGAGGCGACGTGGGACGCGATGAAGAACGGAGCGCCGCTGATCGCGTCGGGCGTGCTGCGCGATCCCGAGCGGCGGACCTATGGGGTGGCCGATCTTCTCGTGCGGTCGGATGTCCTCGCCGAGCTCTGCCCCGGCGCGTTCATCGGAGACCAGCTCGAGCTTCCCGTCGCCGCGATGCGGCACGGCCGTCACTACCGGATCGTCGACATCAAGTTCTCGACGCTCCACCTCCTGAAGGATGGCGGCCTCGGCGCGGACTCGCTCCCCGTCATGACCCAGGCCTGGATCTACAACGAAGCGCTCGGCCGGATTCAGGGTTTCACTCCGCCCGCGGCATACGTCGCTGGCCGCGCGTGGCGACAGGGCGCGAGTCGCGGCGATCGATGCTGGGAGAAGCTCGCTCGCGTCCCCCGCGAGGCCTTCGTCCGTTCCCAAGACGAAGACCTCGGCGCCGTTGTCGCCCGCGCGATCGCCTGGGTGCGGCGCCTGCGTACAGAGGGCGCCGAGTGGCGCGTCCTCCCGATCCCATCGGTCCCCGAGCTCTGGCCGAACATGAAAGCGAGCAGCGATTTCCCCTGGCACAGCGCAAAGGCTGAGATCGCGGCGAAGCTCGGCGAGCTCACGATCCTTCCGCGCGTGAATATCGAGCTCCGCGCCGCGGCGCATGCGATTGGCGTGACGCGTTGGGACGATGCGCGCACGTCCGCGAGCCTCCTCGGCCTCGACGGGCAGCACGGGCTCACGCTGGACGCGGTCGTCGCGGTGAACCGGGACACCGGCCAGGTGTTGCGCCCCGACCGAGTGAACGCGGACGAGGAAAGGTGGCGTGTGCCGCCGCAGGCCGAGGCGTTCGTCGACTTCGAGTTCGTCCACGACATGGACGACGACTTCAGCACGTTCCCGCAAAAGGGCGGGCAGGCGCTCATCTTTCAGATCGGCTCTGGGACCTACCGCGATCGCCGCTGGTCTTTCCGTCAGTTCACGGTCGACGATCTCGGCGTGGAGGCCGAGGCTCGGATGATCGATGACTGGCTCGCGCATCTGGCGGAGGTCGCGCGCGACGCCGGATGCGCGTCGGCGAGCGACGTGCGCCTCGTGCATTGGTCGCTCGCGGAGGAATCGAACTTCGAGCGTGCGTACGAATCAGCCCGCTCGCGTCACCCCGACCGCAGCTGGCCACCTCTCGCTTGGTACGACCTGCTCGGGCGCGTGTTCCGCGCGCAGCCGATCGTGGTCAAAGGCGCGTTCTCCTTCGGTCTGAAGTCGATCGCACGCGCGATGCACACGCACGGGTTGATCGAAACGCATTGGGGCGAAGGTCTCGCCGATGGCGCCGGCGCGATGGCCGGCGCCTGGTCGGCGGCGGCGGAGTCGCGCGCTCGCGGAAGACCCTTAACGGAATCGCCAGTCATGCACGAGATCGGCCGCTACAACGAAGTCGACTGCCGTGTCATGGCCGAGATCCTCGACTACCTGCGCCGCGAGCGCTAACGCAGAAAACGAAGCGGCGAGGTCGCCGACAGGTGCAGCCCGGGGTCTTCTGAGCGAACGGCCCCACGACGGATTTCTGCGCGGGCCGACCGAAACCCTCTGTACGCGACAGGGACCCCCGGCCTTCGGCCGGTGCCCCATCGCGCGGGGGCCCTCGGTCGGCCCGCGCGACTCGCTCTAGTGCGCGGCGGGCGCTCCGGGCACAGCAACCCCGAGCACAGAGATTTTCCCTCCATTGGGCGCGGTCCCGAGTGCGAGATTGGCGATGTAGAGACCACGTTCGTGGAAGATCGGGCTTGCGGGGAAGTCGAGCGGATCGTCGCCGGCGTTGTGCCCGTAGCGCGCGATCAGCCCGCCGCTCGGCGAGAGCACCTGGATCTCGTTCGCCTGGTTCGCGCAGACGTAGAGGTTCCCCCTCACGTCGAACTGGATCCCATCCGCGCCGTCGAGCGCGCCTGGTCCGAGAGTCGCGCCGTCGGCGAAGATCGAGATCGCGCCTGCGCTCCCATCCTTATTTACGGCGATACGGAGAATCCGATCGTCGGCGGTGTTGGCGACGTAGAGGAAGCCCTGGGTGCGGTCGAAGGCGACCCCGTTCGCGCCGAAAGGCGGATTGCCGTGTGGCTGGAGTAGCACGTCGGCCTTCCAAAGCGTCTTGCCGCCGCCGCTCGGGCTGACCGTAAAGATCGCGCCTGCGAACGAGTCCGATACAAAGAGCGTCCCGCGGTGGTTCTGAGCGATCGCGTTCGGGGCCCCGAACCCGTCCGCAAGTACGACGAAGGCACCGGTGCCGGGATCGACCCTGATAAGACGACCACCGCTGAATCCGGGGTTGTTGTCGGCGACGTAGATGCCCTCGGGCGTGTACAGCTCACCAAGGAGCGCGTGGTTCGGCGCGACCGTCAGGTGGCCCACCTCGCGTCCGTCGAGCGTGTAGATGCAGATGTTTCCGGACAGTCCCGCCGCATAGAGCAAACCGTTCGGAGAGGCGGTGATTCCTTCGGGGTTGTGACACCGGGCGTTGTTCGCGTCGGCGAGGTCTCGCACGACGCCCTGCGCGGGTTGCGCGGCAAATGCCGGCTGCGCAGCGAGAAGCGTGACGAGCGCAACAACAGGGATCAACCAGCGGCGCATAAACGTCCTCCCCAGTGCGGCCCAAGACGGCCGGGCGAAATGCTAAACCCGCACAAGCGGGAACACCTCCTCGGAGAAGCGCTGCATCTCTTCACGCTGCGGGCTCGACTGCAATAGCAGCAAATCGATGCCGATACGCGCCAATGCGCGTACCTGCTCCGCCACCTGCTCCGGCGTGCCAACGAGACCTGTGCGCAGGCCACGGTTGGAGACGCTGTAGTCCTCGAGCGACACCTTCGTGTCGAGCTGCGACCCTTTGATGAATTCCTGGTAGCTCGCGTACCCGCGGGCGCTCGCACGCACGTCGGTGATGCGAGCGACCTCCTTCTTCACCTCGGCATCGCTGTCGCGAACGATCGCGTATCCGGCCACGCCGAACCGCAGTGGCGGCAGCTCCGGGTGCTTCGCGCGACGCGCGCGCATGTCCTCGATCTTCGCGGCGAGCGCCTCGGGCGGATCGCCGTGCATGAGATATGCGTCGCACTCGCGCGCGATGAGCTCCTTCGCCGCCGGTGACTCGCCTCCCGCGTAGAGGACAGGCCACGGCTTCTGCACCGGCTTCGGCGCGAGTCGCGCGTTTTTGATCGTGTAGTAGCGGCCCTCGAGCGTGTACTCATCTTTGGTCCACATCCCCTTGAGGACGGCCAGAAATTCTTCGGTGCGGGCATAGCGCTCATCGTGCTGCACCCATGCGCCGCCGTATTGGTCGCTTTCGGCCTGCCACCAGGCGCTCACGACGTTCAGAGTGAAGCGGCCGTTCGAGATCCGATCGATCGTCGCGGCTTCCTTCGCGACTAGCGCGGGAAGGCGGAAGTTCGGCCGGACCGCGGCCATGAGCTCGAGCCGCTCGGTGAGCGGCGCGAGCGCCGCGGCGGTCGTCCAGGCCTCGAGGCAGTCAGCCTCCGGGCCCTTGATGTCGTTCAGGTTCAGCTCGGCGACGAGCGTGACGTCCCAGCCGGTGCGATCGGCCTGCTGCGCGAGCTCGCGCTGGTACGCGAACGTCGCGGGCATCCCTTCGTCTTCGACGTTCCGCAGCCATCCGCCGAAGACCGGCATCCAAAATCCGAAGCGCATCGTGGGAATGATGGCTCAGTTCGCCGCGCGACCGGCACGCGCGAGCAATGCGCGGAAGTCGAACACTGCCAAAACAAAGGCGGCTGCGATCAAGGCCAGCGCGAACGCGAGCAGGGCCGGGTAACCGGGGAAGACGCAGTAATAGGTGTTTGTGATCGGCGGATGGTTGGGCGGGCATGGCGGCGCGCCGAGGGCGGCCATCGAAAACAGCATGACCGGCAGCGCGAAGGCCAGAACCGCGAGCCATAGCCCCGCGAAGAGATGCCCCTCGGCGCGCGAGGCGCTCGCCGTGAGCAGGCCGATGCAGACGAGGCCCAGCCACACGCCCACGTTCGGTTGCCCGAGACCGGCACTCGAGAACATCGGGAGGGAGAAATAGAGCACAACAAGCCCGAGCACGAGCTCAAGAAGTCTGGCTGCGGCGATGCGTACCCATATGGCTCCACCGGCTCCTCCGCTAGCACGCACGGTCAGCGTCACGGCCTTCGGCAGACGGAGCCGTGCCTGTGGCTTCGCTAACAGGCGCAGTAGTACTTCCCACCGGGTCCTTCATTCAGGATCAGCTGCGCGAAGGGACCCGGATCGTCGGGGTCCCACACCGCGTTCACAACCTCGCCGGTCGCCGGATAGAGCGGTCGGGACTGGGCGAGTAAGGCGTAATCACGCTCGTAGATCCAGCGCATCCCGTCGCGCGGTTCGTCGGCCCGCGCCGGCTGGCCGATCGCCTCGCTGTACGCGAGCCACGGCAGATCGACGCCGCTCGCGATCGGCAGGCCTATCCACTTCCAGACGCGAGGATTGACGTCGAGCAGGAGATGCTCCTTGCGCGTGGGATCCCAGATGAACTCGACCTCGCTGATGCCGTGGTAGCCGAACGCTTTGAGGATCGCGCTTCCGCGCTCGACGATCTCCGAAACCTGCTCGCCGATGACGAGGCATCCGGTGCCAAATCCCTCTGGATATTGCTCGAGCTTCCGCCCGACGAATGCGCCGCGGACCTCTCCGTCGGGCGCGACGTACGAGCAGAACGAGTAGAAGCCGCCGGCCGGCACGTCGACGATCTCCTGGGCGACGCACGCGAGGTCGGCCGCCTCGCGCGCGAAGCGCACGAGCTCCGCGGCGTTCTCGGCGCGGAAGACCTTGACCCCGAAGCGGTCGTAGAAACGACGCTGCTCCGCCGGCTTGACGATCGCCGGGTAGCGGATCTCTCGCGCGGTCGCCTTCGGATCGTTCAGCGTGTACGTCTTCGGGATGGGAATGCGGAGGTGGTGCGCGTCCGCGTAGAGCCGGCGCTTATCGAGGACGGCGTCGATCACCGAGAGCTCAGCGAACGGGATGCGATAGCAGGCTTCGAGCTGCGAGCGATAGCGCGCGACCGCCATGACCCATTCGTCGTTCGTCGGAAACAAGACAGCGCCCTCCCCGAACCGCTTGGCGTTGTCCAGGAGGTACTGGACGAAGCCGCGCTCGTCCTCGAGGGGGTTCGGGCACTTGTGACGCTGCACTACGGCTCGCGACGCCTGGCCGAGGCCCCGGGGATCGGGATCGAGCGCGATGACCTCGATACCGTGCGCCGCGAGCGAACGCGCCACCGCCAGGCCGGTGATGTGGCAATTGAAGACGAGGGCGCGGGGTAGCGGCTTAGACGCGGTCAAGGGCGCGGTCGATATCGGCGAGGATGTCTGCCTCGTCCTCGATCCCTACGGATATGCGCAGGAAACCGTCGGTGATCCCGAGCCGGCTGCGCTCTTCGGCGGGTAGGCGCCGGTGCGACGAGATGGGCGGGTAGAGCACCTCGGTGAAGAGATCGCCGATCGTCGTGGCGGAGGCGGCGAGCTCGAGGGCGTCGAGGAATCGGAAGGCAGCGGGTTTCGTGTCGTCGCGGAGGGCGAAGGACACGACGCCTCCGTACAGGCCGCCGAACTGGCGTGTTGCGAGCTCGTGTTGCGGATGGTCGGCCAGGCCTGGATAGCGGACGCGCGCGACCTTAGGGTGCTTCGCCAAGTGACGAGCGACGGTAAGCGCGCTCTGGCACTGGCGCCGGACGCGGAGGGCGACCGTGCGCATGCCGCGGATCGCGAGCCAGGCTTCGTGCGGGGGCAGGTACCCCCCATCGAGGATCGTGCGATCGCGCATCGCGCGGGCCAGCTCCGCCGAGCCACCGACGGACCCGCCCATGACGTCGCCGTGACCGTTCAGATATTTGGTGAGCGAGTGGATGACCATCGTGGCCCCGAGCGCAGCGGGGCGGAAAAGGACAGGTGTCGCGAAGGTCGCATCGACCGCGAGGCTGGCGCCGTTATCGCGCGCCAGCCGTGCGAGCGCGGCCACGTCGTTGACTTTCAGGAGCGGATTGGCGATCGCTTCGGCGTAGAGAAGCGCAGCCGGCTTCGCTCGAAGCGCGGCCTCGACGGCACGGTGGTCGGTCGTGTCCACGAAGACGATGTCCGCCGAGCGCTCGCGGACCCAGCGCTCGAAGAGCGCGCGCGTCTGGCCGTAGCAGTCCTCCTGTGCGACCACGCGCCCGCCGCGCGCGATCGCGCATGCGTCGACGGCCGCGGAGATCGCGGCCATCCCGGTCACGAAGCACGTGACGGCCTCGACACCATCGAGATCGGCGAGAGCATTTTCGAGAGCGGCGGTCGTCGGCGTGCCGTAGCGTCCGTACACGTAACCGGGTCGCTCATTGCCGAACACTGCGTCCTGCTCGGCCGCCGATCCGTAATCGAATGCCACGCTCTGGACGAGTGGGGGGACGACCGGTTCACCCTCGCCCGGGGGGAGCGAGCGGGCGGCACGCACGACACGCGTCCCCGCTCCCAGCTCCCTCCGGTCCATCAAGGGACCAAAAGTACGCCGTCGCCGAACGGACTATTCGGCGGGCGTCGCTTCTTCGGGCTGTTTCTCTCCCTCGGGTGCGGCCTCGAGTGTCTTGGCTCGCTCGATGAGGTCGGCGACCTTCTGACCGCCCTTGCGGCCGATGCGTTCGAAGTGGCCGGCTCCGTACTTGGCGGTCACCGCGCGGCCGCCCTTCTTGCCGATGCGGCCGAAGAATTCCGGTCCGTACTTGTTGGCGGTGCTCGATCCGCCTTTCTTGCCGATCTTCTCGTAGAACTCCGGACCGTACTTCTCGCTAACTAATCGGCCACCCATTCGTCCCGCTTCGGCGACGGTCATCCCGCCTCCGGCTTTCCGTGCCATGGCCTGCTCCTTTTCCGAGTGACACATGTACGGGCAGGTGCCATGCCGAGCAGGCGTTCGGACGAGCCCCTGGCGTAACAGTTACGCAACGATGTGCGGCCGAGTCAAACCGCTGGTGCGATCTCGAGGTCGATGGGCTCTTCGCGTACAAAGATCCAAACGACAAGGGCTGCGAGGACAGCCGCGACGAAACAGAACGCCCCGAGCGCCCAGAACCCCGAACCGTCGATCAACAGGCCACCGACCGCGGCGCCGACCACGATGCTCGCGCTCGTCACGGATGCCGAGACCGCGAGCAGCGTGCCTCGCGCCTCAGGGACCTGTTCGGTCAGGAGCGTCGTGTTCGACGCGAACCGCGCCCCGATTACTGCCGAGAGCAGAAGGTTGAGGACCGCGGTCGCCGGTAGCGGCAAGCCGAGATTGGTCTGCAGAAGCAGAAGCGTGCCCGAGAGAAGAACGCTGCCCGCGACTATCGGCTTGTGGCCGATCCGAGCGCCGAGCCTGCCACCGAGCTGACTCCCAAGAAGAACTCCGAGCCCTTGGGTCAGCGCCAGGATCGAGGCCAGGCCCTCCGACAGCCGGAACGTGTTCTCGAAGAACACGACGATGTACGTGGCCCAGGTGAACCAGTAAAGGGCTCCGAGGAAGCTCGACCCGATGGCACCCAGCGCTGATCGATTCGTCACGATGGATCGATACATGTCGCGGATCGCTGATTCGCTCAATGGCGTCTGAGCCGGCCGAAGCTTCCAGAGGAGCACGAGCGCCGCCGCGATCGAGAGCACGCCAACGAGCCCGACCGAGACCCGCCAGCTGGTCGCCTCCGCCAGAACGCCGGCAAGCGGCACGCCGATGACGCCAGCCATCGTGTTCAGCCCGATCACCGTGCCCATCGCACTTCCGCGGTCGCGGTATGAAAAGTTGTCACCGACCGTCGCGGTCGTGTTCGGGAAGATGACCGAGCCGCCGATGCCGGCGACGATCCGCATCGCGACGAGGACCGCAAAGCTCGTCGCAAATGCGCTCAGCAGAGTGAAGAGACCCATGATCAACGACCCTGTCACCAGAAAGCGTTTTCGACCGAAGCGGTCCGAGTACGGTCCGGTCAGAACAGCGACGACGATGCCCGGTGCGCCGTACGCCGCGACGACGAGGCCCGCCGTTCCGGTCGTGATGTTGAACTCGCCGGCGATCTGGGTGAGCACGGGCGCCATGACCACACCGACGTAGACAGCGTTGAAGCTGAGGAAGCCGAGGAGACCGAGGAGGCGGCGCCGCTCGCCGGGATTCAAGCCAGGGTGCGGCCGGCGAACGCGTGGAGGAATCGCCCGAAGGCACGGATGTGATCGACGTAGTCGGCGATCGCGATGTTCTCGTTCGGCGCGTGATTGGCCGACGCGGCGTTGCCCGAGCCGAAGCCGGCGACGGGGATCCCGAGCGTGTCGCACACCTGCGCCATCGGGCCCGAGCCCGCGAGCAGCGGATACACCACCGGCTCGGACCCATACGCGCTCCGGCAGGCGTCGACCGCGGCCCTTGCCGCGACCGAGTCGGTGGGCCAGCGCGACGGCGGCTCGCCGTGACCGGGCACGACCTCGACATCTTTGAAGCCGCGCCGATCGAGGTGCGCGCGCAGAAGCGCGGTGACTTTCTCAGGTGTGAGATCCGGCACCAGACGAAAGTCGATCTTCGCGCTCGCGACGGCGGGCAGGACCGTCTTCGAACCGGGACCGGTGTATCCGGAGACCATCCCGCAGATCGTGCAGGTCGGCTCGAGGAAGTGCTTCTTCTTGAGCTCGTACCCCTCGAGACCCCGCACGAAACGCGTGATCCCGTGGATGCGCAGCATGCCCTGCTCGTCGAAAGGCAGAGACTCGAGGAGCGCACGGTCAGCCGCGGTGGGCGGTCGCACGGCGTCCATGAAGCCGTCGATCGTTATCTCGTCGGCGTCGTTCTTCAGCGTCGCGAGCGCCCAGACCAGCCGCCAGGCGGGGTTCGGGACGATCGTCGCGAGAGATGAGTGCGCGTCCTTGTTCGCACCGCGCGCGCGAAGCTCGACGTACGCGATGCCTTTGAGACCGCATGAGATGGTCGGCCGTCCGGCGGCGTCCTTGTAGCCCGCCTCCCAGATACAGCCGTCGGCCCGGAGCCGCTCGCCATGGCGCGCCACGAACGCGGCGAGGTGCGCCGAGCCGCTCTCCTCCTCGCCCTCGTACAGCACGCGGATCCGCAGAGGGAGCTCGCCCATCGTCGCGCGGTAGGCCTCGATCGCCTGGAGCCGGGCCATCAGATTTCCTTTGTTGTCGGAAACGCCGCGGCCGTAGAGATATCCGTCGCGCTCCGTCGGCTCGAAAGGCGGCGTTTCCCATTCGTCGAGCGGATCCGGAGGCTGCACGTCGTAGTGGTTGTAGATAAGGAGGGTGCGGTCGCCACGGCCGGTCTCGCCGACGATGGTCGGAGGTCCGCCGTCTACGCTCAGCGCTTCCGCGGCGATGCCGCCCCGGTTCCTCGTTCGGTCGAGCACGATGCGGGCGGTCTCCGGAATCCCGATCCCCTGCGCCGAGACGGTCGGTTGCCGTATGAGCACCTTCAGCTCATCGATGTACTCCCGCTCCCGGGCGCGCACGTACGCATCGAACTTCGCGAAGGCGGTCACGCCCGAAGGTTAGCCTCAGGTCGGAACGGTCGTCGTTCGGGTCTTGCTCTTTCCGAGCTCGCACCACGGCGAGTACGGCGTGATCTCGATCCACCGCTGCTGGCAGAGGTAATGGACCACGCCGTCGAGGTCCTCGATCGTCTCGCGCTTGTAGACCTTCGCCCGCGGGATCATGTAGATGCAGTCGCCGCAGTTGGCGGGCCGGGCCGGTCGTGGGCGCGCAGACGCGCGGGCTGCCGCCAGGGCCAGGCCAAGGCCCGCGAGGGCCACGACGAGAAGGACGAAAACGACGAAGAAGACACCAAAACTACCCATATCCGTCGCGGCCTCCCGCCCGTACTCACCTTAGCAGGAGGTCTTCCCATCATGACGAGGCTCCGCGCGCTTTTCCTCTCCGCTCTGCTCGGCGGTCTGGCCATCGCGGCCTGCGGCGGCACAGGAAGTGGTGGCGCAGGCGGCGCGGTCACGTCCGCCACTCCGGCGACGGCCGCCCCAGCGCTCGGCACGAACGAGCCCGCGAACCCGATGAAGGAATACCCGACGGCAAAACCGTCAGGCGACCCATACTCGGATTCTGGGTACTAGCTTCGGGATACATCTCGGCCACCTTGGTGGTCCGCTCGATGAGATGCGTCGCCTCTGGCGCTTCGCCGACGAGCACGGATTTGATTGGTTCTCGGTATCCGACCACTTTCAGGAAACGCCGCCGCAGGGAGGCGACGTCGATTGCTTCGAATCGATCGCCACACTCTCCGCGGCCGCGGTGGAGACGAATCGTGTCCGCGTTGGCTGCCTCGTCTTCTGCGTCGGATACCGGCACCCGGGCGTCCTCGCGAAAGCGCTCAGCGCCATCGACCATCTCTCCGGCGGGCGCGCCGATTGTGGGATCGGCGCGGGCTGGGATGAGATCGAGTTTGCGTCCTACGGGATTCCGTTCCCTTCGATTCGCGAGCGCGAGGACCAGCTCGAGGAATACGCGGAGGTCCTGCGACTTTTGTTCGATCGCCGCCGCGCGGACTTCGAAGGCACGCACTACCGATTCGTCGATGCGCCGAACAACCCAAAGCCGCTTCAAAAACGGCTTCCCCTCTGGATCGGCGGTGCGGGTGAGAGACGAACGTTGCGAACCGCCGCGCGCTTCGCCGACGGCTGGAATGCGCCGTATCTTCCGCCGGCGGAATGGAAGCGCAAGAGTGAAGTGCTGGATGCGTGGTGCGCCAAAGTTGGCCGCGATCCCGCGGCGATCGTCCGCACGATCAATGTTGGCTTTTACATGGGTGCTGACGACGCCGGAGCGAACCGCCACGAGGCGCTCTACCAAAAGCACTGGTCGAAGGACCCACGAGGCATGACCGGCTTTCTCCGCGGCACGCCGCGTGCGGCGACCGATGTGGTCGCGTCGTACGCCGAGGCCGGCGCGTACCGCGTGAACATCGCGCTCCGCGAAGGACCCTACGACTGGGATGCGCTCGAGGCGTTCGCGGCCGACGTCATGCCGCAGTTCGTATGAAACCCAGAGGAGGTTCACTCATGCGTCAGATGGTCGTCGCTCTCTTGGTCATCGTTATCGTCGCCGCGGTCGGCGGTGCCGCATGCGGCTACGGCGGTGGAGGCGGTCAGGGCTCACCCGCGCCTACGTCCGGCTATTAGCGAACGACCGAGTCTCCGCATTCATCCGTTCACGACCGAGGGCGCCGACGGTACGTGGACGGTGCGCTGGCGGATAGCCAACGAAGGTGGTTTGCCGGTGCGCCTATTGAGCGCGCAGCACCCGCACTCACAGTTCCGGACCGCCGAGACGACGCTCGATGTCGCGATCGCGCCGCAGGCGGCAGCGGATGTGACGCTCCCGGTGGGCTTTAACGAATCACCCGGCGTGGTCGTCGAGAACCCGTTCCTTATTCTCCGTCTGCGCGAGAGCGGCGAGTGGCGCGTGCTGGCTCGGGTCCGCGTGATGGCGGGGGCACGCGGCGAGCCGCTTGCCGGCGAGTCGGTCGTCGTTACGACGCAGAGGCTCGGAGACCCCTAGCACTGGCACTGTGGGTGCATCACGCACAACCGAATGAGCGAGCCGATCAGCCCGCCTCCGGTAACCGATTACAAGCCGGAGTACATCCCGGCCTATCTCTCGAATGGCCTCATCGGCATTCGCGCCGGCCGCATCCCGCTCACACAGGGGCTCGCCATCGTGAATGGGCTCGCGGCGATCCACCCGGCCGACGAGGTTGAGGGATTCTCCCGCGCGCCCTACCCACTCGGCGGCGATATCGCGATCAATGGGACGAAGCTGAGCGAGCACCCGGAGCGCGGCAGATTCGTCGAGCAGCGTTACGACTTCTCGTGCGGGGAGCTTCGGTCACGGTTCGGGTACGAGGTCGAGGGCGTCCGCGCCGACGCCGAGCACCTGATCTTCTGCAGCCGGACGCAGCCCACGCTCGTCATACACGAGCTGCGGGTGACCGTGAACGGGGACTGCGACCTGTCGATCACGGTCGCGATCGATCAGACCGACGTGCCCGGTAGGTACAAGAAGCGCGAAACCAGCACGCCCGGCGCGAAAGAGCCGGCGGTGGATGGGTCGCTGCTCTGGGAATGCCACGGTGCGCTCAGCGCCTGCGGCGTTGCGTACGTCACGCACTTCGAAGGCGGCGAGGACGTGAAAAAGGAGCGCGAGGAGCACGACAAGACCGCACCGCTCAGGACCAGCTACTCGCTGCGCGCGCGCGCCGGCTCAACGCACGTCGTGCGAACGATGGCCTCGCTGATTCCGAGTCAGAGCCACAGCGAGCCTCATCGCGAAGCGATCCGGCTTGCCGCGATCGGTTCGAACCTCGGGTTCGACCGCCTACGCGAAGAGAACCGGGTCGCCTGGAACGACCTATGGCGGGGGCGAGTGCAGCTCGTCGGAGCCGGCCGGCGCTGGCAGTCATACGCGGACGCGGCCTACTACTACAGCCACGCGTCAGCGCACGCGTCGTCGCTGTTCAGCACGTCCATGTTCGGACTCGCCTACTGGCCCAACTACCACTACTACCGCGGTCAGGTCATGTGGGATATCGAGACGTTCGTGTTCCCGTCCATGCTGCTCACCGATCCGCGCGCCGCGGATGCGCTTCTCTACTACCGTGGCGAGCGGATGCACGCCGCGCGACGGAATGCCGCCCTCAACGGTTATCGCGGGCTGCAGTTCCCCTGGGCGAGCGGCCCGCTGCACGGCGAGGAGATGATCCGGGTATCCGCGCCGCTCATCGCCCTCGAGCAGCACGTTGGACTCTCCGTCGCGCTAGCGTTCGCCCAATACGCGCACGCAAGCGGCGACGAGGATTTCCTGCGCGAGCGCGCGTGGCCCATTCTCGAGGGAGTCGCCCAGTGGATCAGCTCGCGCGTCGAGCGGACTGAGCGCGGCTACGAGATCAAGCGGATCATCGGGATCGCCGAGCAACGCGAGGAGCCCATCGATAACGCGGGCTACGTCAACATGGCCGCCAAGAGGGTCCTCCACGAGGCCGCTGACGCGGCGCGGCGCCTCGGGCGGAAGGACGCGAGCTGGTGGGAAGGAATCGCCGAGAATCTCTTTGTCCCCTGGGCGAACGGTGTGTTGCTGAATCACGACCGGTTCACGCCGGAGGAAGGCGGGGTCACCGGTGCAACGCCCGAGGTGCTCGCAGCGCTCTTTCCCATCGGCTACTGCGCTGGGCCCGAGACGGAGCGGTCGACGATCGAGTTCTATCTCGACCGCGTCGACGAGTTCATTGGGTATCCGATGCTTTCAGCGCTGCTCGGCGTGTACGCCGCATGGCTCGGCGACCGAGAACGCTCGCTCGACCTGTTCGAGCGAGGCTACGCCGATTTCATCCTCGAGCCGTTCGCCGAGACCGACGAGTTCAGCCGAAAGAAGTTCCCCGACAAACCCCGGGTCGGGCCCTTTCAGGCGAACCTTGGCGGCTTCCTCAGCGCGTGCCTCTACGGCCTTCCCGGCATCCAGCTCGGGCCGGAGGAGCCGGCCGAATGGGCGCGGCGGGCGGTCGTCCTTCCGTCAGGCTGGGACGCGATCGAGGTGGAGCGCCTGTGGGTCCGCAACCGGCCCGCGTCCCTGCGCGCAGCGCAGGGCGCTGAGTGCGCCCAAATCGAGTTCACTCAGGACTAATCTCACGGCGTGAAGGCCGAAGATCGCACGGTCATGGAGCGGATGCGCGGCTGACGCCGTAACTGAAGCCTCGGCTTCGAAGAGACCACGGGTATGGTCTCCAACGTGCTCGAAGTGAACGAGGACGATCTGCTCAAGCAGGTCAAGACCTTCAAGAAGAAATACGGCGACGACGCGGAGTACAAGAAGCTGCGCGCGGTGCTACCGAAAGAGTGGCCGCTCTAGACCCTCGCCGGTAGCCGCACCTCGGGATGCCGGAGCTCGAGCATTCCGGTCTTGCCGTTCCAGTACGAGTTGCGCTGCCCGGTCATCGCCTGCACGTGCCCGTCCCACTCGAAGTTGAACGCCTCCAACCCGAGCCGAACGGCGCGGCGGCATTTCTCCCGAACGTCGTCGTCGGTCGCGTACCGGCGGATCGCCTCGATCTGCCGGTCACCGTGCCCGGTGTCCTGCTCGGCGTGGAGCTCATAGGTCGCCGCAGCGCGGCGCGAGAAGCCGTAGTGGCCGGTGAGCTCCTTGTAGACGCGCGCGGCCGCGCCGTCGGGCCCACCGTGCATTGCCTCGACGAATGAAAGGAGGGAAATGCCTTCGAGCGCGGAGCGGTTCTGGCATCCCGAGCGGATCATCTCGATCGCCGCGAGGGTGCCCGGTGCGGGATCGGCCTTGTCAGCCTCCTCGCGAGAGATCCCCGCCTCGTCGAGCATCTGCAGCATGATGTCGACGTGGGTCCTCTCTCCGCCTAGCTCCTCCATGAAGTTCTCCATGACGATGTCCATCAGTGCGTAATTCCGCTCGCTCGCGACGTTCGTGACGATGTAGCCGAAGAAGATCGGATTCGTGCGAACACGCAGGTAGTGCTGGATCTCGCCAAGAACGATCTGCTCCCGGCTCCAGCGGTGCTCCACGATCCCCTTGAACCAGGGGTGATCCGGCATGAATAGCTCGCGCGCCATCCGCCAGAGCTCGTCGATGAAAGCCTCGTTTGCCACTCTTGCCACTCTATTCTCATGCCGGTGACCGAACGCCAGCGCGTCTCGTCCGGATCCCCGTACGAGGCGAGGATCGGTTTCAGTCGCGCGATCCGCGTCGGCCGCAACATCTACGTCTCGGGGACCGCGCCGATCTGGCCCGACGGCTCCTGCGACCCCGACCCTGAGATCCAGGCCCGCCGATGCCTCGAGATCATCCTCGAGGCCCTCGCCGAAGCGGGAGCGGCGGCGAAGCACGTGGTGCGCACGCGCATGTTCATCACCGATCCGAGCTACGCCGAGGCCGTGAGCCGCGCCCACGGCGCGGTGTTCGGTGAGGTTCGGCCGGCCGCCACGATGGTGGTGATCGTGGGAATGCTCGACCGGCGGTGGAAAGTCGAGATCGAAGCCGAGGCGGTCATGGATTAGATACTCGGACTCGCCCTAGATTTCTCGCCGTGCAACCCGGCCTCTATCTGACTTTCTTCTCCGAAGGCGAGGCGTTCGACCGCGAGCTGCCTCCGGTCGGTCCGCTCGAGCACGTCGTGGTCCGAGACCGGATGCTCGTTGCCGACCGCAAGGACGGCGAAAACGACCCGTTCGGCGTCGGTGGTCGGTGGGTCGAAGCCGAGCGTGAGCTGCGGCGCGCGACAGGCCAGGAGCCGGGCGGCGCGACCCGTCCGGATCTTCGCGTCGGCGCGCCGGAGGGCGTCTACTTGCGATTCGTGTCGTTCGGCGAGGCCGCCGAGCACGACGCCATGCCGGAGCTCGGTCCGTACGCGGTCGTGGTCATCGGACCCCGCGGTGTCGAAGCCGATGGCGATGCGCTCGCGACACGGACGGGGTCCAGTCAGCGGCAGTGGGAGCTGACCGGCGTGGGCGGAAGCGCCTTCGTCGGCGTCATCCGCCCGGATATCGCCCTCCGGACGCGATCGACGGCATACCACCCCGAGATCAAGCCGTTTCGGCCCGGGGGGCCACCCGTCGCGTCGGCGAGCCAGCCCGCGGCGCAGGTGTCCCCGGACCGGACTGCCGCAACTCCGCAATCGGCACGACCGCCGGAAGATCCGGCCTTGACGCTTCGCGATCGCATCGGCTCCGAGCGTCCGACCTACGCAGCCGCGGCATTGGACGCCGATGCACGCGAGTGGGGCGGCGCCGCGTGGCAGCTCCGCTACTTCATCATCGGCGCGCTCATCGTTCTCATCGCGGCCTTCAGTGTGCCCTCCATACGTTCGCTCGTGACCGGCGGCAGCCCGACCTCGGCTACCGTGGGCATCGGGACGTCGCTCAATGCGCCCAGCTGGACGTACAACGTCGGGAGCGTCCGTCGCGTCGCGACGATCGGCACATCCAAAGCTCGCGGCACGTATCTGGTCATCCAGGTCGCCGCGACAAACCGAGGCTCAGCCGGCGCTCAGCTTCAACCGAGTAACTTCTCACTCGCGGCGGGGAGCGGCGAGGAATACGCGGCGCAGCCAGCGACGAGTAGCGTGTACTCGAGCGCGCTGAATCCGGACTCCTCGTACATATGGCCGACGGATTTCCCCGTCGGGCGCCCGGTCGTCGTGCCGCTCATATTCGAGGTCAATTCTTCGGTCACGGGAACGCAGCTCGTGATCCTCGACGTGCCGGCGACGCGCGTGCGACTCGAGTAGGTCGCCCGGGGAGAGGGCGCTGTCGTCGCGCCCTCTCCCGAGAGGCTCGGTCTAGCCCGCGAACTTGAAGACGTCGCGCTGAAGGGTGACGCCGGTGTTGAGCTTCACGATCTCCGCGAGCGTGAGGCGGTAGTCAATGCCGAACTCATGATCGATGGAACGAAGAACTGGGTCGTTCCGGTAGAAGAAACGGTCGCCGTCGCGCAGGGCGGCGAATTGCTTCGCCCAGATCGCGAGTTGAAGCTCGCCAAACTCCGTGTGTTTCACATGCCGCTCGGACACCATTCCAACAAATGCGTCGAGTCGGTCGACGGTCCCGTAGACCGCCTTGAGCCGCGCAGCTACGGTGGTGCGCCGTACGCCGACGACCACTTCCTCCTCAGCTGCATCGGTGCCTGGAGCGACGACGTTCCCGTCCGCGTCTCGTAGCTCGACGAAATCGAGGATGTTCGGATCGTTGATCGGGTCGCGTGGGTTGATCAGCGGATCGACGGGGAACCTCTGCGTGGCCTCTCCGGTGACATCGACGAAGGATGTCTTTGGCGCAAGCCCATAGGCCCGCCGAAGATCGTTGTACGTCGGCATCCCGTGATCGCGGCCGCGAGCGATGTCGATGGCGCCGAGGTCGCTCACGCCGCTGAAACAGTCGGGATTAACGACAGGCACGCCGCAGACGGTTGGATCGGCGATACCCGGCTTGGGGATCTGGAAGAGCACGCTGCGTAGCGCGTTGTCGATCTGCTCGTCGTTCTCGTACTGCCGCTGGGAAAGGCTTAGGAAGACCGGCGGAAGGCCGAGATCCTCAAGGAGATCAGGCGTGCCGAACGCGGCGGCGAGTGGGATCTCGAGCGTGACCTGATCGCCGTCCGCCGTCACGACGATCCCGCGAGCAGCGAAGGCCGCCAGCTGCGCATCGGTGTACCTGGTAGCGCTAACGGTCGTGTCGAATTCGCCGTGGATCATGCTGTGCGCGCGGTAACCCACGACCGCGAACTCATTCGAGAGTCCGGGATTCACCGTGGGGTCATAACCCCGATAGGGCTCGAGCCGGACTCCGAGCGCGGGGAGGAACTGCGTGTAGGTGATGTATTGGATCTCCGCGCCGACGACGCGGCGCGCGATCTGGAAACGATCCTCTGCGGATAGAGATGAGGGCAGGGAGGCGACGATGCGGTTGTGCTCGCGCGCGAAGAGCGTGTGTAGCGCCGTGAGGGCGATGTTCTCGTTCGCGCGAACGTCTCCCGCGACGACCGCGCTGTTCGGTGTCCCGACGAGCGGGCCCATGAGATCCATCGCCGGCGCGGTCGACGGATCGCCGCGGGCACCAACGCGGGGAAGAAAGTCGTTAGCCGTCAGCATGAGGCGCGCGCCGTTGTTCGACATGTCACCGTCGACCGGTCCAAGGCGAAGCCACTCGAGGCGGTTGGGGTCGACACCGTAAACGTTCGATGCATCGATGTAGCTGCTCAGAGTGTTGACCTGCTCCCGGGGTGTGGCGACGCCCGTTCCCGGAGCGGCAGGCGTGCGCGCGAAGCCGATCACTCCAAAGTCGTTCGTGAATGCTTCGAGCGGGTCCGCCTGGTCAAAGCCGATCGGAGCATTCTCGGCTGATCGTTCGTCGCGAAGACCGAAATCGTGATCGAGGAACTGTCCCCACACCCAGCCCCATTGGGTGATGCCGTCTTTCGAGAAGATGTTCTGACCCGCATCGTTGAAGACGCGGTTGCTCACATATCGCATCGACGGACCGGTCGCCATGCTCGAGATGCCATCGGCGTAGTTCGCCGGCGCGACGCGAAGGTACAGAGTTCCCGCCCGTCCCCACGAGGGGTGGGCCAGGTTGTTGTTCCGCCCGTCGAGTGTTCTTGCCGCGAACGTAGTTGCGTCGCCAGGTGTGGCGCTGACCGCGAGGGCGATGATCGTGACAATGAGTGCAAGTACGCCGAACCGTGCCGGATCGCGCATGTGCAACCTCCGGCCCCTTAGGTCCCTTCCCCATCGAAGGCCCGGACGGGTCGCACGCTCAGTCGACGAAATGCCCCGACGCTGGCCGCTTCCCTCCCCTCAACTCGATGAGCGGCTAGTCGAACCGAATCTCCATCAACTCAACGCGCGCGCATTGGGGAGGCGTTACCGCGCGGAGATAAGAAGGTGGGGTCAGACGATTAAGGAGGCGGGATCAGGTGACTGAAGTACCGAGCGACGAAGTTTCGTGCGGACACATCTGTGGCCCCAAAGGCCCTTCCTAATTCGCGTCTGATGCGATAGAATGCATGTTCTAGACGATGGAAATGAAGATCTGCGGCAAATGCGCCATTGAGAAGCCCCTCGAAGAGTTCGGCTTCCGCTATGTAGAGCGCGGCATCCGTCACTCGTGGTGCAAAGACTGTATGGCTGAGTACAAGAGCGCTTGGTACGAGCGCAATCGCGCGAGGCACATCGCGCACGTCCGCGCGGCTCGAGACCAAACAGGGGACGAGAACCAGATTCTGATGTGGCAGTACCTCGCGGTGCATCCGTGCGTCGAATGCGGCGAGCGAGACCCCGTGGTCCTCCACTTCGATCATCTCCGGGACAAACGCAACGATGTGGCCTACATGTGCAAGACCGGTTTCGCGTGGGCAACCATCCTCATAGAGATCGCAAAGTGTCAGGTCCTCTGTGCCAACTGCCATGCGACAAAGACGGCAAGGGAGCGCGGTATCTGGGAACGGAAACATATGACGTTGCACATGCCGTCCGTTTTCGAGACCGATCGCATTCATAATTGCGATGGGCCGTTAGCTCAATTGGATAGAGCACCCGCCTTCTAAGCGGGAGGCTTGCGAGTTCGAGCCTCGCACGGCCCGCAGCAAACGCTCATCTCGTGTTATCTATTCGCTCATGCTCCGCCGCCTTGACCACGTCGTCTTCGTCTTCCGCGATCTCCAATTCGCCGTCGACGACTACCGCCGCCGCGGGTTCACCGTGACGCCGGGCGGCGAGCATTCCGACCGCATCACGCACAACGCGCTCATCCCCTTCGCCGACGGCAGCTATCTCGAGCTCGTCGGGTTCCGCGATCTCAGCCGATCGGCAACCCATCGCTGGTGGAACGTCGCGGCCAATGGCGGCGGCATCGCGGATTTCGCGCTCCTCTCCGACGACATCGCCGCGGACACTGCGGCGCTCGCTGACCTCGTGAAGAGTCCGCCGAAAGAGAGCGGCCGCATCACGCCGGAAGGCGTCGAGCTCAAATGGCGGACGGCCGTTCTGAAGCCGCCACTGCCATTCATCATCGAGGACCTCACCCCGCGCGAGTTCCGCGTACCCAGCGGCGCCGCGGCCGATCACGCGAATGGCGCGATGGGCATCGCCTCGGTCGTCATCGGGGCCATCGACATCGCCGACACCGAGTGGCGCTACGCCTCCCTCCGCGAGCGCGGCGCACCGCAGATGGAGATCCGCAAGGCGGAGAAGGATGGCCCCGTGGACGTGAGGTTTCGAGGGGGCTAGCGCGCGGAGTGGATCGGCCGGCCGGCCGCTGAGAGCGCCGCCTCGCGGAAGCTCTCGGCGAGCGTGGGGTGCGCGTGGATCGTCGCGATCACGTCCTCGACCGTCGCCTCGAGGCGCATCGCGAGCGTCGCCTCGGCGATCAGCTCGCTCGCCTGAGGTCCGACGATGTGTACCCCGACGATCCGCTGATCCTTCCCCGCCGTGACGATCTTGGTAAGGCCGTCGATCTCGCCCAGCGCGAGGGCGCGGCCCGACGCGCGGAGGTTGTAGCGCGCGACCTTCACGTCGGCACCGTACTTCTCCTTGGCCTGCGCTTCAGTCATGCCGACCTGCGCGATCTCGGGATGCGTGTACACGACGTTCGGCGTGGCGTCATAGCTCATGACGGCGTCCTCGCCGAGGATCGTGTCGACGGCGACCTCGCCCTGCGCCGACGCGACGTGCGCTAGCTTCGGCGCGCGGGGATCACCGATGCAGTCGCCGATCGCCCAGATCCCGGGAATGTTCGTGCGCATCCGGTCGTCGACCGTGATCCCGAGGCGGTTCGTCGCAAACCCGGCCTGCTCGACGCCCGAAAGGTTCGCGACCCGGCCGGCCCCGAGGAGCACGTGCTCGCCCTCGAATGATTCTTGCCTTCCGTCGATCTCTGCGCTGATCGACACGACGGGCCCGTTCCGTTTCACCTCGGTCACCTTCGCGTTCGTGCGCACCTTCACGCCACGCTGCTCGAGCGCCCGCACCAGGACGCGGACGAGCTCGGCGTCCGCGTAGGCGATCGGCTGCGGAAGCATCTCGAGTACGGTGACGTCGCTTCCGACCTCGGCGAAGAACGTGCCGAGCTCGAGCCCGACCGCGCCGCCGCCGATGACGATGAGCCGCTTGGGTATCTCGGTCAGGGCGAGCGCGCTCACGTTGTCGAGCGGCTTCGCCTCAGCGAGTCCCTTGATGGGTGGAATACCGACCTTCGACCCGGTCGCCACGATCAGCGCTTTGGCGTCGATGGTCTGGTTTCCGACGCGAAGCTGTGTCGGGGAAACGACGGTGCCCTCACCTTTGATGAGATCGGCCTTCCGTCCTTTGAGGAGCGCTTCGACGCCAGAGACGAGCTGAGCGACGACGCGGTCCTTGCGCGCTACGGCCCTCGGAAGCTCGAAGCGCGCGCCTTCGACGTGTATGCCGTGGTCCTCGCCGTGCGTGGTTATCCAGTAGGCATGGCTCGAGTCGAGGAGGGCCTTTGACGGGATGCAGCCGACCGTCACGCAGATCCCGCCCACGCGATCCCGCTCGACCAGCGCGACCTTCGCACCTTTGACGGCGGCGTGGAGAGCCGCGACGTAACCGCCGGGGCCGCCGCCGAGGATCGCGATGTCGTACGAGGCCACTAAGAAAAGAGCCTAGGGTCTTCCGACGCGTCTCGCTCCAGTGGATGCTCGGCGTATCCATAACGCGCGCGGTACCAGAGGTACAGCGGTAGGAACGAGAGACCGAGTCGTTCGTATTGCGCGACATGCCGAAGCTCGTGGCGCCAGACCGCCGGCGTCGGTTCCGCGCTCGCGACGATCACGTGCCCGAATGTGATCGCGCCGAAGCCGCGCCGGGTCAGAACGAGATTCGCCAGACCGCGATCGCTGATGTACAGGAAGCACCCATCGCGACGTCGCGGGAGAGCGAACGAGAGCAGCCCCATCACGTGACCCAGTGGATCGGCGTGGTGCGCGAGGAGGACTCGGCCGAGGCTCAGGGGATCGTCGCGACCACGTCGTCGACGGCGGCCACGACCCGCTCGCGAGTGGTCAGGGACGAATCGAAATACAGCGTGATGAGCCGCGCGCGGCGATCGACGGCGACCGATGCCACACCGTCGATCTGCCGGCAGCCCGCGAGGATGTGCTCGGCGCAGCTCATGCAGATGAGCTCGAGAACGTCGACGGTTACCTGATCGTTCGAGCTGGCCACCACCGTCAACGGCGGGAGGTCGCGAGCCGCGGTCCCCGACAAGGTGGAAGCCGGTGCGCCGCAGGCGCTCAAAAAAAGCGCGAATGCGACGAAGAAGCAAAGGCCCGGACGCACGATCTCATTGTGCGCCCGGGCCTCACGTCACCGCGTGCGTCTAACTAGCGGTCGACCCGCTCGTCCTGAAGACCTTCCTTGAGGTTGCCGAGGCCCTCCTTGAGCTTGCCCTTGCCCTGGTCGACCTTGCCGCCGATCTCGGTCGACTTATCGCCGCCGAGCTTGCCGGCTTCTTCCTTGACCTTGCCCTTGCCTTGGTCCCACTTGCCTTCGATCTTGTCGTCCATGCGAAATACCTCCATTGGTCCCACGGCGCGTGGGCTGACCAAGTGCGGCAAATGCGGTGCCATACCCCCGCCCTTTTCGTCCGATCGGTGTCGCCCGAGTCACGGACATGTATCGGCCGCACGATTTGACGCCGAACCCGGTCGGCCTATCGTCCCGCCGGTGATCGCAGTCGATACCGAGCGCCTGACAGCGAGCCTTCCCGCGGGTTACCGCGCGCGGCCGTTCGAGGACCGCGACCGTGACTCGTGGGTCGCCGAGCGCAACACCTGGTACGGCCCGATGGAGCAGGGCAGCGCGAAAGAATGGCGGACCTGGGAAGCGATGGCTCCGGACAAGTCGCTTCTTCGGATCGCGGTCGACGACCCTTCGGGGCATCTCGCCGCGTTCGCCGATATCGGCGCCGGAGGCGCATTCCAGCATCCGGACGGCGCCCAGAGCGGCGGCGTGTCGGTCGCGCGGGCCGATCGCGGCAAAGGGATCGGAAGCTCATTGCTCGCTGTGGTCATCGACGAAGCGATCCGTCGCAAAGCGCCGCGTTTCCTCGCCGGCGCGAGCGAGGCGCACCCAGACGCCTTGACGTGGGCCGCGAAGCGTGGCTTCCGTGAGATCGGGCGGCGCATCGAGTCGTACGTGGAGCTGGCGTCGTTCGATCCTGCACGGTTTCGCCAGCGCGGCGATGACGTGCGCGGATCCGGCATCGCGCTCAAGACGATCGACGAGATCCTCGACGGTCGCGAGGGCGACAGCCGCGAGACCTTCATCCGAGCGCTGTACGACGCCGAGACGCCGATGTGGGAAGACGTCCCGTGGGCAACGCCAACGCCGCACTGGCCGTACGACCGCTTCCGTCAAATGGGATTCGAGAGCGGCCAGATGATCGCCGACGTGTCCATCGTCGCGTACGACGGCGAGACGATCGCCGGATTCACGATGACCGGCAAGCGACAGTCGCAGGATGGCTATACGTGGATGACGGGCGTCGGGCGCAGCTATCGCGGACGCGGTCTCGCCACCGCCATCAAAGTCGAGGCGCTCTCACGCGCGAAAGCGAAAGGTCTGCGTGCATTGCTCACGACCAATGACGAGCCTAACAAAGCA